>JAEWFG010000203.1 GCA_023388935.1 Pseudomonadota bacterium | reverse complement strand
TCCACCACCAGCATCCCAACCTCGGCTTCCATGACTTGATGGAAGCCACTGTGGACCCTTGTCCCGGGGTCCCGATTGGATGCCGATTACCCCGAATACGGGGTCCTTATTCCATGCCGAAACACATGGATACCGGATAATCCGGGCTTCGGTGCGGATAGGCAGCCCACCAGTGACGTAGGAGCCGGCCTTCGACATGATCTCGCACATGTGTCGAACGTCATCGTCGAGCCGCCACAACGGCGCTGCAATCAGGAAGGCATCGTGGATCGGTGCACAAACATTGATCCCTGCTTCGGTCGCTGCGATTGCGGCGATTCGCATCATTTCCGCACCGTTCGCTTGCATGGGGAAGTTCATAAGCGAGGTCGGTTTATCTGTGGCCTTGACCCACCGTTGCCAACCGAAGACCGTGCTCAGGCGGTTCGAGATCATCGCGCTATCGACCACCGTGCTGCTGTATTTCCAGAACTGGTGGTACAACTGTTTGTGGAGCTGGATCATCTCTCGGGCCTCGGCGATGCTGATGCCAGCTCGATGCGCCATGCCTTCAGCGCCCATACCGTAGTTGAGACCGAGCACGACCGTTTTGCACCGCTCCCGAATCACCGGATGAGTGGCCTTGGTCGCATCGAGCGGTGCGAGTCCAGACTGCTTAGCGAAGCCCATATAGAGGTCGCCTTCTGCGTAGGCCTCTGCCAACCGCGGGTCGCCGGAAAGCCCAGCCGCGATCCCGATCTCCTGTGACACGAAGTCGATGTAGGCGATGCCATAGCCGTCATCAGGCTTGATGATGCCCCTCAGCCACTTCGAAGGTCCAAAAACGAATTCGCTCGCCGGCGGCTGGTTACGACCCGTGATGGACCGAAACGGACGGAGGCTGGTGCGAGCCCTGTTGTCCAAGTCCATTTGAATGTCTGATTTGCGGAGCTTGCTGAGCGATTGCCGAAGCTCATGCAGCGGACCGAGCTGAGGGAAGAGCCTGCACTGCTCCTTAAACGTGTCGTCCTTTAGGTCCAGAGTGCCTGACGGCAGCCTCGGCCAAGACATACCGCGTGCCTTCAGGAGAGCCTCGAACCGGTTGAGGCGGAATGAGATGCCATCGTAGACACCGTACTCACGGTCTACTTCCTCGACCAGCCGTCCCCTAATTTCAGGCCACTGTTCAACGAAAGTCCGATAGAGCGCCCGATCCACAGGTACGCCGCTCCGCTCCATGCGAGCCACAGCGGACATGTACCGTCCTCTAAAGAGGGCGCGGGACCAGTCGATCGAGGCCGCCATCAATTCGAGCAGGACAACGAGGCCATCAACGTCAGACTCGCAATAGTCGAGGATGGCTTTCCTTTCGGCGTCGTTCCAAGTCGTCCGATCAAGGATCAGGGACCGCATCTTCTCCTTGTGATCGACGCCAATGTGCGACCGCCCGCGCATGGCGAGAGCGCCAAGCATGCCGTTACCCATTGGCAAATAGCAGCCATTGGTTTCGATGCGATGTTCAACGAAGAGGTCGAGAATCTTCTCTGGAGGATTCCAGCCGAGTTCAAGAAAGCAACCCATCTCGGCGGCCGCCATATAGGCTACAACAAGCACATCCGGTCCCGTATCGAGAGGGGAGCGGGTAAGGCTTCTGAGTTCGTCGTGCCAGAGGCGGATGGTCCGTCCAGTCACAATTTCCCTTGCAACCATACAGATCGGACGGGGACGTTTGCCTTGTCCAGCCTGAAATTCGAAATCGACGCACCAGATACGCCGAGCGGGGACGACGGCCTGAAGGCCGTCGTTTTTTTTGTGATGAGTGGTCATGGTCAGATCAAGCCGCGAAGCCGCCTAACGACGGGATGATCATCGTTCTCGATCACCCGCCCGCGAAAGGCGATTTCCAGCAGTTCATTCAGAGGTTCCGGCCGCCATTCAGGTTCGGAGAGGTCTCCCTGCGCTGCCCAGATGCGGTAAGCGCCCAACGACATGTCGGCGACCAGCCGAACCCATGTCTTCTTGGCAACTTCACAGCCTTGCTGAGCGCTATCCTGCCACGCATTCCCGCTGCTGTTGTCGTTCGCGACCTTGATCGGCCAAAGAAAACTAACCTTCTGCCGATTAATAGCGGTGACGAGGATGACCGGGGTCGTTTCCCCAAGCATCGCTGACATCATGTTGGGAGCCACGAAGTAGAACTCACGCTCCTGCTTGTCCTCGTAAACAGCGGTTGCTAGCATCATCCCTTCGTCGGGATGAACACGCACAAATTCCTGCTTTTGAGGCTTGCGTACGGCCACTTTCGACAGAATTTCGGTAGTGCCACCAAATACGGTCGAGCCAATGGAGAGCCGCAGCTTGTTGAGGTCCGAAAAGATGCTTTGAGGCTTGATCGGTGCCTCGTTGTTCGAGGCGATTTCGGTTTTCAGTTCTTTCATCCACTTTCCTTTCAGGTAGTGCACCCACGCGGTGCGCTATCCAAATAGGGCTGAATGAAGGTGCTAAAAAAGTGGGGTGGTTTTCCGCACTTCAGGGCTTAGGAAGAACGCCCATCTTATCCCTTTTCGAGAACGGCCTTAAGCTCATTCAAGACGAGAGGTGGCCAGTCTCGAACGAAGCTGTCGGTATCGAGCCTAGCCGTAAAATGCGCGTGGCCGATGTGGTAACGGCGCTTCAACGTCCCGGCGGAAGGTTTATGTTGTTCGAATTCCGACTGCGTTGCTATTTCTTCACAGGCGCTCGCTAGATCGCTCGGCTTACCCAAATGCTCAAGGGCTCTTCGGGTGTAGTGAACGTCCCTCAGCAGGTGCCATAACTCCAGTTCCGTCCACGGCGGCGCGCCCACGAAGGCGACAAAGTCGATGAGCACCTCGAGCAGGAGATCACGATGGAAACGATTCTCTGGCTGCAGGCCTGCAAGCGCGAAAATAGCTATCGCTTTTCGGTCATCCTCTTCGAGTGGATCTAACGTCCAGTTGCACTCACCTCTTCGGGAAACTGGAGATCCAGCTTCCTTGACGTCAAGCTCACGAATCTCGGAAAGCACTCGAACGAGCTCTGGGTCTGCTATCGGGTTTGAACCGACCTTATTGGTATCGGAATATTCCGCCATGTGTCCTCGACAAAGGGGGTCGTCATCGCGCGCCAACGCGACCACTCGCTCTTGCTTAGCCTGCCAGCGAGTCGCCGATCGAGAAACGAGGTTAGCAAAACCTTTACGGGCCGTCGGGGTAGATGAGCTTCGGCGTCAAAATCAAATGCCCATCATATCAAGATCAGGTGGCCAATTAATCTTAAATCAAAAGGACATAACTTTAGGAGATGATGTCCTCCCGCGGCCGCGATCTCCAGCGCCCGCTTGGCGCTTTCCTGGCCCTTGATGTCGCGCAGGTCGAGCGGAGAGACGTCGGCTTCATGCACCCTGGGGGAGGGCCGCGACAACACTTGCGTGCCCTTGAAATGGTTGGCGATCTGGATCAGCGATTGTGCGGCAATGATCTGGATGTCCGGGCTCGCCCACGCCGCCTCCGAGCCGCAGGCCGCCGGACAGATCAAACCTTCCTCGCGCACATTGGCGCCGATTGCTGCAGGAAGAACGCCGGCCACCGGCGCGATCGAGCCGTCGAGGCCGAGTTCGCCGAGCACGGTAAAGCCGGTCAGCGCATCCGGTGGAATCGCGCCGATCGCCGCCATCAGCCCGAGCGCGATCGGCAGGTCGTAGTGGCTGCCCTCCTTTGGTAGATCGGCAGGCGCGAGGTTGACGGTGATCCGCCGCGCCGGCAGCGCCAGGCCCGAGGCGATCAGCGCCGAGCGCACGCGCTCGCGGGCCTCCGACACCGCCTTGTCCGGGAGCCCGACGATGGCAAAAGCCGGCAAACCCGGCGCGACCTGCACCTGCACGTCGACCGCGCGGGCCTCGATCCCCTCAAAGGCGACGGTAGAAACCCGCTGAACCATGCTGCCCCCTGCACAATCAAGGGTAGCAGAGCGGATTGGCTCTGACAAGAACAATACAGGAACGCTTTCTGGTGTCCGGGCCGGCCCTAACAAGTCGTAAACGCGACGCAGACACTATGCCTCGAATGCGAGCGGCGATGATCAGCACATTCCAACGAATGTTCGCTACTCCTAGGGCTGCGGGATGGGCCGTGATCTAACAAGTGAACAATCCAAATGCTTGCAAATCGCCGGAGAAGCGAACGTCGGGTGTGCAGTCGGCTCGCCAAAATTCACTTTGGCGCGGGCTCGCTGCCGCGGGACTGCACGATCACGGATATCTCGGATGGCGGCGTGAAAGTGGTGGCGGAATTTCTGGAAGTGCCGCCGCAATTCACCATCATCTTCGCGCCGGATTATTCCCGCCAATGCCAACTGCGCTGGCGCATCGGCTGCGAATTCGGTGCTGAATTCACCGATTAAAGCATGATGCGGCCAAAGGGCCGCGCTTGCGCGGAATAGGTCTGCCGGCGCGGCGCCTTAACGGGACTTTAGCGTTAATAGGTAAGCATCTCTGATCAGTCGTCGAGTGATCAGAGCATGCCCAAGCGTTTGTCCCCTGCCTCCGCCCCGGCGAGATATCTGTTTTCCGCGCTTTTGATCCTTGCCCTCGCTGGGTGTCAGACGACGAGCCTCGAGGACGTCACCGGCGCGCTCGGCGGCAAGCCGGAAATGGCTGGCAATGCCGACACCAAGCCGGACATGGATGCCCTGCGCGCACGCTATCGTGCCAAGCCGGGCGATCCCAACGTCGCGCTCGAATACGGCAAAGCGCTGCGCGAGACCGGTCAGCGCGCCCAGGCGGTCGCGGTGCTGGAACAAGCCGTGCTCGGTCACCCCAGCAACAAGGCGCTGCTCGCCGGCTACGGTCGCGCGCTCGCCGACAACGGCAATTTCCAGCAGGCTTTCGATGTGCTCAGCCGTGCACATACGCCTGAAGATCCCGACTGGCGCATCCTGTCAGTGCAGGGCGCGGCGCTCGATCAGCTCGGTCGGAACGAGGAAGCGCAGCAATATTACGCCACTGCGCTGAAGATCGTGCCCGACGAGCCGCAGGTCTTGTCCAATCTCGGCCTGTCCTACGTGCTCCAGAACAATCTGCCGAGGGCCGAGGAAACGCTGCGCCGCGCGCATGAGCGCAACCCCGCCGATTCCCGCGTGCGTGCCAATCTGGCGCTCGTGCTGGGGCTGCAAGGAAAGCAGGCCGAGGCCGAAGCCATCGTGAAGGCCGATCTGCCGCCGGATCAGGCTGCGGCAAAGGTCACGGCGCTGCGCCAGCTGTTGGCTAAGAAGCAGCAGCGGGCGGACAAGTAGCCCGCCCTCTTGCTTTAGTACTTACGACGCCTTGCGATGCGGGGCGGATGGGCGCCCCGACCTGCCCTTCAGCTTCTTCAGGAGCGGTCCGAGTAGCGAACGCTTCGGCTTCTTCACCTCGCCGCGCCCGGCGAGGCGGTTCGCCATGTTCTGGAACAGCTCGGTGGTGCGGTGATTCCTGGAGACCTCCGCGATCATCTGGCCGTTATTGGCTGCGGTCGAGAACAACTTCGAATCGAACGGGATCACCGCGATCGGTTGGCTCTCCATCGTCTTGGCGAACGCCTTGACCTGGATCTCCGCCCGTTTGTGCATGCCGACTTGGTTGATGCAGTATAGCGGCGGCCGGTCGTTCGGCCGCGCCGCCTTCAACACGCTCAGCATGTTCTTGGTGTTGCGCAAGTTCGCGAGATCGGGCTCGGCCACGATCACGATGTCGTCGGCGTTGACCAGCGCACGCCGCGTCCAGCCCGACCATTGGTGGGGGACGTCGAGCACGATGCAGGGCGTGGTCATCCGCAGCGTGTCGAAGATCGCATCAAAAGCTTCCGCACCGAAATCGTAGACGCGATCAAGCGTCGCGGGCGCAGCCAGGAGGCTGAGGCGTTCGGTACATTTGGCGAGCAGGCGCTCCAACAGAGCCGTGTCCGGCCGGTCCTGTGACAGCACCGCGTTGGCGATGCCCTGCACCGGGTCCTGGTTGTAGTCGAGCCCCGCAGTGCCGAAGGCGAGGTCGAGATCGATCACGACGGAATCGAGCGCGAGATCGCGGGCGATGGTCCAGGCCACGTTGTGCGCGACAGTGGACGCGCCGACGCCGCCCTTGGCGCCGACCACCGCGATGACGCGGCCGGTGATCATGGCTTCGGACGCCGAGAACAGGCTGCAGATCGAGCGGACCACGTCGAGGGTTTCGACCGGTCCTACCACGTAGTCGTTGACACCGCGCCGGACCAGCTCGCGATAGGGCGCCGTGTCGCCGGGATTGCCGATCACGACCACGCGGGTGCCGGGATCGCAGACGCCGGCGAGGTCGTCGAGACCCTCGAGGATGTCGCGCGTGCCGTCGGACTCGATCACGATCACGTTCGGCGTCGGCATCGTTTCATAGACTTCGATCGCCGCGGCGAGGCCACCTTCCTTGGCGGTGAGATGCGCCTTGGCGAGACGGCGATCCTGCCCCGCCGCCGTGATCGCGGCGAGCGTCTGCTCGGTCTCGCAAAAGGCCTGCACCGAGATGCGAGGAACCGGCGCAATGTGGTCCTCGGGGTGCCGCGGATCGTCCGCTTCTTCGTCGTGAATGCCTGTCATTTGCCGGTGTCGCTGAGTTTGGCCTTGTCGGCGTCGGGATACGCGGTCGCGGTCGGCGTGCCCTTGCGGTAGCGCTCGAAGGCGATGTTGCGCCGCGCGGTATAGGCGGGAGTCTCGGCACGCGGCTGCTCGAGGTCGGCGGGGTTGTCGATCATCGCCGCGAGATTGCGCTGGCTGGCGCAGCCGAAATTGAAGTACGGCTGGTTCTCGTTGTAGCCGGGATTGAGGATGGATGGGCCGACGTCTTCCGGCCACAGCCCGCAGGGGCCGGCGACCGCGGCGATCCTGGAATAGCTCAGGCGGATGGTGGGCAGCAGTCCGGGATCCTCGGGGCGGTAGGGATGCTGGACGACGGCGCGCGACGGCACGCCGCCGGACGCGAGCACGGAACGAATTTCCTGATAGGTCGCCGCCGCAGCGCGCGAATTGGCGGTGTTGACGGGCACGTCGACGACGACGGAGCCGGTACCTTCGCGCATCCAGTCCCGGGCGATGCCCGCGACGTCCGCGTGCTGCGCGGCAGAGAGGCCGCCGCGGGCCGTGCCGACGAAGATCACGATCGAGCGCTTGGCTTCCTGCACCGCGATCGGATGGCGCTGGCGATAGTCGGTCGGCACCGTCTGGGTGACGATCTCGTCGGTGGTGTTGCAGGCGCCGAGCATGACGGAGAGCCCCGTCAGCACCAGCGCGATGCTCAAGTTGCGACGTCGATCGGCGATCGTCTTCGTCATCGCTTCATCCCCTTCTTGCCCCGTTCCCCAAGCCGTCCGTTTGTCTCAGTCGATGATGAAGCCGAAATCGCCGGGAGCGCCGTTGATCGGGTCGACGCGGCGCGCGATGCCGTAGAGGCGGCTCATGCGGCCGAGCAGTGCCGACTGCGCATCGGAGGCCGGCGCGAAGCCGTCGTCCGGCCGCGACAATTCCTTCTGGGCGACCGCACGCACCACATAGGGTGTCACGATCACCATCAGCTCGGTCTCGTTGTTGACGTAGTCCTGGCTGCGGAACAGCGCGCCGAGGATCGGCACCTGGTCGACGCCGGGCAGGCCGTTGATCGCCTGCTTGGTCTGCTGCTGGATCAGGCCGGCCATCGCCATCGAGCCGCCCGAGGGAATTTCCAGCGTCGTCTCGGCGCGACGGGTCTGGACCGACGGGATGGTGATCGAGTTGGTCGAGGTCGCCGACAGCGCCTGCGACACCGTGATGGCGTTCTGAGCCGACAGCTCCGAGACCTCGGTCATCACGCGGAGGCTGATCCGGCCCTCACTGAGCACCACCGGAGTGAAGTTCAAGGAGATGCCGAACTTTTTGTAGGTGATCTGGGTGGTACAGACGTGGGTGGCCGGATCGCAGGAATAACCCGCGGGGATCGGGAATTCGCCCCCCGCGATGAAAGTCGCGGATTCACCCGAGATCGCGGTCAGGCTCGGCTCCGCCAGTGTGCGCATCACGCCGGCGCTTTCCATCGCGCGCATCGTGGCGCTGACGGTGGCAACGCCCTTGGCGAGGCCGGCAACGCCGAGCCCGTTGTTGGTGACCAACGACCCGCCGCTAGCCGAGAACGGGTTGGTATTGTTGAAATTCACGACCGCGGTGCCGGCGTTCAGACTGGCGCTGAGATCGACACCCAGCTGCTTGACGATGTCGCGGCGCACTTCGCCGACGACGACCTTGAGCATCACCTGGTCGCGGCCGCGCACGACGATGTTGTTGACGACCTTGTCGCTGCCGCCGACGAGCTTCGCGGCAACGTCGCCGGCCTGCTGGGCTTCGACCGGGCTCGACACCGAGCCGGTCAGCATCACGCTGTCGCCGACGCCTTCGATCTGCACGCCAGGCAGCGACTGGCGCAGCGCGGCGCGCATGCCGTTGAGGTCGCGCTTCACCGCGATGTCGTAGGAGGCGACCTGCTGGCCGTCGGCGGTGAAGAACACGACGTTGGTCTGGCCGACCTGGCCGCCAATGATATAGGCGCGCTGGGCCGAGCGGATCACCGCGTTGGCGATCTTGGGATCGGCCACCAGCACGTCCTTGACCTCGCGCGGCAGGTCGATGACGACCGACTTGCCGATGCCGAGCGACAGGAAGCGCGTCCGCGTCGGCGCGATCGTCGTAGCCGGCGGCACGTCGAGATCCGGCGCCTGCATCGGCAACTGGTCGCCAACCGGCGCGTCCGCGGCCGTGACCCGGTCGGGGGCTGCGAGCAGCCCCAGCATCAACATCGTCCCCGTCCAGAACGAACGCGCCCGCTTCCCCCGAATGCGCAAGCCCGTCCTATCATCCCCGTAGTTCATGATATCCCCATCACCTCTGTGACGTCAGTTGCCGCGCCTGCACGCCGTAGCGGATCACGTTGACGCCGCCGGGACGCTTGATCGTCTGGTCTTCGGCCGTGCCGTCCGTTGCGTTGGCATCGACGATGCTCCGCAGCGCGAGCGTCAGCGAGCCGCCCTGACGCGCGGCTGATAGCGTTGCCACCTGGTCGGGCTTGAGCTCGAGCGTGACGGTCTTGCCGACCACGGCGTTCTGGCCGTCCTTTTCCTTCGGCGCCTGGTCAATCGCGAGCACGCGGATGTTGGTTAGGATGACCTCGGAGAGGACGAGATCTTGGCCGGTCGGGCCATTGTTGTTGACGCCGTCGGGATTCTTCAGGCGGCGGGTCAAGACGATGTCGACGCGGTCGTTCGGCAGGATGAAGCCGCCGGCGCCGGTCTCGGCTGAAATTTCGGTGGAGACGGCGCGCATGCCGGAGGGCAGGATCGCGGCCATGAAGCCGGAGCCCTCGGCCTTCACCAGCTTCTGCTCGCGGATCGGCTCCCCCTGCATCAAGGGGAAGCGTGCAATCGAACCGGCGACCTGGGTCTGGGCCTCCGGCCTGTTGTCGCGGCGAATGAAGGCGCTGCTCGCAGTCGCGGTCGGCCAGGCCTGCCATTGCAGGTCCTCGGGCTTCACAGCCTGACCGAGCTGGATGTCGTTCTTCGCGATGAGGACCTCGACCGTCTGCAACGTCTCGGCGACGGGGAGAGCAGGCGCTGGCTTATTGTCATAGCCGCTCGCCAGATACGCAGCGACGCCGCCGGCGCCCAGCGCGATGACGAGAACGACGATACGTGCGGTGTTCATACGCTTCTACTCTTACGCGGGACACTCGGACCGGGCTGGTTGCCTCGTGTCGATGAGTAGGCAGTAAAAGTATAAGGGGTGTTGCGAGGCCGAACGTGATGGCCAATCACGGTGCTGGTTTTGGGTAGATGGTGAACGCCGCGTTATTCGGCGGGCAATGCCCCCGTAGATTCACGCGATGCAACACCTCCGTTCGATCGAGGTGCGCGGCATCATGGTGAATGGGTGGTTAGTGATGTGCGCTCTCGGAGCGGCGCGCAGTGTTTCCGTTGATGTCCGTAGCCCGGATGAGCGAAGCGACATCCGGGATGCTGCTTTTCCCGGATGTCGCTGCGCTCATCCCGGCTACAATTGCGGAGCCTGGCGGCTTACCTTGTCCGCTTCTGCTCGATCACGTCCCAGATCTTCGCCGCAACATCGGGCCCGCCGAGTCTTGCGATGGCGCGGATGCCGGTGGGTGAGGTCACGTTGATCTCGGTCAGGCGGTCGTTGATGACGTCGAGGCCGACGAACAGCAGGCCGCGTTCACGCAGAGCCGGCCCAACCGTCTCGCAAATCTCGCGCTCGCGCGGGGTCAGCTCGGTCTCCTTGGCCGCGCCGCCGCGTACCATGTTGGAGCGCAAATCGTCCGCGGCCGGCACGCGGTTCACTGCGCCGGCGAACTCGCCGTTGACCAGGATGATGCGCTTGTCACCGTGCTTCACCTCGGGGATGAATTGTTGGATCACCCAGGACTCCTTGAAGGTGACCGAGAACATGTCGAACAGCGAGCCGAAATTCATGTCCTGCGGCATGACGCGAAACACCGCCGCGCCGCCATGACCGTGCAGCGGCTTCATCACCACGGCGCCGTGCTGCTCGCGGAAGGCGTTGATCTCATCCAGATCGCGCGAGATCAGCGTCGGCGGCATCAGCTTTGGAAAGTTCATCACGAACAGTTTCTCCGGCGCGTTGCGCACGGAGGCGGGATCGTTGACGACCAGCGTCTTCGGGTGAATGCGCTCGAGAAGGTGCGTCGAGGTGATGTAGGCGAGATCGAACGGCGGATCCTGGCGCAGCAGCACCACATCAAAACCGTTGAGTGCCTCGCGGCGCGGCTCGCCGAGGGTGAAGTGATCGCCGGGCTCGTCGCGCACGGTCAGGAGCTGAACGGGGGCAACGATCTCGTCGCCGACCATCGAGAGCTTGTCGGGCGTATAATAGGACAGGCCGTGGCCGCGCTTCTGCGCCTCCAAAAGCAGCGCGAAGGTGGAATCGCCGCGGATGTTGATGCGGGCGATGGGGTCCATCTGGACGGCGACGTTCAATTTCATGGTCTGCCTTTCAGGTCGAGGCGTCGAATGCCGCCAACACATGGCGCGGAAGTCGCTTCGGCGCAATCAGCATGGCGTCGAATCGCAATTCGAATTCGGCATGTTCGGGATGCGCTACGAGCCAGCCTTGCGCGGCGTTGATGATGCGCTGCTGCTGGCGCGGCGTCACGGCGAACGCGGCGTCATCCAGCGTCGCGCGCGCCTTGACCTCGACGAAGGCGATCAAGTTGCGGCGGCGCGCCACGATGTCGATCTCGCCATGCGGCGTGCGGTAGCGCTTGGCGAGGATGCGGTAGCCCTTGGCCATGAGATAGGCGGCGGCGCGGCTCTCCGCGGAGATGCCGGTGCGGAACGCGGCGACGCGCTCGGGCGAGGCGACTTTCGGTTCCGTAGCCTCCTCAGTCTTCGCCATTGGCGCTCCGCGGGTCTTTTGCGAGCTCGAGCGCGCGGGCATAGACCTCGCGGCGCGGCCGGCCCGAGAGCGCGACCGCATGCGCCACGGCATCCTTGACGCTGTGCGCGGCGAGCTGTTCGCGCAGCAGATCGTCCAGCGCGTCCGATGTCAGCACCTCGGCGTCCGCCGCAGGCGGGCCGATCACCAGAACGAATTCGCCGCGTGTCTCCAGCGTATCGGCCTCGCGCGCCAGCTCATGCAGCGTCCCGCGCGAAATCTCCTCGTGCAGCTTGGTCAGCTCGCGGCAGATCGCGGCCTCGCGCGTCCCCATGATCTCGGCGAGTTCGGCCAGCGTGTCCTGCACCCGGTTGCCGGATTCGAACATGACCAGCGTCGCATCGATGCGGGCGAGCTCGGCAAGGCGCGATCGGCGCGCGGCGGATTTCGCCGGCAGAAAACCCTCGAAGAAGAAGCGGTCGGTCGGCAACGCTGCGACCGACAGCGCCGCCAGCACCGAGGACGGGCCGGGCAGCGCATAAACGGCATGCCCGGCCGCGCAGACCTCGCGCACCAGCTTGAAGCCGGGGTCGGAGATCAGCGGCGTGCCGGCGTCCGACACCAGCGCGATCGAGCCGCCCTGCGCCAGCGCCTCCAGGATTTTCGGACGCGCGGCTTCCGCGTTGTGCTCGTGATAGGGCTTGAGCTGCGCCGCGATGGCATAGCGCTCGGTCAGGCGCCGCGTGATTCGGGTGTCTTCGCAGGCGATGACGTCGACGCCCGCGAGTGTCTGAAGCGCACGCAGCGTGATGTCGCCGAGATTGCCGATGGGAGTCGCGACCAGATAGAGGCCCGCTGCCGCTTTCGGCGCCGCAAGACGGTTGGCATCGATGGAGAAGCCGCGCGAAGCGGCGTCTGTGCCTTCAGACGTATTTATCGGGGCCGGCTTTGCGCGCATAATGAGACGAACTTAGGCATGATCAGGAAGGCTGGGAACCGGTCCTCGGAAAAAGATCGTACCGAGCCGACGGACATAGCAAGGGACGGGAGGGACAGGAATGTGATTCATCCGGGATCACATTCGAGAGGGGGGGTGAAGCGTCAGCGCCATATTCATGTCGGAAACCCCGCCTTGATGCTGCGTGACGGACAGCGAACAGCTGGCCAGAACCGGGATGGGGCCGCGTTAAGCAGTTGTTATCCTTTTGTTTTGGTTAACTATTTGCCCGCAATAATGCCTGAATCCGCGGCCTGTGTCGTGGAAAGAGTTGGATGTGGTCGGCTGGCGACGGCTGGTCAGAAGAGAAGTTGCCATGGTGGGCCCGCGTGATTTGAAGTCTCCCGTTCAGGGGCCCCAATTGTCGGGGGCGACCCGGCGAAGCGCGCTCGGCCTGTTGCTTGGTGCGCCGATGCTGTCGGCCTGCGCCGGCGTGCAGCAGAGCCTCAGCCAGTTCTCCAATCCGTTCGGCAGCTCGGCGCCTCCGGCTCAGCCGGCCGGCCCACCGCAACAGGCCACGACCGCCGGTACCGGTGGCGTGAAGGTCGCCGTGATCCTGCCGCTCTCGGCCGCGGGCAACGCCGGCCTCGCCGCGCAATCCATGCGCAACGCCGCCGAGATGGCGCTGGCCGAGTTCCAGAATCCGAACATCCAGTTGCTGATCAAGGATGACAACGGCACCCCGCAAGGCGCGCAGGCAGGCGCGCAGCAGGCGGTCGACGAAGGCGCCGAAATCATCCTGGGGCCACTGTTCGCGCAGTCGGTGCCGGCGGTGGCGCAGGTCGCGCGCACGCGCGGCATCTCGGTGATCGCGTTCTCGACCGATTCCAGCATCGCCGGCCGCGGCGTCTATCTGCTCTCCTTCCTGCCGGAGTCCGACGTCAATCGCATCGTCGAATATTCCGCCAGCATCGGAAAGCGCTCCGTCGCCGTGCTCGTGCCCGACAATGCCTATGGCAATGTCGTCGAGGCGGCGGTGAAGGCGGCGGTGCCGCGACGTGGCGGCCGCATCGTCGCGTTCGAGAAATACGGCGCCGATCGCGCGACGCCCGCGCGGACCGTGGCGCAGCAGCTCGGCAGCGCGGATGCGCTGTTCATCGCCGATGACGGCGATGCCGTCGTCGCGGTGGCCGATGCGATGACCGCGGCGGGCGCGAATTTGCGCAACATCCAGTTGCTCGGCACCGGTCTCTGGGACAATCCGCGCGTCTATGCGAGCCCGGCGCTGCAAGGCGGGCTTTACGCCGCGCCCGATCCGGCCGGCTTCCGCGCCTTTTCCGGCCGCTACCGCACCAAATACGGCGCCGAGCCGGTGCGCACAGCGACGCTCGCCTATGATGCGGTCGCCCTCGTCGCCGCGCTCGCGCGCACGCAAGGCACCACGCGCTTCTCGTCCGACGTACTCACCAGTCCCTCCGGCTTCGCCGGCATCGACGGCCTGTTCCGCTTCCGCGCCGACGGCACCAACGAGCGCGGTCTCGCGGTGATGAAGGTGACGACCGGCGGCGGCGTCGCAGTCGCGGGCTCGCCGAAGAGTTTTGGGGCTTAGCGAGGTGCGCTCCCTCGCCCCGCTTGCGGGGAGAGGGTTGGGGTGAGGGGGAGTCTCCGCGGGGACGGTGAGAGTTGGACTCGCGGAGAGTCCCCCTCACCCGGAATCCGCGCTTCGCGCGCATTCCGGCCTCTCCCCGCAAGCGGGGCGAGGCGAAGAGCTAAGCCGCCAGGTCCGCGACCACGGCGTCCAGCACAGGGAATCCGCTGCTCGTCACGCGCAACCGTCCCGTCGCATCCACCGTAATCGCGCCCTCTTCACGCAGCAGCGCGATGCGGCCGGGGTCGAGCGGGCGGCCGGAGAGTGCTCTGTAGCGCTCGGGATCGATGCCCTCGGCGAGGCGCAATCCCATCAGCAAAAATTCGTCGGCGCGCTCTTCGCTGTTGAGGAGATCGTCGGTGACGACGCCATGGCCGTTGCTTTCAACGCGCATCAGCCACGATTCGGGGCGCTTCTCGGTAGCGGTCGCGTGGCGGACACCGTTGATGTCGAGCCGGCCGTGGGCCCCGGGACCGATGCCGGCATATTCCTCGCCGCGCCAATAAACGAGATTGTGCCGGCACTCGGCGCCGCGCCGCGCGTGATTCGAGATCTCGTAGGCAGGCAAACCGAGCTTGTCGCAGGTCTCCTGCGTCACGTCGTAGAGCGCGCGTGCGACCGCTTCATCCGGCGTCTTCAGCTTGCCGGCCTGGTGCAGGCCGAAGAACGGCGTGCCCTCTTCGATCGTCAGCTGGTAGAGCGACAGGTGCTCGGCCGCTTCATTGATGGCGTGGCGCAGCTCGTCGGCCCACATCGCCGGCGTCTGGTCGGGGCGGGCGTAGATCAGGTCGAATGAATAGCGGTCGAACGAGCGGCGCGCGATGGCGACGGCATCGAGCGCTTCGCGTGCGCTGTGCAGGCGGCCCAGCGCTTTCAGCGAGGCATCATCGAGCGCCTGCACGCCGAGTGAGACGCGGTTCACACCGGCTGCGCGATAACCGGCGAAACGCGTGGCTTCGACGCTGGTGGGGTTCGCTTCCAGCGTCACTTCGACGTCGCTGGCGACCTTCCAGTGCTGGCCGATGGCATCGAGCACCGCACCGACGGTTGCAGGCTGCATCAGTGACGGCGTGCCGCCGCCGAGGAAGATCGAGGTGACCTCGCGGCCCGGCGCGCGCTTGGCGGTGGTCGCGATCTCGCGCGCGAAGGCCGAAGCAAACCGCGCCTCGTCGATCGCGGCGTGGCGGACGTGGCTGTTGAAGTCGCAATAAGGACATTTCGACAGGCAGAACGGCCAGTGCACATAGACGCCGAAAGCTTCCTTAGCGCGGCTCAAGGCAGATCTCCGCCAGTTTCACGAAGGCGCGGGCGCGATGCGACAGGCCAAGGCCGAGCGGTGGCAGGCCGTGCTTCTCGATGCTGGTCATCTCACCGAAGGTGCGGTCATGACCATTGGGAAGGAACATTGGATCGTAGCCGAAGCCTGCGGTGCCGCGCGGGGGCCAGACCAGCGTGCCGTCGACACGCGCCTCGACCTCTTCGAGATGATCGTCGGGCCAGGCGACGCAGAGCGCGGAGACGAAATGCGCCGTACGCTTGTCGGGCCTGGTCGCGCCGCGCTCCTGCAGCAGGCGTTCGATCTGTGCCATCGCCGCGGCGAAGTCTTTGGTCGGGCCGGCCCAGCGCGCGCTGTAGATGCCGGGCGCGCCGTCGAGCGCGTCGACCACGATGCCGGAATCATCGGCGAAAGCGGGAAGCTTCGCCGCCTGCGCCGCGGCGATCGCCTTGATCGCCGCGTTGCTGCGGAAATCGTTGCCGGTCTCTTCGGGCTCGCCGAGGCCGAGCTCACCGGCCGATACCGCCTCGATGCCGTGCGGCGCAAGCAGCTCCTTCATCTCGGCAAGCTTGCCGGGATTGTGGGTCGCGATGACGAGCTTTCCGGTGATTCGGCGGTGCATGGGCCTATTGACTACGCCACGGCCAGTTTCTGCAAGTCCACGAGACGCGCGACGCCCTTGCGTGCCAGCGCCATCAGCGCCAGGAACTCGGCTTCCGTGAACGGCTCGCGTTCCGCGGTGCCCTGCACCTCGATGATGCGGCCGTCGCCGGTCATGACGAAATTGGCGTCGGTCTCGGCCTCGGAATCCTCGGCGTAATCGAGGTCGAGCACCGGCGTGCCGTTGTAGATGCCGCAGGAGATCGCGGCGACGTTGTCGCGCAGGACGTTGGCCTTGACCATGTTGCGCGCCTTCATCCAGTTGATGCAATCGGCGAGCGCGACCCAGGCGCCGGTGATCGAAGCCGTGCGCGTGCCGCCGTCGGCCTGAAGCACGTCGCAATCGACCGTGATCTGGCGCTCGCCGAGCGCTTCGAGGTCGACGATGGTGCGAAGCGAGCGGCCGATCAGGCGCTGGATCTCGACCGTGCGGCCGCTTTGCTTGCCGGCCGCGGCTTCGCGGCGGGTGCGTTCCGAGGTCGCGCGCGGCAGCATGCCGTATTCGGCGGTGACCCAGCCGCGGCCTTGGCCCTTTAGCCACGGCGGCAGGCGATCCTCCAGCGTGGCGGTGACCAGCACATGGGTGTCGCCGAATTTCACCAGGCACGAGCCTTCCGCATATTTGACCACGCCGCGCTCAAGCGTCACGGGGCGCAATTCGTCGGGCGCACGGCGGCTTGGCCGCATGGGAAATCCTCCAAAACTCTCGGAAAAGGGCTGTTCGCGGTGCTTGTAGGTGGGGTGAGGGTGTGCGGCAAGGCTTTTTCAGCCCCCAGACGGCCACAAAACCGCGCTCGCAAAACCGTGCTTGTCAGGGACCTCCTGGATGGACAAATTATAAGCATCTGAGAGGAGTTAACGTCCGTGGCCCATCATGATCCGATCCATCTGATCGCGCCGCGCGCAGGCCTCGCCCAGCTCAACGAGCGTTCCCGTGACATCTTTCGTCAAATTGTCGAAAGCTATCTCGCGACCGGCGAGCCTGTGGGTTCGCGCAATATTTCGCGCCTGATCGCCATGCCGCTGTCTCCCGCCTCGGTCCGTAACGTCATGGCCGATCTGGAACAGCTCGGCCTGATCTATGCCCCGCACACCTCGGCCGGCCGGCTGCCGACGGAACTCGGCCTGCGCTTCTTCGTCGATGCCTTGATGCAGGTCGGCGACCTCAACGAGGCCGAGCGGCAGTCGATCCAGAGCCAGCTTGCCTCCGTCGGCCAGGCGCAATCGGTCGAGGCAGCGTTGGACCAGGCGTTGATGCGGCTGTCGGGTCTGACCCGTGCTGCCGCAGTGGTGCTGACGCCGAAATCCAATGCGCGGCTGAAACATATCGAATTCGTCCGGTTGGAACCGGAGCGGGCACTGGTGATCCTGGTCGGCGAGGACGGCCAGGTCGAAAACCGCGTCCTGACGCTGCCGCCGGGAGTTCCCTCATCGGCGATCATCGAAGCCGGTAATTTCCTCAATGCGCGGATCCGAGGCCGGACGCTGGCCGAGGCGCGGCTCGAGCTCGAAACCTCGCTCGGGCAGGCTCGCGCCGAGCTGGACCAATTGACGCAGAAGGTGATCTCGGCCGGCATTGCGAGCTGGTCCGGCGGCGAGAACGAAGATCGTCAGCTCATCGTCCGCGGCCATGCCAACCTGCTGGAAGATCTGCACGCGCTGGAGGATCTGGAGCGGGTGCGCCTGTTGTTCGACGATCTCGAGACCAAGCGCGGCGTCATCGACCTGTTGGGCCGGGCCGAAACCGCGGAAGGCGTCCGGATCTTCATCGGCAGTGAGAACAAGCTGTTTTCGCTGTCCGGTTCCTCCACCATCATCTCGCCCTATCGGGATGCCGCCGGCCATATCGTCGGTGTTCTCGGCGTGATCGGGCCGACACGGCTGAATTATGCCCGCGTGATCCCGACCGTGGATTATGCCGCCCGCATCGTCAGTCGGTTGCTGGGGGGCTGACCGGCATTTGGGCCGATCACGGGCGCTTGATTTTCGGCGCCCGAAGCACGATATCCGGGCCAGAACAATCCCTTGAGACGAATTCGAGAAATGAGCCGATGACCGATCGAGACCGGCAATCTGAAAACACGACTGCTGCGAACGACGAGCCCGTGGTGTCAAAACCCTATGTGATGCCCGACGATCCCGAGCCGGGCTCGCTCGAGCAGTTGCAGAAGGAAGCTGCCGAGGCGCGCGACCGCGCGCTGCGGACGCTGGCCGAGATGGAGAATTTGCGCAAGCGTACCGCCAAGGAGGTCGCTGATGCGCGCCTCTACGGCATCACCGGCTTTGCACGCGACGTGCTCGAGATCGCCGACAATCTCCAGCGCGCGCTCGATGCGGTTCCGGCCGAAGCCCGCGCCGTAGCCGATCCTGGCCTGATCTCGCTGATCGAGGGTGTCGAGCTCACCGAACGCTCGCTGCTCAACGCGCTGGAAAAGCACGGCGTGAAAAGATTCGATCCGCAGGGCCAGAAGTTCGATCCGAACTTCCAGCAGGCGATGTTCGAGGTGCCGGATGCGTCCGTGCCTGCGGGCACCGTCGTGCAGGTCATGCAGGCCGGCTACACCATCGGCGAGCGCGTGCTGCGTCCGGCTATGGTCGGCGTTGCCAAGGGCGGCGCGAAGGCCGCGCCCGCGGCCAACAACAACGAGCCAAACGGCGCGGCGTAAGCCATAAATCCTCATGGTGAGGAGGCGCGTCAGCGCCGTCTCGAACCATGCAGGCCCGGGTCTCTCAGCTCGGCCTTCATCCTTCGAGACGCGCGCGAAGAGGCGCGCTCCTTCAGGATGAGGGTCTTGCAGTTTTACGCGTCGCTTACGCGCTCACTGCGATATCCGCAGACTGAATCCGCTTCACGCCCGCCTTGGCCATGTCGGCCCACGCCTTTGCGAGCGAGCCCTGCGTGTCGATGCCGCGGCAGGCATCTTCCACCACATAGACCTCGAAGCCCGCCTTGCGCGCGTCGAGCGCGGTCCAGGCGACGCAGAAGTCTGTCGCAAGGCCGGCGACGAAGACACGCTTGATCTTGCGCCCCTTCAGATAGCCGGCGAGCCCGGTCGAGGTCTTGCCATCGGCTTCGAGGAAGGCCGAGTAGCTGTCGACGTCCTTGTGAAAACCCTTACGGATGACGAGTTCGGCATGCGGGATCGCAAGGTCCTTAGACAGTGCCGCGCCGTCGGTGCCCTGCACGCAATGGTCCGGCCACAGCACCTGCTTGCCGTAAGGAAGATCGATGGTCTCGAACGGCTTCTTGCCGGAGTGAACCGAGGCGAACGAGACATGGCCGGGCGTGTGCCAGTCCTGTGTCATCACCACGTTCGCGAACGCCTTCGCGATCTTGTTGATCACGGGCACCACCTGTTCGCCTTCCTTCACCGCGAGGCTGCCGCCCGGCAGGAAGCAGTTTTGCACGTCGATCACGAGCAGCGCGGAGGAATCGTCCGGCTTGATCGATGCCGCCGCAAGGAGCGCGGTTGGGGCAAGAGTCGCCAGCGCCGTCGTCCCAAGCGCCGCCAGGATATGTCGCCGATCCAGCATCGTTCGCCTCCCCTCAGGATGAACCCAACGGAGGCGAAGCCTAGTTCCGCTCGTGTGCGAACAGAAGCCCGAAAATGCAGCCGGCTTTGGTGAGCGCTTGGGCTCTTGGCCACTAACTCGGTGCACCTCTCCCGCTTGCGGGGGAGGTCGACGCGCGAAGCGCGGCGGGTGGGGGTTCTCTCCTCTTGGGGGAATCTTCGCCGTTGAGACACCCTCTCCCCAGCCCTCCCCCGCAAGCGGGGGAGGGAGCGCATCTCGTTCGTAGATGCAACTAGCCCTTTGGCTGGATGCCGTCGCGCACCGCACGGAAGCGGGTGAAGGCAGCCGGCCACTGGTCGCGCGGGGCACTGGCGATGATGCGCAGTGAGGCACCGCCGCCACTGAAGCGGATCCACTGCACCACGGTCACCGGCGTCTTGTCCTTGCCGCTGACGCCGTCGATCCGGGTCTCAAAACCCTGCTGGCCGTTGATGCGGATCGGCTCGGACATGGTGACGCGGGACTCGCGCAAGCCGGGGATCTGGAGCGCCGCCTCCTGGGCGAAGCGGGCGCGGTCGTCGGCCTGCTGCGGGGTGGCGCCGATCAGCCCGAGGATCATGAACGGCTTCGACTCATAGCCTGTGCTCTCGCTGCCGTCGGCCAGGATGATGCTGCTGCCCGGTGCCAGGGTGCGGATGTCCTTGAAGCCGGCGAGATCGGTGATCTTAAATGGCATCAGCGCGAGCTGCTCGTCAGCCGACACCTCCTTGCGGGTGACGGTGCTCGCGAACATCTGCCGTACCGCCTCGTCCGTGTAGATCTTGGTCGCGTTCTCGGGGATCTGCACCGCCACATAGCCGGAGAAACCGGTGCCCGGCACGATCATCGAATAGCGCTTCACCGGGGTATCGCCGGCCTTGCCGCTCTCGGTGGTGAAATAGGCAAGGCCCGCGGGGGTCTCGATCTTGTCCTGCTTCACGCCGCCGGTGCCCGCAGGATTGGCGTTGAAGGCGCTCACGACCTCGCCATAGGCCGCAGGCGGCAGTTCGGTGATCAGCACCTTGACGCTGCCGTCCTGGCTCTCGAAGCCCGGAAAGGTCTTTGCCGTGCTGAGGCCGATCAACGGCACCATGCCGAGGCGCAGCCCGGGCGGGAAGACGGCGTCGGCGGCAACGGCCGGAAGCGCCGAGGCGATGAGGAGGGCGAGCGCAGCGAGGGGGCGGGTCAGCTTCATGGGCACTCTGATTGGTTCACATTGAGGCCGTTCGATGGTCGGCCACCGGGGCCGACTTGTCGCGCAAAGCAGCCTCTGGGTGGCTGTCCGGCCGCCCATCTTTTAGCGGGTTTGGGCTTGCCGTAACAGGGTGGGACAGATCACGGTGGCGGGGACTTGCCGAGGCTTGAACCCGTTAACGATTCCTCACCCGCAAGGGGCGACGAGGCCCGGATATGATCTTCCAAAACCCAATGTTTTCACGGCCGAAACTTGCGTTCGGTCCTTGCGGGCCCCTCCCCCCCTCCTATATGAGCCTCAATCATCGCAATATCGCGGATGTTTGATCTAAGGGGGTTTGGATCGGGTGCCTTTTGGGCCCAGCCAACCTGCCGCAAAAACAAGGATATCAGGACCATGGGAAAGGTCATTGGGATCGACCTCGGCACCACGAACTCGTGCGTCGCCGTGATGGATGGCAAGAACGCCAAAGTCATTGAGAATTCCGAAGGCATGCGTACGACGCCTTCGATCGTCGCCGTTACGGACGACGGCGAGCGCCTCGTCGGCCAGCCTGCCAAGCGCCAGGCCGTTACCAATCCCGAGCGTACGTTCTTCGCAGTGAAGCGCCTCATCGGCCGCCGCTACGACGACCCGATGGTCGAGAAGGACAAGCAGCTCGTTCCGTACAAGATCGTGAAGGCTTCCAACGGCGACGCCTGGGTCGAGGCCGATGGCCAGACCTACTCGCCCTCGCAGGTCTCTGCTTTCATCCTGCAGAAGATGAAGGAGACCGCGGAGGCCCATCTCGGCCAGAAGGTCGAGCAGGCTGTCATCACCGTTCCCGCCTACTTCAACGATGCCCAGCGCCAGGCGACCAAAGATGCCGGCAAGATCGCGGGCCTTGAAGTGCTGCGCATCATCAACGAGCCGACCGCGGCTGCGCTCGCCTATGGCCTGGACAAGACCAAGGCCGGCACGATCGCCGTGTACGACCTCGGCGGCGGCACGTTCGATATCTCCATTCTCGAAATCGGCGACGGTGTGTTCGAGGTGAAGTCGACCAACGGCGACACCTTCCTCGGCGGCGAAGACTTCGACATGCGCCTCGTGGGTTATCTGGCCGACGAGTTCCAGAAGGAGCAGGGCATCAACCTGCGCAACGACAAGCTCGCGTTGCAGCGCCTGAAGGAAGCCGCTGAAAAGGCCAAGATCGAGCTGTCCTCGACGACGCAGACCGAGATCAACCTGCCCTTCATCACCGCGGACCAGACCGGGCCGAAGCATCTGACGATGAAGCTCACCCGCGCCAAGTTCGAGGCGCTGGTCGACGACCTCATTCAGAAGACCGTCGAGCCCTGCCGCAAGGCGCTGAAGGACGCCGGCGTCACTGCCGGTGAGATCGGCGAAGTGGTTCTGGTCGGCGGCATGTCGCGCATGCCGAAGGTCCAGGAAGTCGTGAAGCAGCTGTTCGGCAAGGAGCCGCACAAGGGCGTTAACCCGGACGAAGTCGTGGCGATCGGTGCCGCGATCCAGGCCGGCGTGCTCCAGGGCGACGTCAAGGACGTGCTGCTGCTCGACGTGACCCCGCTGTCGCTGGGCATCGAGACGCTGGGCGGCGTGTTCACCCGCATCATCGACCGCAACACCACGATCCCGACCAAGAAGAGCCAGGTGTTCTCGACCGCCGAGGATAACCAGAACGCGGTCACCATCCGCGTCTTCCAGGGCGAGCGTGAAATGGCGGCCGACAACAAGATGCTCGGCCAGTTCGACCTGATGGGCATTCCGCCGGCCCCGCGCGGCATGCCGCAGATCGAGGTGACCTTCGACATCGACGCCAACGGCATCGTCAACGTCTCGGCGAAGGACAAGGCCACCGGCAAGGAGCAGCAGATCCGCATCCAGGCCTCAGGCGGCCTGTCGGAAGCCGACATCGACAAGATGGTCAAGGACGCGGAGGCCAACGCCGCGGCCGACAAGCAGCGCCGCGAGGCGGTTGACGCCAAGAACCATGCCGATGCACTGGTGCACTCCACCGAGAAGGCGCTGGCCGAGCACGGTTCGAAGGTCGCGGAGACCGAACGTCGCGCCATCGAGGATGCCATCAGCGATCTCAAGGAAGCGCTGAAGGGCAACGATGCCGAAGCGATCAAGGCCAAGACCAACACGCTGGCCCAGGCTTCGATGAAGCTCGGCGAGGCCATGTACAAGCAGCAGGCCGAGGCTGATGCGGCCAAGGACGCTGCGAAGGACGACGTGGTCGACGCGGAATTCACCGAAGTCGACGACGACAAGAACAACAAGAAGTCCGCCTGAACCCCAAGAGGGTGATGATGCGGACGGCTTGGACCCCACACGCTCAGTTAGCCTCCCCCTTTCGGGGGGAGGCTTTCGTGTCGGGTTTGACGGGGCACCTCCCCGTTACGATCGATCAATTCCCAGCCGTTATGCTGAACGCCGCTATGCTGCCCTCTGCCGCAAGTCGGAAGGCTGCTTATATCGTCGCGTGGCGACGTAGTTTCGCTCCGACTTGAATCGCGATTGGATAGACCAGGTCCGACATGTCCACCAAGCGCTGCTATTACGAAACCCTCGAAGTCGAGCGCAATGCCGACGATTCCGTGCTGAAGTCGTCCTTCCGCAAGCTGGCGATGAAGTTTCATCCCGACCGCAATCCCGGGGACAACAGCAGCGAAGTCAAATTCAAGGAAATCAACGAGGCCTACGAGATCCTCAAGGACAAGGACAAGCGCGCCGCCTATGACCGTTATGGCCACGCTGCCTTCGAGCAAGGTGGCGGCGGCGGTGCCGGTTTCGGCGCGGGGTTCGCCTCCTCCTTCTCAGACATTTTCGAAGATTTGTTCGGCATGGCCGGACAGCGCGGCCGCGGCGGCCGCGAGCGTGGCGCCGACCTGCGCTACAACATGGAAATCACGCTCGAGGAAGCCTTTGGCGGCAAGACCGCGCAGATCGAGATCCCGGTCTCGGTGACCTGCGAGGCCTGTTCGGGCATCGGTGCCAAGGCCGGTACCAAGCCGAAGACGTGCTCGAGCTGCGGCGGCGCCGGCCGCGTGCGGCAGTCGCAGGGCTTCTTCACGCTGGAACGGACCTGCCCGGGCTGCCAGGGTCGCGGCCAGATGATCGAGGACGCCTGCCCGTCCTGCTCGGGACAGGGTCGCGTCACTCGCGAGCGGACACTGTCGGTCAACATCCCCCAGGGCGTCGAGGACGGCACCAGGATCAGGCTCGCCGGCGAAGGCGAGGCCGGCGTCCGCGGTGGCCCGCCCGGCGACCTCTACATCTTCCTGTCGCTGGCCCAGCACCAGTTCTTCCAGCGCGACGGTGCAGACCTGCATTGCCGCGTGCCGATCTCGATGGTGACCGCCGCCCTGGGCGGCGAATTCGAGGTCCCGACCATCGAGAAGGGCAAGGCCAAGGTGAAGGTGCCCGCCGGGACCCAGTCCAACCGCCGATTTCGCATCGCATCAAAAGGCATGCCGGTGCTGCGCTCGCGCCAGACCGGCGACATGTACGTTCAGGTCGTGGTCGAGACCCCGCAAAATCTCACCAAGAAGCAGCAAGAATTGCTGGCCGAGTTCGAAAAGCTCTCCTCCGGCAACACCCAGCCGGAATCCGAGGGTTTCTTCGCCAAGGTCAAGGATTTCTTCGGTAATCGGGCGAACTGAGTCGTCTTGACCGTATCGCCTGCGGCCTATACGTCTTTATGACCATTTTCTGACATGCCGCGGTCGCGCGGTCCCGTCTGGTCCTAACATGCCATTGCCATCGTCTGCGCGTGCCTTGAAGAAGCCTCGTCTCGACGACGAGGTGCGTTTCCTCAGGTCGTGGATCGAAAAGCCACTGCACATGGGCGCGGTGATGCCGTCGGGCAAGCTCCTGGCTCGGACCATGGCCCATTACGTCGATGTCGATTCCGACGCACCAGTGGTCGAACTCGGGCCCGGCACCGGCGCCATCACCTCGGCCCTGGTGGAGCGTGGCGTCGACCAGAAGCGCCTCGTCCTCGTCGAATACAATCCCGGCTTCTGCGCCCTGCTGCGCGACCGCTATCCGCAGGCCAAGGTGGTGCAGGGCGATGCCTACCGCCTGCGCGATACACTCTGGAACGTGCTGAGCGCGCCCGCCTCGGCCGTGGTCTCCGGCCTGCCGCTGGTGACCAAGCCGATGCTGACCCGGCTGCGGCTGATCCGCGACGCCTTCACGGCGCTCGCGCCCGGTGCGCCCTTCGTCCAGTTCACCTATGCGGTGGTGCCGCCGATCCCGAAATCGCTGCCCGGCGTGTCCACAGAGGCCTCGGAGCGGATCTGGATGAACCTTCCGCCGGCCCGCGTCTGGGTGTATCGCAAGGACTAATTCCGCCGGCATCCCACTTTACGCGGCGGGCTCGTTTCGCCGAACGCATTGGATCGGATGTCCGCACCCAAAATCCTGGTCATTCCCGGCTCGCTGCGCACCGGTTCGCACAATGCGAAGCTGGCGGCGGTCGCCGCTTATGAATTCGCCCAGGCCGGCGTCGACGTCACCCGCATCTCGCTCGCCGATTTCCCGCTGCCGATCTACGACGGTGATCTCCAGGCCAAATCCGGCGTGCCGAAGCCCGCGATCAATCTCAAGCGCATGATCGGCGCGCATCATGGCGTGTTGATCGTCTCGCCCGAATACAATGCTTCGGTGCCACCGCTGCTCAAGAACGCGATCGACTGGGTCAGCCGCGTGCAGGATCCGCACGAGGCGCGTGGCGAGGTCTTTCGCAATCGCGCCTTCGCGCTTGCCGGCGCCTCGCAGAGCCGGCTTGGCGCCGCCCGCGCGCTTGGGGCGCTGCGGCTGATCCTGACCTCCTGCCACGCCAATGTGATTGCCAGCCAGCTCACGCTCGCCTTTGCTGACGAGGCCTATGACGATATGGACAGGCTCAAGAACCAGGCCGATATCAACGCGCTGAAGGAGCTGGTGCGGCAGTTGATCGACATTTCCCAACGCATGATGTGAGGTGACATGACGCCAGCCGAAATCGCCCCGAAGGACCGCCTGATCGTCGCGCTCGATTTGCCGAGTGTCGATGCCGCGGAGGCGATGGTCAATCGGCTCGGCGACAGCGTTACTTTCTACAAGATCGGCTATCGGCTCGCTTATGCCGGCGGATTGCCGCTGGTCGGCAAGCTCGCCGACAAGGGCAAGAAGGTCTTTCTCGATCTCAAGCTCCACGACATCGGCAACACCGTGACGCAAGGCGTCGAGAGCATCACGAAGTTGGGTGCAACTTTCCTCACCGTGCACGCCTATCCGCAGACCATGAAGGGCGCCGTCGAAGGCCGCGGCAATTCGAACCTGAAGATCCTCGCCGTCACGGTGCTCACCTCGTACAACGCTGACGACCTGCACGCGGCCGGCTATCGGCTTGGCGTCTCTGAGCTCGTCGAAGCGCGCGCGCAGCAGGCGCAGGTGCTTGGCATCGACGGGCTCGTGTCCTCACCCGAAGAAGTCGGGAGCCTGCGCAAGATCGTCGGCCACCAGATGCACCTTGTCACGCCCGGCATCCGGCCGGCGGGCGCGGCGACCG
The DNA here is from genome assembly GCA_023388935.1 of Pseudomonadota bacterium. Lineage (GTDB taxonomy): Bacteria > Pseudomonadota > Alphaproteobacteria > Rhizobiales > Xanthobacteraceae > Bradyrhizobium. The sequence continues at coordinate 31,059 of JAEWFG010000203.1, read as the reverse complement.
GCGACCAGAAGCGCATCATGACGCCGGGCCGCGCGATCACTGCGGGCGCCGATTATCTCGTCGTCGGGCGGCCGGTGGTGGAAGCCACCGCCCCCAGGGCGATCGCAGAAGCCATCCAGGCCGAGATCGCGCAGGCGCTTGGCTAGAGCATGATCCGGAAAAGTGTGCAGCGGTTTTCCGATCAGATCATGCTCAAACAGGTGGCAACAACACAGGGAGAAGAACAATGGCAAAGGGCTACTGGATCGCGCGCGTCGACGTGAGCAATGACGAGGGCTACAAGCCCTACGCCGTCGCGAACGGTCCGATCTTCAAGAAGTGGGGTGGCCGCTTCATCGTCCGCGCCGGCAAGTTCACCACCCTCGAAGGTGCCAGCCGCACCCGCAACGTCGTGATCGAATTCCCCGACTATGAGACCGCGATCGCCTGCTACAACTCGCCGGAATACCAGGCCAACATCAAGGTGCGCCAGCCGCACTCGATCGCCGACCTCATCATCATCGAGGGCTATGACGACCCGCAGCCGTCGTAGGGTCTGAGGTCCTTTCCTACCCTCCCCTCGAGAGTGAAAGCGGGCATGCGTGGCCTTACCCCCCCTCGGTTGCCGGAACTGCATCCCCCCGCTACAACGGCCCCGAAGAGGATCACACCATGTCCGAGATGCGCTTGATTGTTGCTGGAGCTGGCGGCCGAATGGGCCGCGCGCTGACGCGGGCAATTACCGACACCAAAGGCGCAGTGCTGGCCGGAGCGCTGGAGGCGCCGGGCTCGGAGCTGCTCGGCAAGGACGCCGGCGTGCTCGCAGGCCTGCCGGCCAACGGCATCAAGCTCTCCGCCGACCTCTGGGCGATGTCCAAGGAGGCCGACGGCATCCTCGATTTCACCGTGCCGGCCGCGACCATCGCCAATGTCGCCATCGCGGCCGAGCGTGGCATCGTGCATGTCATCGGCACCACCGGTTTGTCGGCCTCCGACAACGCCGTGATCAAGAGCGTCACCGATCGCGCGGTCGTCGTGCAGTCCGGCAATATGAGCCTGGGCGTCAATCTGCTCGCCGCCGTGGTCAAGCGTGTCGCCAAGGCGCTCGACGAGAGCTTCGACATCGAAATCGTGGAGACGCACCACCGCATGAAAATCGATGCGCCCTCCGGCACCGCGCTGATGCTGGGCCAGGCGGCTGCTGCCGGCCGCGGCATCTCGCTCGATGACCATTCGGAGCGTGGCCGCGACGGCATCACCGGCGCACGCAAGCCGGGCGACATCGGCTTTGCGTCCTTGCGTGGCGGCACCGTCGCCGGCGAGCACAGCGTGACCTTCCTCGGCCCGTTCGAGCGCCTGACGCTGTCGCATCTCGCCGAAGACCGCATCCTGTTCGCGCACGGCGCGCTGAAGGCGGCGCTATGGGCGCATGGCAAGAAGCCGGGGCACTACTCCATGGCCGACGTGCTCGGCCTCGCAGACATCTGAACGAACGAGAGCATGATCCGGATCCGGAGGACCGCGCTAGCGCAAAGTGCGGAGCGGTTTTCCGGCAAGATCACGCTCAAACAATAACCTGAATGGAAAGCAGTCAATGAGCGAACGTCTTCTCGTGCTCGTGCGCCACGGCCAGAGCGAATGGAATCTGAAGAACTTGTTCACGGGTTGGAAGGATCCGGATCTCACCGAGCTCGGCGTGACCGAAGCCAAGGAAGCGGGCCGCAAGCTGAAGGCGCAGGGCCTCGTGTTCGACGTTGCCTACACCTCGGTCCTGACGCGCGCGCAGCATACGCTCGATCTCATCCTCCGCGAGCTTGGCCAGACTGGCCTGCCGACCTCGAAGGACCTCGCGCTGAACGAGCGCGACTATGGCGATCTCTCCGGCCTCAACAAGGACGACGCGCGCAAGAAGTGGGGCGAGGAGCAGGTGCATGTCTGGCGCCGCTCCTACGACGTGCCACCGCCCGGTGGCGAAAGCCTCAAGGATACGCTGGCGCGCGCGCTGCCCTATTACGTGCAGGAGATTCTGCCCGGCGTGCTCAACGGCAAGCGCACGCTCGTCGCCGCCCACGGCAATTCGCTGCGCGCTTTGATCATGGTGCTGGAAAAGCTCTCGCCCGAAGGTATCCTGAAGCGCGAGCTCGCGACCGGCGTTCCGATCATCTACCGGCTCAATGCGGATTCGACGGTGGCGTCGAAGCTGGATCTGGCGGGTTGATCGGCCGCGCAATCGTAGGGTGGGCAAAGCGCAGCGTGCCCACCATCTGTCAGCGATTCCGGAAGAGTGGTGGGCACGGCGCCATGCGCCTTTGCCCACCCTACGGCAACGGAGCTACTGCATCCCCAACTGTCCGGCTTCCCAGCCCAGCATCGCCTGCTTGCGGGTGACGCCCCAGTGATAGCCTGTGAGCGCGCCGCTCTTGCCGAGCGCGCGGTGGCAGGGGACAACGAACGAGACCGGGTTCCTGCCGACGGCAGCACCGACGGCGCGTGAGGCCTTCGGGTTGTTGATGTTGCAGGCGATGTCCGAATAGGACACTACGCGGCCCATCGGGATCTTCAGCAGCGTCTCCCACACCCGCACCTCGAAATCGGTGCCGATCATCACCACGCGCAACGGCTGATCCGGCCGCCACAGCTTCGGGTCGAAGATGCGCTGCGCCAGCGGCGCGGTGCCCTCGTGATCCTCAATGTAAGTGGCGTTCGGCCAGCGTCGCGTCATGTCGGCGAGCGCGGCCTTCTCCTCACCGTGATCCGCGAAGGCAAGGCCCGACAGGCCGCGATCGGTCGCGATCACGATCGCCGTGCCGAAGGGCGAGGGATGGAAGCCGTAGCGTAACGTCAATCCGGCGCCGCCGTTCTTCCATTCGCCCGGCGACATCGCTTCGTGGGTGACGAAGAGATCGTGCAGCCGGCCGGGGCCCGAGAGGCCCGAGTCGAGCGCGGCATCGAGGATGCTCGCGGAGTTCCGCAGGAGTCCCTTGGCGTGATCGAGCGTCAGCGCCTGCATGAAGGCCTTCGGTGTGATCGAGGCCCAGCGGCGGAACAGATGGTGCAGCTCATCCGGCGTGACGCCGGCGGCATCGGCCATCGCCTCGATGGTCGGCTGCGCGCGCCAGTTCTCCGAGATGAACGCGATCGCCCGGCGGACGGAGTCATAATCGCGCAGCGCGGCGTTCTGGTGGCCCGGCCCGGCCAGGCGCTGGTCATGTATGGCGAGTGTCATCATGACCTAAAATGTAGGAGAGGGGCGGGTGCGAAACCACCCGATTTCTGATTCGGAATCAGGAGATTGGGTTGTAGGTCGGGCCGCGTCTGGCGGCATTCAGCGCCTCGACCAAGTCTTTGTAAAAGCTTGTCTTTTCTCCGGGACCCAAAAAGCCGGCGATCTGGAGCCGGTGTCCGCGCGAAATCAGGTAGAGATGCTCGAGGCCAAAGTCCTCGTCGACCTCCCGGTCGAGCCGGACCCAGAGCGGGTTGAACGTCCATTCGGCGACATGGCCACGATGGCTGACCCGGCGCACGCGCAATTCCGACGGCGTGACCACGATCTCCTCGCGCGCCCGTGCGGTGCGGAAATTGACCTTGAAGGCCCACCAGATCACCAGCACGTCGACGCCGAAGAAGCCGAACACCGGCCACGCGCCCATCATCAGGAAGACCAGGCCAGTGACGAAGCTGACGACGCTCAGGAACAGCATCACGGCGAGGAAGCCGGTGCGGTTCAGCGAGCGGTGCGGCGTCAGCAGCGCCGAGAAGATCTGCACCTCGCGCTCGCGCTCAATTTCGTTGCCTGTGCTCATCGTCCCTCAGTATATCCCGATCATGGCGAAAATCACCCGCAAGCCGGCCCCGCGCAAAGCGCCCGTGCCGAAGAAAAAGGCAAAGGCGACTGTTGCCAGGCCGAGGGCTCCCGCGAAGAAATCGCTCAAGGCTACAAAACCCTGGACGCCGGCCGAGATCCACGAGGTCTTCAGCCGTTTCCGCAAGGCCAATCCGGAGCCGAAGGGCGAGCTCGAGCACGTCAATCCGTTCACGCTGCTGGTCGCCGTGGTGCTGTCGGCGCAGGCGACCGATGCCGGGGTCAACAAGGCGACGCGCGAGTTGTTCAAAGTCGCCGACACGCCGGAGAAGATGCTCGACCTCGGCGAAGAACGCTTGCGCGAATACATCAAGACCATCGGCCTCTATCGCACCAAGGCCAAGAACGTGATTGCGCTCTCGGCCAAGCTGCTCAGTGAGTTAGGCGGCAAGGTGCCGCGTACGCGTGCCGGGATCGAGTCGCTGCCCGGCGCGGGGCGCAAGACCGCCAACGTGGTGCTCAACATGGCCTTTGGCGAGCACACCATGGCGGTCGATACGCATGTCTTCCGCGTCGGCAACCGCACCGGCCTCGCGCCCGGCAAGACGCCGCTGGAAGTCGAGCTTGGTCTCGAAAAGGTGATCCCGGCCGAGTTCATGCTGCACGCGCATCATTGGCTGATTCTGCACGGCCGCTATACTTGCCTTGCGCGCAAGCCGCGCTGCGAGGTTTGCCTGATCAACGATCTCTGTCGATGGCCGGAGAAAACGGTCTGAGGCAGTCTACCGTCACCGCATCTGACGCGCCGGCTCGATCAGCTCGGAGCGCGGTCCGGACAGGCGCTTGTGCATGTGGACCATGAATGCCATGCCGAAGATCGGCGTCGCCAGGTTGACGATCGGGATCGAGACGAAGGCCGCGATGAACAGGCCAGCGGTGAAGATGGTCGCGGCATTGTCACGCCGCATGGCCTTGGCGTCCTCCGGCGAGCGGAAGCGCATCGCCGCAAGCTCGAAATATTCGCGCCCCAGCAGCCACGCAGCGGCGAGGAAGAAGATTAGGAAACCGGCGCCGGCGAACAACACCAGCGGCAGCGCAATCAGATAGACCAAAATCGTCAGCAGCGCGGTCTTGGCGCCCTCGTAGATCGCTTGGCTGAACGGCAGCGCAACGCCCGGCCGTTCGGCGGGATAATGCTCGCGCTCGACGATGTCGGCGACGTCGTCGACAAACAGGCTCGCCACCAGCGAGGTGATCGCAGGCATCAGGAACACGCCGCCGAAGACGACGCCGAGGCCGGCCGCGATCGAGACGATCCAGGCGAGGACTTCCAGCGAGGAGTGCCAGCTCGGCCCGACCAGGCCTTCCAGCCAGACCTCGCCATAGGTCGCAAACCAGCTCAGGAGTCGCTGCAATCCGATCGCCAGCACGGTGATCAGCACCAGCGCGACGCCGATCGATCGCCACAGGATCGAGCGCATCGGCGGCGAGATCATTTGCGACAGCGCCTTCACGGCGGCATCCAGCATGGGAGTACCTCTCAGGAGAACCACCCGCGAGAGGTAGACACCACAGGCCGCTTCGGCAAGGGAGACTGGCCCGTCAGTCCCTTCGGCTTAAGACTCCGCCGCGATTGTCGCCCAGCAGGTGATGGCACTGCAGACCGTACTCCAGCGGCCAAACCCCTTGTAGATCTGGGCGGCGATCTGTTCCTGCTGCTTCAGCGTGCCCTCGGCCTTGATCTGCGGATCGGAGACGTTGCGGATCGCGAGCCAGCGCGGCGCCTTGTCGCCCATCTCCTGGGCCACGAGGCCAAGGACGGCATCGCCCATCTCGGAGACGTCGCCGAGCCCCTGGAGATGGAAATGGTCGTCCGAGGTGTCGAAACCGAAGAAATCGGTGGTGACCACAGAGGACGATAGCCCGCCTGGCTTCACGACGAAGATCTTCGGCGCCCTGGTGTTGTCCTTCGGCAGTTGCCCGGCATTGGCCTTGAACAGCGTCTTGGCCTGCGTGAACTTCTTCGTCACGGCCGGCCTGCTGGAGAAGTGCTCCTGCGCGAAGGGCTGCTTCTCGAACTTCGAGAGGCAGTCGAAGCGCACGATCGGGCTGACGACGACGTCGCCGACCTCGACCTGCTTGCCGATGCCGCCGGCTGTGCCGGTGGTGATGACCAGCGTCGGCTGCACCTCGGTGATGATCTGGCGCCAGACGTCGATGTTGGGCAACTGCGGGCCGTCCTGCGACATGTGCGAGTCGGATTTGAAGATCACGGCCTTCTTCTTGCCGATCGTCGTGGTCCAGTAGGTGCCGAGCCGCTTCAGCTCCTTGGCCGGACAGCCGTTGCGCATCTTCTTGGAGATGGCAGCGTAATTATGCGTGTAGGGGATGTAGTCGTTGCTGGAGTCCTTGCCCGGCGTCAGCACACGGCTGAGGGCGTGGCCCTCGTCGACGGTCCAGGTCACGACCAGCACATCGGCGCGCGGCAGCGGCCCTTTGCCGTTGCCCTTCGGCTTCGGCCCGGTCTGCGGCGCCAGTCCCTTTGGCCAGGGAATGTCGGTGAAGCGTGACAGCCCGGTCGAGGTCGAGAAGGCCAGAAACGCGCGGCCTTCGGTCGATTCGGAATCGAAGTCGATGATCTCGCGCTGAAAGTCTTCCGCGGCGACCTTCACGGTCTTTTTCACCGCTGCGTCCGCCACGCGATTCACCGTAAAGGTCTCGTGCGGCGGCGGTGTCGTGATCGGATCGAAACCAAGATTTCTCTCAACCCATTTACGGTCGGCAAGCATCGGGTGATCTCCGCCAAATTGATTTTGACAATCGACTGATTTTGACAAGCGTCTTTCATTGGTCGGCCAGCCGAGCCGATGGTTGCAATCTTAGATCGAATTTCTGGACATCGAATGGTCGTGTCTACTGACCGATTCTGTGCCGATTTGGACCTGCCGATGGTTTCATCTGCCGAATAAGGATCGTTCTGAAAAAAAATCGCTCGGTATCTGAACCAATTCACGATTGAGATTACACCTATAGTTGAGGTGCGACTATCTGCCTTCCAGTCACAAACGGAGGAAGTCATGGCAAGCTCGACCAGGCGTGTCGCGCTGGTGAACAGCGCACGGAAATTGCCGAAGGGGGCCAAGCTCGTCGGCGCGGCCGATCCCAAGCAGGAAATCGAGATCAGCGTTCGCCTGCGCGCCAAGCGCAGCGACGACGAGCAGGTGATGGCGCTCGGCGCGCAACCGCCGCGCGAGCGACAATATCTCTCGCGTAGCGAGTTCGCCGCGCAGATGGGCGCCGACCCCGCAGACGTCGCCAAGATCGACGACTTCGCGCATGATCACGATCTCAACGTCAAGAGCGTGCATCTGGCGTCCCGTACGGTGAAGCTGACCGGCACGGTGAAGGCGCTCAGCGCGGCATTCGGCGTCACGCTCAACAAGGTCAAGCACGAGGGCGCGACCTATCGCATGCGCAAGGGTAGCGTGCAGATCCCGGCAGAGCTCGAGGGGATCGTGGTCGGCGTGCACGGCCTGGACAACCGGCCTGTGGCGCAGCCGCATTTCCGGCGCAAGATCCCCATGAAGGGCGTGAGCGCGCGTGCGGCGCAGGGCGGCAGCTTCTCGGTCGAGCAGATCGCCCAACTCTACAATTTCCCGGGCGGCGAGACCGGCGCTGGCCAGTGCATCGCTATTATCGAGCTGAATGACATCGACCAGAAGGGCCATCCGACGGGCGCCGGCTACAAGAAGTCCGACCTTCGCACCTTCTTCAAGAAGGCGGGAATCCCGATGCCGCAGATCGCGCCCGCGAGCGTCGACGGCGGCGCCAACAAGCCCGGTCATTCCGAGGCCGACGGCGAGGTCGTGCTGGACATCGAAGTGGCCGGTGCCATCGCGCCTGGCGCCAGGATCGTGGTCTACTTCGCGCCCAACACCACCAATGGCTTCATCGACGCGGTAAAGGCCGCCGTCCACGACACCGCGCGCAAGCCTTCGGTGATTTCGATCAGCTGGGGCGGGCCGGAAGATTCGGAAGGTTCGCAGCAATTCGTCGACGGCCTGAACGAGGCGATCCGCGACGCCGCGGCGATGGGCGTCACCGTCTGCGTTGCCTCCGGTGACAACGGCTCGGCCGACATGGCCGAGGGCTGGGACGGCAAGCCGCATGCTGACTTCCCCGCGTCCAGTCCGTTCGCGCTGGCCTGCGGCGGCACCAATCTGAAGGCATCGAACGGCCACATCAACGAGGTGGTCTGGAACGGCGGACCGCAGGGCGGCGCCGGCGGTGGGGGCATCAGCGTCACGTTCGCGCAGCCGAAATACCAGGCCCACGCGCACGTGCCGAAATCGCCGGCCCATCGAAACGGCCGCGGCGTCCCTGACGTCGCCGGCGACGCCGATCCCGCGACCGGCTACCAGATCTTCCTCAACGGCGTCGGCACCACGATCGGCGGCACCAGCGCGGTGGCACCTTTGATGGCTGGATTGATCGCCCGCATCAACGAGGCCACGACCAAGAAGTTCGGCAAGACCGTCGGCTTCATCAACCCGCTGATCTATGCGTCGCACGCCCACGGCGTGTTCCGCGACATCACGGTTGGCAACAACGACATCACCGGCGATCTGCATGGCATGTACAAGGCCGGCCCGGGCTGGGATGCCTGCTCCGGCCTCGGCGTTCCCGACGGTGCAGCGCTGCAGAATCTGCTGGCGGTGTGAGGCGCCCTTCGCCTCTCCACCGTGCGCGGGGGGGGAAGGCTCAGTTCTCGTGTCCCGGACGCGGCGCGGCATATGCTGGCGATGCAAAGCATCGTCCGGTCTTACGCGCCGCAGAGCCGGGACCCGGGATCTTGCACTCGCGGTGAGATAGGCCCCGGCTCAGCAGCGCATCACGACGTGATGCGCTGCGTCCGGGGCACGAGAGGGTAGCTCCTACTCGTGCCGATGCCCGTGCTTCCGTACCTTCGCCGGCTTCCCTTCCCCCGTCGGGATCATCACCACGCGGCCATAGCGCACGCCGCGTTCGGCGATGATGTGGTCGGCGAAATGCCTGACCTCGCCGGCATCGCCGCGCAGCGCCGTCATCTCCATGCAATTGTTGTCGTCGAGATGGACATGCAGGGTCGCCAGCGCGAGGTCGTGATGGCCGTGGAATTCCTGCACCAGACGCTTGGAGAGATCACGAGCGGCATGGTCGTAGACATAGACGAGGCCGGCGACGCAGGGTCCGGTCTGTGCGGTGTCTTCCGTGCTCTGTTGCAGGCCGGCACGGGCGAGGTCGCGAATGATCTCGGAGCGGTTCTGGTAGCCGCGCGTTTCCGCCGCCGCGTCGATCTCCGCCAGGAGATCGTCCTCGATCGTGATCGTAATTCGCTGCATCAGATCCCTCCCCCCGCTTGATGCGGTTCTACACGGATTTCGTGCGGCTCATAGCCGCGTCGCGCGCAGCCGCAGCGCATTCCCGACGACGCTGACCGAGGACAGCGCCATCGCCGCCGCGGCGATGATCGGCGACAGCAGCACGCCGAACGCCGGATAGAGGATGCCGGCCGCGATCGGAATGCCGGCGGCGTTGTAGATGAAGGCGAAGAACAGGTTTTGGCGGATGTTGCTCATCGTTGCCTGCGACAGCTTTCGCGCGCGCACGATGCCGACAAGGTCGCCCTTGAGCAGCGTGACGCCGGCGCTCTCCATCGCCACGTCCGTGCCGGTACCCATGGCAATGCCGACCTCGGCCGCGGCAAGGGCCGGTGCGTCGTTGACGCCGTCGCCGGCCATCGCGACGCTCCGGCCTGCGTTCTGCAGCTTCGTCACCACAGCGCTCTTCTGGTCCGGCAGAACCTCGGCCTCGACCTCAGTGATGCCAAGCTTGCGCGCCACTGCTTCCGCCGTGGTGCGGTTGTCGCCGGTCAGCATGATCACCTTGACGCCTTCGGCCGCGAGCGCCTTCAGTGCCTCCGGGGTCGAGGCCTTGACCGGATCGGCGATCGCGAACAGGCCGGCGAGTGCGTTGTCGACGGCCATGTTGATCACGGTCGCGCCGTCCTGGCGCAGGCGTTCGGCCTCGGTGTCGAGCGCCGTCGTGTCGATGCCGATCGACCGCAGATATTTCGCGTTTCCGAGCACGACGGTCTTGCCGTCGACCTTGCCGGTCGCGCCCTTGCCGGTCGGTGAGTCGAACTGCTCGACCTGGCTGAGGACGAGCTGCCTCTCCTTCGCCGCGCGCACGATCGCGTCGGCGAGCGGATGCTCGCTCGCGCGCTCGACGCTGGCGGCCATGCGGAGGATATCATCTTCGACGAAGCCGGCCGAAGGAACGATCGCGACCACCTTGGGCTTGCCCTCGGTCAGCGTGCCGGTCTTGTCGACCACGAGCGTATCGATCTTCTCCATGCGCTCCAGCGCCTCGGCGTTCTTGATCAGCACGCCTGCTTGCGCGCCGCGTCCGACGCCGACCATGATCGACATCGGCGTTGCAAGCCCGAGCGCGCAGGGGCAGGCGATGATCAGCACGCTGACGGCAGCGACCAGGCCGAAGGCCAGCCGCGGCTCCGGCCCGAACCAGGCCCAGGCGGCGAAAGCAACGATGGCGACGGCGATCACCGTCGGCACGAACCAGCCCGCGACCTGGTCGGCCAGGCGCTGGATCGGCGCGCGCGAGCGCTGCGCGTCCGCGACCATCTGCACGATCTGCGACAGCAATGTCTCGCGACCGACCTTGTCGGCGCGCATGATGAAGCTGCCGGACTGGTTGAGCGTGCCGGCGATCACCTTCGCACCTGGCTCCTTGGTGACCGGCATTGATTCGCCTGTCACGAGCGATTCGTCGAGCGAGGAACGACCTTCGAGAATGATGCCGTCGACGGGCACTTTCTCGCCGGGGCGGACACGCAAGCGGTCACCGGCATGGAGCGAATCGATCTCGACCTCATGCTCGCTGCCCTCGGCATCGACGCGGCGCGCTGTCTTCGGTGCGAGCTGCAACAGCGCCTTGATCGCACCCGACGTCGCATCGCGGGCACGCAGCTCCAGCACCTGGCCGAGCAGCACCAGCACGGTGATGACAGCGGCTGCCTCGAAATAGACCGCGACCGCGCCTTCATGGCCGCGGAAAGTTGCAGGGAATATCTGCGGCGCGATGGTGCCGATCAGGCTGTAGACATAGGCAACGCCCGTGCCCATCGCGATCAGCGTGAACATGTTGAGATTGCGCGTGACCAGCGACTGCCAGCCGCGCACAAGAAACGGCCAGCCGGCCCAGAACACCACGGGCGTGGCGAACACGAGCTGGATCCAGTTCGACAGCGTCGGATCGATCCAGTTGTGTGGCCCAGCGAGATGGCCGCCCATTTCCAGCACCACGGCCGGCAGCGCCAGCGCGCCGCCGATCCAGAACCGCCGCGTCATGTCGGCGAGTTCGGGATTGGGTCCCGTGTCCAGGCTTGCCACTTCGGGCTCCAGCGCCATGCCGCAGATCGGGCAGCTTCCCGGTCCGACCTGGCGGATCTCCGGATGCATTGGACACGTGTAGATCGTGCCCGCGGGCATCTCGGGCTCAGGAGCCTTGTCCCTAGCGAGATATTTGGCGGGATCGGCGGCGAATTTGGTGCGGCAGCCGGCCGAGCAGAAATGGAAGGTCTCGCCGTGATGGTCGAAGCGGTGCTTTGAAGTCGCGGGATCGACCGTCATGCCGCAGACGGGATCAAGGACCTTTGTCGCGGCTGCGCCCAGGTCATGGCCGTGATGATGCGCATGGCCGGCGTGATCGCCGTGTCCGCCGCAGCATGAGGAGGCCGCGGGCTTGGAGGCCGGCGGCGCAGCTTTCGCGGAGCAGCCGCATCCCGAATGATTTTCCGCGTTGTGATGTTGCCTGTGTTCGGCGTCGTTCATTCTCATGCTCCGGCCTTGCAACCCATACCCGGTAGGGGTATATAAACCCCATGCGCAAGGACATCAAGGCATCCGTTGGAAAGCGCCTCGGTCGGATCGAGGGCCAGGTTCGCGGCCTCTCGAAAATGGTCGAGGAGGACCGCTACTGCATCGACATCGTGACGCAGATCTCGGCGGTGCGCGCCGCGCTGCGCCGGGTCGAGGAGGAGGTTTTGAAGGATCACGTCGCCCATTGCGTCGAGCATGCGATCGCAAGCGGCGACAAGGCCGATCAGCGCGAGAAGATCGCGGAGCTGATGGCGGTGATCGGACGGGCGGAGCGGTAGGTTCGGCCCTCGCCGTCATTGCGCGCAATGACGGTCGGGTTGATGTTCTACGCCGCTCTCTCTCGCGCTCGTTCCTGCCGCCTCGCGCGGTACATAGCGAGCTTCTTCAGCAGCAAAAAATGCTCCAAGACGGTAACACGTTCCACCGTCTCTGCGCGCTGCGCGGCTGCATCACCGCCCGTCACTTGCCCAGCCGAAATCTCAGCCGGCGCTTCTTCGTCAATCGCTTCAGGAACGAGCGGCGGCGCACTGACCGTTTCTGGAAACACACTGAACGTGCCCGCTACCTCCTCGAGCGGCTTTTGCTTGTCGGCCCAGTGCAGCGCTGTGTAGTCGAAGCCCTGCACGATGGTGGGTTTGACGACTTCGAAATAGGGCGAGATGTCGAAGTCGCGGGGCATGTAGAGCGAGGAATCGCGGATGTGCAGGATTTCGCGGCGCGCGGCGCGGCTGCCGGCCTTGGTGATCTTCGGCAGGATCGGATAGCGCACCGCGTCGAAAGCCTGCGCGATCAGCGCCGAGCAGATGATCTTGGTCGGATCGCCCGAGCCGATTGCAATCATGCGCCGCCGCCAGCGCTGCGGCACCGGTAGCGGGAACAGATAGCGCATCAGGTCGATGATGTTTTTGGTGTCGTAGCCGAAGCCGATGCGGTTGATCGCATAGCGGCAGACTGTATTGCGGTCCTCATAAGACAGCCCGACTGGGCGGCAGACGCGGGTGTGATACGGGAAATATTTCGATAGCGGCGCCGAGGTGACGCCTTCGCCGATATTAGCCTCGATCAGCACATGCGGCTCGCCATCAGGCTCCTGTGCACCCTCGATCGGACCGACATAGAGCGCCGCATGCGACCAGGTCGACTGCGTCAGATATTTGATGATGCCCGAGATGCGGTTGTTGCCTTCGACCAGCAGCACGTCGCCGGGTTCGATGACGCCACGCAGGTGCTCCGGGTCGCTCGGCGTGAACGGCTCGTAGCCCGGCACCTCCTTCGAGAGGTACGCGGCAATCAGCTTGCCGACCGAATCTAGAACCGTCCCCATGTCGAACTCCCCCACGGCCTATTCCGGCCGCCTTTTTTCCATTCTCTATCATGGTCGAAACGTGTTGCAATTCGGTTCATCGTTCTGTGAGATCAAGCACGATTGATTCACCATGATGGTTGCCGTGCAACATCAGATGCAGCAAGGTTCGCTGGCTGTTCCCATTCGCCGCAAGTTCCCGGAAACCATGACATGACAATCACGCGCCGTGGTTTCCTTTCCGCGTCGGCGGTCCTTGCCGCGACGCCGGTCCTGCGCGCCACGGCCGCACCCCTGCCGCGCCAGGCTGACGTTGTCGTGATCGGCGCGGGAGCTGCGGGAATCGCCGCGGCGCGGCGCATCATGGCGGCCAATCGCAAGGTCGTGGTGGTGGAAGCGGCCTCGCAGATCGGCGGCCGCTGCATCACGGACAACACGACCTTCGACGTGCCGTTCGACCGCGGCGCACGCTGGATGCACAATCCCGACACCAATCCGATGATCCGGCTGGCGCGTGGCGTTGGGCTCGATGTCCTGCCGGCGCCATTGGGGCAGAAGATGCGTATCGGCCGCCGCAATGCCCGTGCCGGCGAGACCGAGGAGTTTCTGGCGGCGCTGGTGCGTGCCAACCGCGCCATCGACGAGGCCGGGCGCGGCAAGCTGGATGCCTCTTGCGCGTCCGTGCTGCCGAAGAATCTCGGTGACTGGGCCGGCGCGATCGAGTTCGTGCTGGGCCCGAGCTTTGCCGGCAAGGACCTGAAGGAGCTGTCGGCAATCGACAAGGCGCGCGCGCAGGACCGCAATGCGGCGATCGCCTGCCGTCAGGGCCTGGGCACGCTGATCACCAGGCTCGGCGAACAGGCGCCGGTCGCGCTGTCGATGCCGGCAAGCCGGATCGTCTGGAGCAATCGCGACGTCAGCGTCGAGACGCAGGCCGGCAAGATCGCCGCGCGCGCCGCCATCATCACGGTGTCGACCAATGTGCTGACTGCGGGCGCCATCAAGTTTGCGCCCGATCTCCCCAAGCGCACGCTCGATGCTGCATCAAAGCTCTCCCTCGGCAGCTACGATCACATCGTGCTGCAACTGCCGGGCAATCCGCTCGGCCTGTCGCGCGACGACATCCTGATCGAGCAGAGCAACTCGACGCGCACGGCGCTCATGTTCGCCAATATCGGCGGCTCATCGCTGTGCTCGATCGATGTCGGCGGCTCGTTCGGCCGCGATCTCTCCGAACAGGGCGAGGTGGCGATGGCGGCCTTCGCGAAGGAGTGGATCACAAAGCTGTTCGGCAGTGAAGCTGCCGCCGCCGTGCAGAAGACCTGCGCGACGCGCTGGAACGCCTCGCCCTATGTCATGGGTGCGATGTCGGCGGCCTCTCCCGGCGGCCTGCTCTCGCGCAGGATCCTGACCGAGCCGATCGGCAACGTGTTTCTCGCCGGAGAAGCCACGCACGAGACGCTGTGGGGCACCGTCGATGGCGCCTGGGAAAGCGGTGAACGTGCGGCGGACGCAGCCCTCCGCAAGATCGGCGCGCTCAAGGAGGAGCCCACCGACGTGCCGACGCAGTCGGTCAAACGCCGCCGCGCGCCACGGCCGTAGGGCAATTAAGCAGCACCATATTCAGCTGTCGTCCCGGACAAGCGCAGCGAAGCGGAGCGCAGATCCGGGACCCATAACCCCAGGGAGTGGTTTGGCGAAGTCTCGTGGTTATCGGCTCGCGCCGCAACTTCTTCTTGGGGGTATGGGTCCCGCCTCCGCGGGGACGACGGCGGAGAGAGTTAGCGCAATATGCCGTCCAGCGCGGGCAGCCCGACGATCACCGCCACCGCAATCAGCCCGTAGCAAATCCCGCGAAACACCCTCTCGCTGGCACGCCCGAACAGTGAGGCACCGAACGCGACGCCGATCGCATAGACCGGGCCGACGATCAGCGCGAGCACCAGCGATTCGCGCGAGATCAGTCCGGTCGTCGCGTAGCTGATCATCGAGAAGAAATCCGAAGCGCCGAAGAACAGCAAGATGTTGGCGCGCGCGACGATCGGCGCGATCGGGCGGCCAAGCCAGTACCCGACGATCGGCGGGCCGCCGGTCTGCGCCAGCCCGCTGCAGAAGCCCGAGAGGCCGCCGATGCCGACCGACAGCCAGGCGTGATCCTTGCCGCGATAGCGCCAGCCCGACAGCAGCAGAAGCAGGAGCGCCGCGACGAAGCAGGAAATGATCCAGCGCGTGGTGACGGGTTCGAGCACGCTGAGGAAATAGGTGCCGGCGGGCACGCCGATCAGCGCGCCCAGCACGATCACGGCGGTGGCCTTGCGGTCGGCCTTCCGCCAGGCGTCCGGCAACAGCGGCGCGGCCGCGATGAAATCGATGACGAGCAGCAGTGCTGCGACCAGCCGTGGCGGCGCCACGCTGCTGGCGAGCGGCATGAAGATCAGCGCCGAGCCGAAACCGGAGAAGCCGCGCGCGGTGCCCGAGACGAAGGCGACAGCGCAGAGCGCCATCGCGATGGTGAGACTGACATCCTTCGGGAGGAAGTCCGTAAGCGTCATGTTTGATGATTCAGGAGCATGATGTTGTCCGAAAACCGCTTCACACTCCTTTGCATCATGCTCTCAGCGTGCCGCCGGTCTTCTTCGTGACTTCGGCCACGATCTTCGTTGCGACGGCCTCGATCTCCTGGTCGGTCAACGTCTTCTCGCGCGGCTGGATCGTCACCGTGATCGCGATCGACTTCTTGCCGTCATCGATGCCCTTGCCCTCGTAGACGTCGAAGACGTTGACGTCGGTGATCAGCTTCTTGTCGACGCCTTGCGCGGCGCGCACAATGTCGCCGGCCTTCACGCCGCGGTCGACGATGAAGGCGAAGTCACGCGAGACCGGCTGGAACGCCGACAGCTCGATGAGGGGTTTGGCGCGGGTCGGCTTCTTCTTCGCCTCGGGGACGCGGTCGAGGATCACCTCGAACACCATCAGCGGGCCGTCGGCGCCGAGCGCCTCGAGCGCGCGCGGATGCATCTCGCCGAAATAGCCGAGCACGTTCTGCGGCCCGATCTGGATTGTGCCGGAGCGGCCCGGATGCAGCCATGCCGGTCCACCGGCCACAATCTGCAGCGCCTGCATCGGCGCGCCGGCGGCAGCCAGCACGGCCAGCGCATCGGCCTTGGCGTCGAACACGTCGGCCTGCGCTGAGCCCGACCAGTGCCGGCCGAGACCTTCCGAGGAGGCTAAGCCGCGGCGGACGCCGCTGGCCGCCATGAACTGGTCCTGCGGACCGTCGCCCTTGAACACCTGGCCGACCTCGAACAGCGCCACATCGCCAAAGCCGCGGTCGGCATTGGCCTGTGCCGCTGCGATCAGGCCTGCCAGGAGGGTCGGGCGCATGTCGGACAAATCCGACGCGATCGGGTTGGCCACTTCGAGTTCGCGCTGACCGCCGCCGAACAGTTCAGCCGCAGACTTCGTGATGAAGGACCAGGTCACCGCTTCGATGATGCCGCGGCTCGCGAGCGCGCGCTTGGCACGGCGGGTGCGGAATTGGAGCGGGGTCAGCACCGGCTTGCGCGCGTCGTCGCCGCGCTCGAATGGCGTCATCGGTACCTTGTCGACACCGAAGATGCGCACGATCTCCTCGACGATGTCGGCCTTGCCGTGCACGTCGGAGCGCCACGACGGCACCGCGACCTTCACCACCGGGCCCGGGCCCGCCATCATGAAGCCGAGATGGGTCAGGATGCGCTTCATCTCGACCTGCGGCACTTCGATGCCGGAGAGACGCTTGACCTCGGTGACCGGGAAATCGATGACGCGGTCATCGCCGAAGGCCTTGCCGACCACGACGTTCTCGGACGGCGTGCCGCCGCACATCTCCATCACGAGTTTCGTCGCGAGCTCGAGCCCCGGCACCATGAAGGCCGGATCGACGCCGCGCTCGAAGCGGTAGCGCGCATCCGAATTGATGCCGAGCTTGCGGCCGGTCTGGGCGATGTTGATCTCGTTCCACAGCGCCGATTCGATCAGCACGTCGGTCGTGTTCTCGTCGCAGCCCGAGGCCTCGCCGCCCATGATGCCGGCGAGCGATTCGACCCCATGCTCATCCGCAATCACGCAGATGTTGGAATCGAGATTATAGGTGCGGCCGTCGAGCGCGAGCAGCGTCTCGCCGTCGCGGGCGCGACGCACGACGAGATTGCCCTTCACCTTCTTCGCGTCGAACACGTGCAGCGGGCGTGCGCGGTCGTAGGTCATGAAGTTGGTGATATCGACCAGCGCATTGATCGGGCGCAGGCCGATCGCGGTCAGCCGCTTCTGCAGCCATTCCGGCGATGGGCCGTTCTTCACACCGCGCACGAGGCGCAGCGCGAAGCCCGGACAGAGCGTGGCGTCCTCGACCGTGACCTTCACGGGGCAGGGGAATTCGCCCTTGATCGGCTTGATCGTCGGGTCCTTGAATTTGCCCATGTCGGCGGCGGCGAGGTCGCGTGCAATGCCGTGCACGCCGGTGCAGTCCTGCCGGTTCGGCGTCAGGTTGATCTCGACCACGGGATCGCCGAGCGCAGCCCATTCGGCATACGCCGCGCCGATCGGCGCATCCGCGGGCAATTCCATGATGCCGTCATGGTCGTTCGAGATCTGAAGTTCGGCCGCCGAGCACAGCATGCCCCTGCTCTCGACGCCGCGGATGGTGCCGATGCCGAGCGTGATGTCCTTGCCGGGAATGTAGGTGCCGGGCGGTGAGAACACGCTGACGAGACCAGTGCGCGCGTTCGGCGCTCCGCAGACGACCTGCACCGGCGCACCGCCGTCGCCGGTGTCGACCATGCAGACGCGCAGGCGATCCGCGTTCGGATGCTGCTCGGCGGAAATCACCTTCGCAATGGTGAATGGCTTCAGCGCCTTCGCCTTGTCCTCGATGTTCTCGACCTCGAGCCCGATCATGGTGAGCTTGTCGGCGAGCTTTTCCAGCGGCTCGTCGGTCTCGAGATGATCCTTCAGCCAGGAGAGGGTGAATTTCATGGCTGTCTGCCTCGGGTCTGATCGGTGTTCACTGAATTGGTTTGGTCGGTGTCAGAGTTCCCTCCCCCCTTGTGGGGGAGGGTTAGGGAGGGGGGTGAGCCGCGGGCTCCGACGGAAGCGGCTTGGCGGATCGCTTCAACAACTCCCTCAAGATTCGACATCACCTGTTCGTTGGTGAAGCGCAGAACTTCAAAGCCCTGGGTGGCGAAGAATACATCGCGACGCTGATCTACTCTCTGACGTTCCTCGAAATCGTGAGATTCTCCATCGAGCTCGATGATGAGCTTTGACGAGAAACAAACGAAATCGGCGATGTACTTTCCGATTGGAGTCTGGCGTCGAAATCCGACGCCGTCCATTCGATTGGCTTTCAGGTAACGCCACAGCAGTGTTTCAGCGCGCGTCATCGCCCGGCGAAGCTGTTTCGCCCGGCTGCGCTGACGCTCACTCACAACTGCGTGCGGCATCCGCGGCTACCCCCCTCCCTGACCCTCCCCCACAAGGGGGGAGGGAACGGAGAGAGTCTTCGCATGTCCGAGCTTCGCCATCACGCGCTCAGCCCTCCGGCGAGCGTGGGCACTTCGAGCGGCTTGAAGCCGTAATGGGACAGCCAGCGGACGTCGCTGTCGAACAGCTGGCGCAGGTCGGCGATGCCGTATTTCAGCATGGCGATGCGATCGATGCCCATGCCCCAGGCGAAGCCCTGGTACTCGTCGGGATCGATGCCGCAGGCGCGCAGCACGTTGGGATGCACCATGCCGCAGCCGAGAATCTCGAGCCAGTCCTCGCCCTCGCCGAAACGGATCTCGCCTTTGTCGCGGCGGCACTGGATGTCGACTTCCAGCGACGGTTCGGTGAAGGGGAAGAACGAGGGCCGGAAGCGCATGTTGATGTGGTCGACCTCGAAGAACGCCTTGCAGAACTCGTGCAGGATCCATTTGAGGTGGCCGAGATGCGAACTCTTGTCGATGACGAGGCCTTCGACCTGGTGGAATTGCGGCGTGTGGGTCGCATCCGAATCGATGCGATAGGTGCGGCCCGGGCAGATCACGCGGATCGGCGGCTTCTGGCTCAGCATGGTGCGCACCTGCACCGGCGAGGTGTGGGTCCGCAGCAGCATGCGTGAGCCGTCTTCCTTCGGATGGAAGAAGAACGTGTCGTGCATCTCGCGCGCGGGATGGCCTTCCGGGAAGTTGAGCTTGGTGAAGTTGTAGTCATCAGTCTCGATGTCGGGACCTTCGGCGACCGAGAATCCCATGTCGGCGAAGATCGTCGTCAGCTCATCCCAGACCTGGCTGAGCGGATGGATGCGGCCGGCCTCGGCCGGCGCGTCGCGCAGCGGCAGGGTGACGTCGACCGTTTCGGAGGCGAGGCGTGCATCGAGCGCCGCCGACTTCAAAACGTCGCGCCGTGCGGCAAGCGCCTGGGTGACGCCGTCCTTGGCCTGGTTGATCGCGGCGCCTCGCGTCTTGCGCTCGTCCGGCGACATCTTGCCGAGCGTTCCGAGCAATGCGGAGATCGAGCCCTTTCTGCCGAGGGCTGCGACGCGCACCGCCTCGAGGGCGGCTTCATCGCCGGCGGCGGCGATCTGGTCGAGGATGGATGTTTCAAGCGTTGCGAGGTCGGACACAGTCAAATCCCTGCTGCCAAATTCGGCTGGGTTGTCGCCGCCCGAAGGCCGTAACGTCAAGCGAAAAGCCGGTCATTTCGGGCTTAGGAACGGCTGGGTTGAACCTCGCGCGGGGGCCCGGCACCAACGGGATACGAGGAGACTTCCGCGATGCTTTCGAGATCCTGTCTGGCCGTTCTGGCCGTCGTTCTGTCGGTCGCCGGCACCCCGGCGCAGGCCATGGTTTGCATGGAGAAGTCCATGACGCTGGACGAGGTCGCGGACACCATCAGTGTCCAGAAGAGCTGCGAAAGCGCGATGAAGGTGTTTCAGGATTGCGAATTGACCGCGGGAGGCGATGTCCAGCTCGGTGCCGCCGTCGAGAAGAAATGCGAGGCGGACTTCATGCCCGGCCTGAACGCTGCGCAGAAACGGGCTTACCAGCGCGAGATGCGCGCCTGCGACCGAAAGTACCGGAGTAAATCCGGCACCATGTATCAATCGTTCACGGCATTCTGCCGCGCGGAGGTCGCCCAGCGTCACTCGCAGCGAGCGCTGAAGGCTGCGGGCCGCAAGACCCGCTAGCGCCCCGCTAGCGCAAGCCCTCAGGCCGCGAGAGCGGCCTTGGCCTTCTCGGCGATCGCCTGGAACGCCGCAGGCTCGCGGATCGCGAGATCCGACAGCACCTTGCGGTCCACGGTGATGCCCGACTTGGCGAGACCGTCGATAAACCGGCTGTAGGTCAGGCCGAACGGACGGACGGCGGCGTTGAGACGCTGGATCCAGAGCGCGCGGAAGGTGCGCTTCTTGCGCTTGCGGTCGCGGAAGGCGTACTGCTGGGCCTTCTCCACGGCCGGCTTGGCGGCGCGGATGGTGTTCTTGCGGCGGCCGTAGAAGCCCTTGGCGGCCTTGTAGACTTTCTTGTGCTTGGCGTGGGCGGTCACACCGCGTTTGACGCGAGACATGACAAAAATCCTTCAGAGATGACTTGGTTTCGGATTGCCGCGCGAAGCGCAGCGCAGGTGGCAGTGATCGTGGACGCGATCAGGCGTTCGGCAAGAAATACTTCTTGACGTTGTCGCCGTCGGTCTTGAACAGCACGCGGGTGCCGCGGAGCTGACGGATCTGCTTCTTCGTCCGCTTGATCATGCCGTGACGCTTGCCGCGCTGGGCGTGCATCACTTTGCCGGTGGCAGTCACCTTGAAGCGCTTTTTAGCGCCCGATTTGGTCTTCAGCTTGGGCATTTGGCTCTCCTAATGGCCACAGAAGTCCGCCCGCAAAGGCGGCTGGCCGTCAAAAATGCTCGTTAGAGCGTTGATTGTGCTCAGGTTTCTACGAACAAGCGCGAAACCCGCACGGACACCGCCACGGCAGCCCTTAATCAGCCGGGCGATGAAGGCTGGGCTTATGACAGAGCGGAAGCCAAATGGCAACGATGAACCGCCAGAACCAGGCCGCCGACCTATTTGGGGGTGCCATCCTCATGTCCACGCCGCCTCGCCCGGAGGAGGACCAAAATGGCCCAATTTTCGCGACCGCTTTCCTTCTTGTCCGTTTTTTTGCGCGCGCGACCGCGCCATCTGCCGCTGTTGGCCGTGTTTGCCACGGTGGCGCTGCCGTCGACCGCCGACGCCCGCACGGGCGGGTATCGCATGGGTGGCTATGACGGCGTCTGGAACGTCATCTTTGCGACCACCCGCGGCAATTGCAGCTCGGGCTACAGAGTTCCCTTTACCGTGATCGGCAATCGCGTTTCATCCGCCGGCGGCGGCCGGGTCTCCGGCATGGTCCGTCGCAGTGGTGCCGTCGCGGTCCAGGTCTCGGTCGGAGCATCCCACGCCAGTGGCGGCGGTCGGCTTACCCGCGTGGCCGGTGCCGGCTCCTGGAGAGGCGTCATCTCCGGCGATTACTGCAGTGGTACCTGGCAGGCGACGCGGAGCTGAAACGCAAACGGCCCGCCGGAGATCCGGACGGGCCGTTGAATTTCCAGTCCTGAGCAGCGGGGCTCTAGCGCGGCGCCAGCACCATGACGACCTGACGGCCCTCGAACCTAGCGTCCTGCTCAACCTTGGCGAGTTCGGCGACGTCGGTCTTGATCTTGTCGAGCAGCTTGGTGCCGATCTCCTGGTGCGCCATTTCGCGGCCGCGATAGCGCAGCGTGATCTTGACCTTGTCACCCTCTTCGAAGAACCGCTGCATCGCGCGCATCTTCACGTCGTAATCGTGGTCGTCGATCATCGGACGGAGCTTGATCTCCTTGATCTCGACGATCTTCTGACGTTTGCGGGCTTCGGCGGCCTTTTTCTGGGCGGAGTATTTGTACTTCCCGTAGTCCATGATCTTGCAGACGGGAGGGCTGGTATTCGGCGAAATCTCGACCAGATCCATGCCTGCTTCCTGGGCCATCCGGATAGCGAGGACGGTCTCGACCGTGCCTTTGTTGTCACCGGTCTGATCAATCAGCTGGATCTGCGCATTACGAATATCATCATTGATGCGCGGCCCGTCTTTGCTGGCAACGGGCGGGGCTTTATTGGGACGACGAATGGGTGGTTCTCCAATGTTGTGAAAGAGGCGGCTATTTTGAAGGAAGACGCGCTTGCGGGCAAGCAAGTCGTCCGTGCTGCGATCGAAAAAGCCTCAAATGCGAGGCATTTTGGTCACGCCCATAGGCACGCCAACCGACATAGACACCTTGCTTCTGTTCTGCAAGCGTCCCAAAGGGCAATGCCGTTGTTGGGCTGCGCTGTGGAACAAGCTCAAACCGCACAGCCAGAGTAAACGTTCCATGATCAATGCAATTCCCGATACCGTGCTCGACTTCATCGATGTGGGCGAGGGCCCGTCCGCGCGCAGGATCGCGGTGCGCAGCCGCGCGGGCCAGGGGCCCGGGCTGGTCTGGCTCGGCGGGTTCAAGTCGGACATGCAGGGCACCAAGGCCGTCGCGCTGGACGCCTGGGCCGGGGAACACGGCCGCGCCTCGGTCCGGTTCGATTACTCCGGCCACGGTGAATCCGGTGGCGATTTCGCCGACGGAACCATCGGGCGCTGGCTGGAGGAGAGCGTGGCGGTGTTCGAGCGGTTCTGCGACGGTCCGCAGATCCTGATCGGTTCCTCCATGGGCGGCTGGATGGCGCTGCTGCTCGCGCGCGAGATCAAAAAGCGGACCAGTAAGGCGTCGCTGGCCGGGCTGGTACTGATCGCGCCGGCGCCCGACTTCACCGAGGAACTGATGTGGAAGAATTTTTCTGCTGAGGTGAAGCAGGAGATCGAGACCAAGGGTCTCTGGCTGCGGCCGTCGGACTATGGAGACGGCTCGCCCTATCCGATCACGCGGAAGCTGATCGAGGAGGGACGCAATCACCTCGTGCTCGGCAGCGCCATCGATCTCGGCTGCCCTGTCCGCATCCTGCAAGGCGCGCAGGATCCCGACGTGCCGTGGCAGCATGCGTTCGCGCTGACACATCGCCTGCCCGCCGATGACGTCGTGCTGACCATGATCCAGGACGGCGACCACCGCCTGTCGCGCCCGCAGGACATCGCGCGCATTCTTGCCGCCGTGGCCGAGATCGGGTGAAGTTCTCTTCCTTCTCCCCTTGCGGGAGAAGGTGCCTTGCCGAAGGCAAGGCGGATGAGGGGTTCTCTCCGCGGAGACAGACCCCTCACCCAAGTGAATGCGTGTCAACGAGCGGAGCTGCCCTCTCCCACAAGGGGCGAGGGCACAACAAGAAACACCGGGAGGCAATACGGATGACCGTCACCACCATGCTGCGCGCCTTCTGCGATGCGGTCGAGCAGCGCAACGGCCGGGCCTTTGCCGAACTGTTCACCGAGGACGGCGTCTATCACGACGTCTTCTACGGCGCCTTCGCAGGTCGCGAAAAGATCGCCGCGATGGTCGACGACTCGTTCTATCGCACGGCGACCGATTTCCGCTGGGACATGCATGAGCCGGTCTCGGACGGCGCCACGCTCTATGCGCGCTACACGTTCAGCTATCGCTCGACCCTGCCGGAAGCGGGCGGTGCACGGGCGATGTTCGAAGGCGTGGCGATCATGACGCTCCGCGACGGCAGGATCGTCAGCTATCACGAGGTCGCCAACACCGCGCCGGCGTTTGTCGATCTGAAATTTGCCCCGGAGCGGATTGCGAAGATCGTTGCCAGGCAGGGTGCCGAGCTCAAGGCGCGGCCGGAGATGAAGCGGCATTTGGGCTAGCCATCTCCTCATCGTCATTCCGGGGCGCGCCCCCTGGCGCGAGCCCGGAATCCATTCAACCGCGAACCTTGAGGCCCAATGGATTCCGGGCTCACGCTTCGCGTGCCCCGGAATGACGGCTGGAAAGATATCGCGAACTACGGCGGCGGCTTCGCCATCGGCTTGCGCTGCGCCAGCGCCGCGACTGTCGCGGTGCCGATCGGGCCCTGCTCGTCATAGAGCCAGCATTCGCCGATCGCGACACCGTCGGTGGCCTGGTGATTCACCACCTCGAACCCGATCCAGTTCGTCACCGGCAGCCGGTGCAGATAGATCGTCACGTCGCTGTTGATGTAGCCGAGCCCATTGTCGCCGGCATTGGCGAACGGACTCGCGAAATCGGCGCCGGTTGCGACATGGACGAACGGCGTCATCGGCACGCCCGCAACGAGCTCGCGCACCTCGCTCATCCAGAGCCGCCGCGGACCGAGCGAGCCCATATGGCCGACGATCGGCCGTGTCGTCCATTTGCCGCTCATGCCGAGCCGCGGATCGGTCGGTTTCGGAATGTCGGCCGGCTTCGGCGCGTCCCAGTTCGGCGGCGACCACACGTTACCTTCCGGATTCTGCGTTCGTCGCAAGAGCTGGCACGAGGCGCGCGCCATGCTGACGCCGGCCGAGAAGAATTCCGCCTCGACCACGCGGATCCGCAGGCCGTCGCGCACCAGCCGCGTCTTTACCTCGATCGGTTTGTCGATGGTCGGCAGCCGAAACATGTCGACGGTGAGCCGCGCCGGCACGAACTCGGGGCCGGAATGGCGCTCCTCGATGGCGAAGCCGAGCAGGCCGACGACGACGCGTCCGTGCAGCGATTTCGGATCCCACGGACCATTGGCGGCTTCCGTCGGATGGAATGTATCGCCGTCGCGGGTGAAGAAAGGCATGTTTGTCATGGCGCGCGACCTTGAAGGAAGCTGTGGGGAAATCAAGGTCTCCGACCTCATGGTGAGGAGCGCGGAACGCGCGTCTCGAACCATGAAAACCCCCGCTGCTGCAGCTCGGCCTGCAACCTTCGAGACGCCGCTGCGCGGCTCCTCAGGATGAGGGGCAGGCAGCGCTTCCTGCCCGCCACTCCTCGCGCACGCCCTCGTCGGACTCTCTACCCAGAGCGGCCAATCTCGCCGCCTCAAACTCTTCCTGCGGCATCAATTGCCCCAGCGCCCACACCGCAGCCCCGCGCACCAGCGGGCTTGCATCGTCCAGCAATCGCCGCGCCTCCGCCGCCAGCGCCGGATCGCCGGAGTTGCCGATCGCGATCAGCACGTTGCGCAAAAAGCGGTCGCGGCCGATGCGCTTGACCGGCGACTTCGTGAACAGCGCGCGGAACGCTGCATCGTCGAGGCGTGCGAGTTCGGCGAGCTCGGGTGCGCGTAACTCGTCACGCGCGGCGAGCTTTGCTTCGCGGCCTTCCTGCGCGAACTTGTTCCAGGGACACGCCGCAAGGCAATCGTCGCAGCCATAGATGCGGTTGCCGATATTTTTGCGAAACTCGCGCGGGATCGGTCCCTTGTTCTCTATGGTGAGGTACGAGATGCAGCGCCGCGCATCGAGCCTGTAGGGTGCAGGGAAAGCCGAGGTCGGGCAGATATCGAGGCACGCCTGGCACGAGCCGCAATGATCGACCTCTGCGTCGTCGCGCGGCAGCTCCAGCGTGGTGTAGATTGCGCCGAGAAACAGCCAGGAGCCGAATTCGCGCGAGACGAGATTGGTGTGCTTGCCCTGCCAACCCAGATGCGCGGCTTGCGCCAGCGGCTTCTCCATCACGGCCGCGGTGTCGACGAACACCTTGACCTCGGATGGAGCAGTCGCGACCAGCCATCGCGCCAGCGCCTTCAGGCGTTTCTTGATTAGGTCGTGATAGTCGTCGCCCTGCGCATAGACCGAGATCGCCGCGCGCGTGCGCTGCTTCAGGATCGCGAGCGGATCCTGGTCGGGACCATAGTTGACGCCGAGCATGATCACCGAGCGCACGTCCTGCCACAGCCCGCGCGGATCGACGCGGCGCTCGGGGCTTGCCGCAAGCCAGTCCATGTCGCCATGGCCGCCGGAGGCGATGAATTCGAGAAAATGCTGCCCGGCGCTCTCGATCGTGCCGGGTGCTGTGATGCCGATGCAGTCGAAGCCGAGCGCGCGCGCCTCCTGTGCAAGCGCCGTCTTCAATTCAGCCAGGTCGGCAGCAGAGCTCAGAAGTCCAGGTCCACGTAAGTCCGCGACGCCGGCACGCCCGCCAGCCATTCGCTCAGGAGCGGGCGGAACGACGGGCGGGATTTCACCCGCGCGTACCACGCCTTTGCCGCGTCGTCCTCGTTCCATGGCACGTCGCCCAAATAGTCGATCGCCGAGAGATGCGCCGCGGCGGCGAGATCCGCGTAAGTAAGCCGCTCGCCGGCGAGGAAGTTGCGCGTCTGCGCCAGCCAGCCGATATAGGCCAGATGATAGCGCACGTTTGCCTTGGCGGCGCGCATCACGTCGGCCGACGGCGGACCGCCGCCGTTCTCCTCGCTCATGAAGCGCTTGTAGATGCGCTCGGTGACGAGAGGGTGCGAGACCTCCTCGAAGAACTTTTCGTTGAACCAGGCCATCAGCCGGCGCACTTCGACGCGCTCGGCGATCGTCTCCGGCATCAGGCGCTTGGGCCTCATCTTGGCGCCGTAGGCCTCGTCGACATATTCGGCGATGATGGCCGCGCCCGGAACAGGCGGCTGCTCGTCGTCCAGGAGAACCGGCGTCGTTCCCGCCGCATTGAGCAGCAGAAACGCCTCACGCCGCTCCCAGCTGCGCTCTTCAACCAGCCGTAGTTCGAGCCCGTATTCTCCCGCGATCAGGCGGATGAAGCGCGAATGCGGACAGAACGGATGATGGAACAGCGTAAACATGAACCCTTTGACTATTTGATGGTGCTTAAGAATCCATCAATGTTTGTGCGGCGCCACACTAGTCCTTCAAAACCGCGAGGCAAGTGCGTGATTTCGCATTTTGCGATTGCGGCATGGGAACGAATAGGCGAGAAGAACCCCGCTTTTCCAGCGGAAATGGACCGTAAATATGTCAGACGTCATACGGGCAGTGATCCTCGGCATCATCGAGGGTGTAACCGAGTTCCTTCCCGTTTCCTCGACCGGCCATCTCCTGCTTGCGGAACGCTTCTTCGATCTCGGCGACGGCCCCTTCTGGGATTCGTTTACCATTCTGATCCAGCTCGGCGCGATCCTCGCGATCGTCGGCCTCTATTTCAGGAAGCTCTGGGACGTCGTGATCGGCTTCTTCACGGGCGACGCCTATTCGCGCCGCTTCGTGATCGGTGTGCTGGTGGCGTTCCTGCCCGCTGTCGTCGTCGGCCTCGTCGCCGGCAAATACATCAAGAGCGTGCTGTTCAATCCGTGGATCGTCTGCTTCTCGCTGATCGTCGGCGGCGCCATCCTGCTCTGGGTCGACAAGCTCGACCTCAAGCCGCGCGAGCATGACGCCACCAGATTTCCGCTGCTGATGTACCTCTATATCGGTATCGCGCAGTGCGTGGCGATGATCCCGGGCGTGTCGCGCTCCGGCGCCAGCATCGTCGCTGCGATGCTCCTGGGCGCCGACAAGCGCGCGGCGGCTGAGTTCTCGTTCTTTCTCGCCATCCCCACCATGATCGGCGCGTTCGCCTACGACTTCTATAAGAGCCGCTCCGAGATGACGATGGATCACATGGGCATCATCGCCATCGGCTTCGTGGTGTCGTTCATCACCGCGATCATTGTGGTCAAGTCGTTCCTGGCATACGTCACCCGCCACGGCTTCGTGGTGTTCGCCTGGTGGCGCGTCGTCGTCGGCACGCTCGGCCTGATCGCGCTGGCGCTCGGCCATTAACCTCCCGAAAACTCGCCGATACGCCTCAACGTAAAATAAGCTTTTGATCGGTAGGCAGTTTCCCGGGCAGGGCGGTGTGCGCCCTGCACAGGAGCTGAACCATGACCCTCGTCAGCGGCTGGGGGCGCTTTCCGGTCGTCGATACCGATCTTCAGCGGCCGCGATCGTTCGCGGCGGTTGGTGAGGCCATCACCGGACAGGCCGGCGCAGTTGCGCGCGGCAATGGCCGGGCCTATGGCGACGCGGCCATCGGTGCAGTCAGGACCGTCGCGATGACGGGCTTCGACCGGGTCAGGTCGTTCGATCCGGCGACGGGTCGCATCCGTCTCGAGGCCGGCTTGCTGCTGTCGGACCTGATCGACACTTTTGGGCCGCGTGGTTTCCTGCCCTTCGTCGTGCCCGGTACGCGCTTCGTATCGATTGGCGGCGCCATCGCCGCCGACGTGCACGGCAAGAACCATCATTGCGAGGGCGGCTTCGGCCGCTATGTCGACAGCATCCTGCTGCGCACCGGGCAGGGCGAGGTCATCGAGGCCTCGCGCGAGCAGAATTCGGATGCCTTCTTCGCAACCGTCGGCGGTATGGGCCTCACCGGTGTCATCCTCGAAGCGACGATGCGTCTGCGGCCGGTCGAGACCGGCTGGATCCGTGAGCGGGTGATCTCTGCATCCGATCTCGATGCCGCGATGCGCGCACTCGAAGCGAGCGATTCCGCGACCTATTCGGTGGCATGGATCGATTGCGCGGCGCGAGGGCGCGATCTCGGCCGCTCGCTGATCTATCTCGGCGAGCACGCAGGCGCCGACGAGCTTGCCGGTGGCGCCGATCGATTTCCCGTTGGCAAGGCTCCCGGGCTCGCCGTACCCGTCGACCTGCCGTCGATGACGCTGAATCGCTACAGCATCCGCGCCTTCAACGAGCTCTACTACCGCATGGGCGCAAGGCGCGCCGGCGGCAATCGTGTGGTTTCGCTCTATCCCTATTTCTTTCCGCTCGACAGCATCGCCGGCTGGAACCGCATCTATGGCCGGCGCGGCTTCCTGCAGCATCAATGCGTGATTCCCGAGCCGGGTGCGCGTGATGTGCTCGGCGATATCCTCGACCGCGTCGCGCGGCGCGGCGATGCCTCCTTTCTCGCGGTGCTGAAGAAGCTCGGCCAGGGCGACGGCCTCCTGTCGTTCCCGCTGCCCGGCTACACGCTGGCGCTGGATTTCCCGGTGAAGGGCGACATCCTGAATTTTCTCGACGAGATCGATCGTCTCGTCGTCGCTGCCGGCGGCCGGCTCTATCTCGCCAAGGACGCGCGCCAGTCGCGCGCGACGTTCGAGGCCGGCTATCCGGCCCTGCCGCGCTTCAATGCGATTCGGGAGTCGCTGGATCCCGCAGGAAATATCCGCTCGAAGCTTTCACAGCGTTTGTTTGATGAGGTGCAGCCGTGACGTCGCGCAAGACTGTGTTGGTGCTGGGTGGCTCCTCCGACATTGGCCGCGCCGCCGCGCGCGCCTTTGCCAAAGCGGGATACGACGTCGGGCTCGCAGGCCGCGACGTCGCCGTGCTTGAGTCCGACGCTGCCGATCTGCGCGCGCGTTACGACGTCGATGTCGGTATCCACCGGTTCGATGTGCTCGACACCGCCTCGTTCGATGCCTTCGTCGGCAGTCTTCCGGCGTTGCCCGACGTCGTCGTCTCGATCGTCGGATTGCTGGGTGTGCAGGAGGGCGCGCAAGCAAATCTCGCGCACGCCACCACGATCATGCGCTCCAACTACGAAGGCCCGTCGCTGATCCTCGGCCTGTTCGCGGAAAAGTTCTTGGCGCGCGGCACCGGTACGATCGTCGGCGTGTCGTCGGTGGCAGGCGATCGCGGCCGCGCTTCGAACTATGTCTACGGCTCTGCCAAGGCCGGCTTCTCCGCATTCCTTTCGGGCTTACGCGCCCGCGCCAGCCGCGGCGGTGTGCACGTCGTCACGGTGAAGCCCGGCTTCGTCCGAACGAAAATGACGGAAGGCATGAAGCTGATCGGCCCGCTCACCGTCGAAGCGCCGGTGGTGGGCGATGCGATCCTAGGGGCCGTCGAGAAGAAGACGGACGTCGTCTATGTCAGCGGCAAATGGCGCCTCGTGATGCTCGTCATCAAGACACTGCCGGAGGCGATCTTCAAGAAGCTGAAGTTCTGACCCATTGTTGCCGCGGTGACGCTGCGCTCCCTCTCCCGCTTGCGGGGGAGGGCTGGGGTGGGGGTATCTCCGCGGGCGAGAATCCCTGAAAGGAGAGAGCCCTCACCCGGTCGCTTCGGCGTTCTCAAGAACGGCCGCCAAAGGCGGCCTACGCTCTCCCGCAAGCGGGAGAGGTGAAACCCTTAAGCGCTCTTGCGCTGGAACTGGCCGGCCGGGCGAAACCGCCAGAGATATTGCGGGGCGATCGCTTCCAGCGAATCGGGGGTGATGCCAAGCCCTTCCAGCGTCAGGCCGGCCGCCTTCGCCGCATCCGACACCACATTGTCGCGCTCCAGCAGCGTGACCTGGTCCGGCGTCAGCTTCAGTGCGCCCGGCGCGAACTGCAGGAAGTTGGCCTTGAAGCGGGCAAGGCCGAACGGCAGCGGGATCAGCATCCGCTCGCGGTCGGTGATCTCGACGATGGCCTCGATGATCTCGCGCATGGTCAGCACTTCCGGCCCGCCGAGCTCGTAGGTCGCGCCCGCCTTGGCCTTGCCGTCGACGGCGTCCGCAATCGCGGTGGCGACGTCGCCGACATAGACCGGCTGCATCTTCGTGTCGCCGCCGATCAGCGGCAGCACCGGCGAGATCCGCGCCAGCGCGGCAAAACGGTTGGTGAACTGGTCCTCGGGGCCGAAAACCACGGAGGGACGGAAGATCGTGGCCGAGGGCACCGTGGCCCTTACCGCGGTCTCGCCGGCCGCCTTGGCCCTGGCGTAGCGCGAGGGCGATTCGGCGTTGGCGCCGATCGCCGAAACATGCACCAGGCTGGCGCCGGCGGCGGCCGTCGCCTTGGCGACGGTTTCGGCGCCCTTGGCCTGGACGGCGTCAAAGGTCTGCCGGCCGCTCTCGGCGAGGATGCCGACCAGATTGATCACGACATGCGAATCACGCACCGCCGCCTCGACCGAGGCCGGATAACGCAAATTCGCCTGCACGGTGTGGACCTGCCCGACCTTGCCGGAGGGCTGGAGGTATCCGGCGAGTTCCGGCCGCCGCACCGCGACCCGGACCCGGTAATCGCGCCTGCACAGCGCGCGGACGACATTCCGGCCCAAAAAGCCCGATCCGCCGAAAACCGTGAC
>JAEWFG010000174.1 GCA_023388935.1 Pseudomonadota bacterium | reverse complement strand
ACGCCGGCACTGATCATCTGCGGCGACGAGGACGATCCGTGTGTCGGGCCGAGCCTGTTCCTGAAGAAGCATCTGCCCGCGGCGGGCCTCGCGATGTTTCCGAAGTCCGGCCACGTGCTCAATCTCGAAGAGCCCGCGCTGTTCAACGAGAGCGTGGAGCGGTTCGTGACGCTGGTGGAAGCAGGGCGATGGCCGGTGCGCGATCCGCGGTCGCTGGCGGCGGATTAGCCGTCATCCCGGGATGCGCCGAAGGCGCAGGCCCGGAATCCATTGGCCGCAAATGCTGTAGCACGATGGATTCTCTGATGCGCAATTGCGCATCATAGCTCGCGCTTCGCGCGCCCCGGAATGACGCCGGTGGCGTCACCTCCCCTGCCCGCGGCTGAGCAGAAACACGCCCTGCTCGCCGAACATGTTCCAAACCCACCAAGGCAATCTCAGCCGCAGCGGGCGGCCGTAGAGATCCAGCGCCTCGGCGCGCTCCATCTTGACGCCGATGGCGTCGCAGAGCTCGATGAAATCCTTGATGGTGCAGAAATGGATGTTGGCGGTGTCGTACCAGGTCGCCGGCAAATTTTCGGTGCGCGGCATGTGGCCGCCGATCAGGAGCTGGAGCCGCATCTTCCAGAAGCCGAAATTCGGGAACGACACGATGGCGCGCCGGCCGATCCGCAAGAGATTCTCCAGCACCACCCGGGGCTGCCGCGTCGCCTGCAGCGTCTGCGACAGGATCACGTAGTCGAAGGCATCGTCGGGATAATTCACGAGGTCGGTGTCGGCGTCGCCCTGCACGACCGCGAGTCCCTTGGCGACGCAGCGGTTGACGCCCTCGCGCGACAATTCGATGCCGCGGCCGTCGATGCCGCGGGTCTCGAGAAGTTGCAGCAGATCGCCGTCGCCGCAACCGACGTCGAGCACCTTCGAGCCAGGCTTGACCATCTCGGCGACCAGCCGATGGTCGGCGCGATAATGACCGGACTGATCCGACGCAAGTCCGCCCAGCGGCAGCACTTCCTGTACAGACATCGCTAGTCGCCCTTGCCGCTAAGTCCGCGCGCCTTGCCGGCTGCTTGCAGGAAGGCGCGGGAGATATCGAAGAATTCCGGGACGTCGAGCAGGAAGGCATCGTGGCCGCGATCGGTTTCGATCTCGGCGAACGACACCCGCGCGCTCGACGCGTTCAGCGCATGCACCAGCGCGCGCGATTCCGAGGTCGGGAACAGCCAGTCGCTGGTGAAGGAGACCACGCAGAAGCGGGTCTGGATGCCGGCGAACGCTTTCGCCAGCGCGCCGCCATGATCGGCGGCGATGTCGAAATAATCCATCGCACGCGTCAGGTAGAGATAGCTGTTGGCGTCGAAGCGCTCGACAAAGGACGAGCCCTGATAGCGCAGATAGCTCTCGACCTGGAAGTCGGCGTCGAACGAGAACGTCGGCAGTTCGCGGTCCTGCATGCGGCGACCGAACTTTCGATGGAGCGCCGCGTCCGACAGGTAGGTGATGTGCGCGGCCATCCGCGCCACCGCCAGACCGCGATGCGGATGAATACCATGATCGGCATAGCCGCCACTGTGCCAGTCGGGATCGGCCATCACCGCCTGGCGGCCAAGCTCGTGGAAGGCGATGTTCTGCGCCGAGTGCCGCGTCGCGCAGGCGATCGCCAGCGCGGAGAATACGCGCTCGGGATAGGCGGCGGTCCATTGCAGCACCTGCATGCCGCCCATCGAGCCTCCGACCACGGCAAACAGTGTGTCGATGCCGAGCCGGTCGATCAGCATCGCCTGTGCGCGTACCATGTCCGGGATGGTGATGACGGGGAAATCCAGGCCCCACACCTTGCCGGTCGCGGGATTGATCGATGCCGGCCCGGTCGAGCCCATGCAGCCGCCGATCACGTTGGCGCAGATGATGAAGTAGTGTTGAGGATCAAGGGGCCGGCCGGGACCGACGAGGGTCTCCCACCAACCGGACTTGCCGGTGACGGGGTGCACATTGGCGACGTGCTGGTCGCCCGTCAGCGCATGGCAGATCAGAACGGCGTTGGAGCGCGCGGCGTTGAGCTCACCATAGGTCTGGTAGGCGATCTGGAACGGCGACAGGTCGACGCCGCAATCGAGCCGCAGCGGCTGGTCGGCGCCAAAATGCGCGACCTGCGAGCTCGGATGATCCACCTCATGCGACCGGTCGTCGGCACTGATCGTGGGACTTGGTATCGACGAGATGCCTGCCATCTGACCATTGACCTCATTTGCGATCAGACTCTCGACCGCATTGACAATCAGGCCATGAAAAACCCGGCCTGAACGATAGGTTCGGCCGGGATCGGAAGCGTCCCCGGCCTATTTAGCGAGTTTTTTAACGTGGCTGCAAGCCGGCCGGCTCAAATGACCACGGAACACGCAAAAACTACTGTCTTGGGCGGTTTTCGTCAAGTCGGGGTCCGGATTAACCAAATTCATTCCTGAAACGTCGGCCGAAAAGGGGCTAATTTCCCTTTGCATTTCTCTTTGCTTTCGCCGCTCCGACTGCCTAATCAAGACGTCGACCGCAGCGGATCCGGCCTTATCGAGCCATCTTTGCTGATCCGCATTGGAACGCCACTCAACAAGCCCTTGTCAGATATGTCTCAACGTCCGCCCGCGCCACCATCACTCCAGGAATTGCGCAAGGAGATCGACGCGATCGATGAGGGCATGCATCGCCTGCTGATGCAGCGTGGCGACATCATCGACCGGCTGATCCAGGTGAAGCAGACCCAGGAGGTCGGCTCGGCGTTCCGCCCGGCGCGCGAGGCCGCCATGATGCGTGACCTCGTCCAGCGTCATCGCGGCATCCTGCCGCTCGACACGGTCGAGAGCATCTGGCGCGTCATCATCTCGACCTTCACCTATGTCCAGGCGCCGTTCTCCGTGCATGCCGACATCTCGGTGAGCGAGCCGGCCATGCGCGATTCCGCACGCTTCCATTTCGGCTTCACCGTGCCTTACGTCGCGCATTTCAGCGCGCAGGCCGCGGTCGAGGCCGTGGCGAAATCCAAGGGCGATCTGGCGCTGGTCTCGGCGACCTCCAGCCGCACGCCGTGGTGGCTCTCGCTCGAGGAAACCGGCGCGCCAAAGATCATCGCGCGGCTGCCCTTCGTCGAGCGCGCTGACCATCCGGCGGCGATGCCCGTGTTCGCGGTCTCGCGCGTCGCCGACAGTGCCCTTGTGACCGAGGTCGAGACCTTCAGTGTGCGTGTGTCCGGCTGGAATGCCGAGGTCGCGCGAGCGCTGTCGCCGCTCGCCGAGATCGTGGCAGTGCCCGATACCGCCTTCGACGGCGCGGCGCTGTTGATCTCGGTCACGAGCGCGACGGGCATCGACAAAATCAAGGCTGCCCTGATCGAAGCGGGAGCCTCGGTGCGCTCCACGGCCCTCGTCGGCAGCCACGCAACGCGCTATACGGTGCC
>JAEWFG010000145.1 GCA_023388935.1 Pseudomonadota bacterium | reverse complement strand
CGGTATATCTCAACGCGCTCTTCAAGGCTGAGCTGGCCATAACATCGTCCCATCGCAACAACACCTTAGCAGGTGTTGCACTTGCATCGTGAACCGAAGGGGCATCCAGTACGCCGCGGCGTCTCGGTTCAACTACTGCTGTCTCTGGAATACTGGATCGCCCGGTCAAGACCTGGGCGATGACAGCGGTGATGCTCACCCGAACAGCGTGTCTACCAGCAGCTTCACGTTCAAAATCACGATGACGCCCGCGACGATCCACGCGATCGCGGCGACGGACGTGGAAATCGCGAACTTGCCCATCTTGCGGCGGTCGGCGACGAAGCGGACGAGCGGGATGACGGCGAAGGGCAGCTGCATCGACAGCACGACCTGGCTGAACACCAACAGATCCGCCGTGCCGCGCTCGCCATAGATCGCCGTGATGACGATCACCGGAACGATGGCGATACCGCGCGTGAGCAGGCGGCGCGCCCAGCTCGGCAGGCGCAGGTCGAGAAAGCCCTCCATCACGATCTGGCCGGCCAGCGTCGCAGTGACGGTCGAGTTCAGGCCCGAGGCAAGCAGCGCCACCGCGAACAGCGTCGATGCGATGCTCAGACCAAGCAACGGCGAGAGCAGCTCGAACGCCTGGCCAATCTCGGCGACATCGGAATGCCCGCTTTTATGGAAGGTCGCTGCCGCCACCACGAGGATCGCAGCGTTGATGAACAGCGCCAGCATCAGCGCGATGGTCGAATCCGTCGTCGCCCATTTGATCGCCTCGCGCCGGCCCTTTTCGTTGCGCTCATAGGCGCGCGTCTGCACGATCGACGAATGCAGATAGAGATTATGCGGCATCACCGTCGCACCGATGATGCCGATCGCGATGTAGAGCATCTCGGGGTTGGTGAAGATCTCGGTCTTCGGTGCAAAGCCGCGCAGCACGTCCGCGACCGGCGGCGCGGCGGCCACGATCTGGACCGCGAAGCACACCGCGATCACGGCGAGCATCGCCATGACGAAGGCCTCGAGGAAACGGAAGCCGCGGTTCATCAACAGCAGCAGCAGGAAGGCATCGAGCGCGGCGAGCAGCGCGCCGCCGATCAGGGGGATGCCGAACAGCAGTTTGAGCGCGATCGCGGTGCCGATGACCTCGGCGAGATCGCAGGCGATGATGGCCGCCTCGCAGGCAAGCCAGAGCAGGAAGTTTACCGCGGGCGAATAGCTCGCGCGGCAGGCCTGCGCGAGGTCGCGGTCGGTGACAATGCCGAGCCGCGCCGCCAGCGACTGCAGCAGGATCGCCATCAGGTTCGAGAGCAGGATGACGGAGAGCAGCGTGTAGCCGAACTTCGACCCGCCGGCGAGGTCGGTCGCCCAGTTGCCGGGGTCCATGTAGCCGACCGAGATCATGTAGCCCGGGCCGACAAAGGCGAGCAACCGCCGCCACCATGCCCCGGCCGCAGGAATTGCGACCGTGGCATTCACCTCGGCCAGGCTCTTGGTGGTGGGCGCGTCGGTGCGCCAGCCGGCGGTGTCGGGGGTCAGATCGGGCGAGCGGGCATCCATGGCGCGAGAATACCGAAGTCAAACTTTATTGCAACTCATTTGCAACTGCATCTAGCCGCATCGGTTCCGCCGTAGCCGCTATTCGCCGCCCTGTCGGGAAGCGGGTGGGTTTGGCTGTCTCCGGAAGCGGATATTGGCGCCAATCCGACGTTGCAGGAAATGAGCCATGTCAAATTCGCCCCGCCTCCCCGACACATTCAACCGCCTGGCCTGGTCCAATCTCGCGGCGCAGTCGGCCGAGCAGATCGCGCTGGCCGCAGCCCCCATCGTCGCCGTGCTGACGCTTGGCGTCGCCGAGGGCCAGACCGGCCTGTTGCAGACCGCCCTCACCTTGCCCTTCGTCCTCTTCGCCATTCCGGCCGGCCTGCTCGCTGACCGCATCTCCCGCCGCTCGCTGATGGCCGGCGCCGAGGCGCTGCGGGCCGCGGCGCTCGCGGCGATCGTGCTGCTGCTCGCGCTCGGCGCGCTCAATCTGCCGCTGCTGGCGCTGCTCGGCTTTACTGCGGTGTGCGGCACCGTCGTCTACAGTGTGGCCGCGCCGGCGCTGGTGCCCTCGCTGGTGAGCGCGGAGCTGCTGCCGGCTGCGAATGCCCGCATCGAACTCGCACGCACCATCGCCTTCGCCAGCGGCCCTGCGCTCGGCGGCGCGCTGGTCGGCTGGTGGGGCGCGAGCCCGGCCTTCGGTTTCGCCGCGGCGCTATCGGCCGTCGCCGTCGTGCTGCTGTCGGGCATCTACGAACCTGCGCGCCCCCCCTCGCCGCGGCGCCATCCGTTTCAGGACATCCGCGAAGGCGCCGCCTTCGTGTTTCATCACCCGCTGCTGCGGCCGGTGTTCATCACCCAGTTCATCTTCAACACCGGATGGTTCCTGCAGATCGCCGTGTTCGTGCCCTACGCCGTGCGCCATCTCGGCCTGACCGCTGCCGGCGTCGGCATCGTGCTGACGATGTACGGGGTCGGCATGGTGATCGGCGCGCTGGTCGCAACGCGGGTCATGCGCCGCGTTGCCTTCGGCACGGTGGTCGGCCTCGGGCCGGTCACCGGCTTCGTCGCCGCGGTCGTCATGGCGCTGACGGTGCTGGTTCCCTCACCGTGGCTTGCGGGCCTCAGCTTCTCCCTGCTCGGCGTGGGACCGATCCTGTGGGTGATCTCGACCACGACCTTGCGCCAGTCGGTGACGCCGCCGCGTCTTCTCGGCCGCGTCTCCGCCATCAACATCATGAGCTACGGCGCCCGCCCGCTCGGCTCGGCGCTGGGGGCGATCGTCGGCGGCGTCTGGAGCGCGGAAGCGTGCCTCTATCTCGCGACGGCAGTGTTCGGCGTGCAGGCGCTGGTCATCTGGCTCTCGCCTGCGGTCGCGCTGGATCGGCAGCCGGCAATGGTGGGAGACGTAGCGCCGGCGCAGCGTTAGCCACATCGTCATTGGAGTTTGTTGGGACGGCCGGGCTAATTCGCCAGATACCGCTCGTAGCTCCCCGTCACGGGCTCGCTCGCGTCGACCTCCGGATCGAGCGTGTAGAGGTCCTGGGCGCGGCCGATGCCGCGGAGCGCGTAGCGGCCGGTGGAGACGAGATAACGGCGGCCGGCGGCGTCCAGCCCCTTGTAGAACTCCGCCGACGCCAGGAGTTCGCGGTCGACCGAGCGGCTCATCGAGGCGATGCGGCTGACCTCATTGACGGTCGGGCCGACCACGGTGAAATCAAGCCGGTCCTCGCTGCCGATATTGCCGTAGAAGACCTCGCCGACATGCAGGCCGATATAGGCCGACGTGGTCGGCCGGCCGGCGGCCGCCCGGCGCGCGTTCAGTGCCGCAACGTTCTGGCGGAACAAATGCTCGGCGCGCAGCGCCGCGCGGCGGGCGTCCGCCATGTCC
Organism: Pseudomonadota bacterium; assembly: GCA_023388935.1. Classification (GTDB taxonomy): domain Bacteria; phylum Pseudomonadota; class Alphaproteobacteria; order Rhizobiales; family Xanthobacteraceae; genus Bradyrhizobium. The sequence goes on along the minus strand of JAEWFG010000145.1, from coordinate 54,167 downwards.
TCGCCGGTGAACATCGCGAGCACGCCGTCACCGATCAGCTTCAGCACGTCGCCGCCGGCGTCGTGGATCGCGTCGATTACGGCCTGCGCATAATCGTTGAGGAACGGGATGATCTCGTCGGGGCCGATGCTCTCGCTGATCCCGGTCGAGCCGCGCAAATCCGAATACCAGAGCACGGCGTTGATGCGCTCGGTGACGCCGCGCGAGATCCGGCCGCGCAGCACCTGCTCGGAAGCGTCCCGCCCGAGATAGACGCGCCCCAGCGTGCGCGCGATGTCGACCTGCTGCGCCGACTTGATCGCGAGCCCCAGCACCGGCACGAGATCACGTAGAGCCTCCAGCTCGGCTTCGTCAAACCCTTCGTCGCGCCGCGTGGTCCAGCAGGAATAGAGGCAGTCCATCAGGCCGAGCGCGCCGTTCTCGCCGAAGCGATGCACGAAGGCGAGATAGTGCTTGTGGCCCTTTTCGGCGAGGTCGCCGATCTGCGAGAAATCCATCGAGGGCGCGTCGGCGAGATCGATCACCATCTCGTCGCGGCCGTGCTCGAGCATGTGGAAGAACACGGAGCGGCGCCAGCTCTTGTTGGCGTCGCCTTCGGCGGTCGAGCCATATTCGAACACGTCGCGCTCGTTGCTGGCCCGGTCGTTCCAGAGAAAGCCACGGCCTTCATAGATCGGATGCAGCGTGTCGATGACGACGAGCCCGCGCGACAATTCCAGCCCTTCGGCCCGGCAGCGCTCGCAGAAGCCGCGGAGCAGCTCGGGTTCGGGCAGACCCGTGAGCCCCTGGCCGATCAGCCAGTTCATCAGCGCAAGGCGCGAGGTCAATTGCATACGCCATTATGGCGTGCATTCGTGACGAGCGAAAGGCAGCGCCCGAACCGTGCGCAACCAGGGCTCCCACCGCAGCAGGTCGCATATGTCGCGGACGCTGTTGACGCCCTCTCGCTGCGGACCGCAAATGCAGCCGATGACATCGCCGCCGAAAGGAAACACGAGGACATGAGCCAGCGTCAGCTTCCGATCATCCTGGCGCTCGGCACGACACAGACCTTGGCCTGGGCCTCGAGTTACTACCTGCCGGCGTTGCTCGCCGACCCGATGGCGCGCGAGCTCGGCGTCTCCTCCAACTGGATCTTTGGCGCGTTCTCGGCTTCGCTGGTGATCGCGGCGATGCTCGGCCCACGTATCGGGCGTCAGATCGATCTCGTCGGCGGACGGCAGGTGCTGTCGACCTCGAACCTGACGATTGCCGCCGGCCTCGTCCTGCTCGGCCTCTCGCAATCGGTGGCGGTGATGGCGCTTGCCTGGCTGGTGCTCGGCATCGGCATGGCGATGGGGCTCTATGACGCCGCCTTCGCTGCGCTCGGCCGCATCTACGGAACCGAGGCGCGCAGGCCCATCACCGGCATCACGCTGATGGCGGGCTTCGCCTCGACCGTCGGCTGGCCGCTCACCGCCTGGGGCCTGTCTCATATCGGCTGGCGCGAGACCTGCTTCGCCTGGGCCGCCGCCAATACCCTGATCGGCCTGCCCCTCAACTTCTTCATGCTGCCGGCGATCAAGGGTATGAAGCAGGCGGCGGCGACGGCCGAGAAGCCGCATGTGCCGCTCGACCGCACCATGATCCTGCTCGCCTTCATCTTTGCTGCGGTCTGGACCGTCACCGGCGCGATGGCGGTCCATTTTCCGCGCCTCCTGGAGGCAATGGGCGCGACGCCTGTCGAGGCGATCGCGGCCGGTGCGCTGATCGGGCCGGCGCAGGTGGCCGCGCGCATTCTCGAAGCGGGCTTTCTGAGCCGCTTCCATCCGCTGTGGTCGACGCGCCTTGCCTGCCTTACCCATCCGCTCGGCGCAGCCGTCGTCGCCATCTTCGGCGCTCCCGCCGCAGGCGCATTTGCGTTGCTCCACGGCTCGGGCAACGGCATCCTGACGATCGCGCGCGGCACGCTCCCGCTCGCGATCTTCGGTCCCAAGGATTTTGGCTACCGCCTCGGCATCATCGGCGCGCCGGCACGGATGGCGCAAGCGGTGGCGCCGCTGGCCTTCGGCCTGCTGATCGACGTCATGGGCGCCAAGGTGCTGATCGTCTCGTCCGCGCTCAGCCTGTCGGGACTTGCGGCGTTGTTTTTGATCCGCCCGGAACGGCGGCCGGATTGACCGTGCTACGGCTTTCGCTGGTTGCGATCCAGATGCCGGCGAACACCGCGACCAGCCCAATCAGAAGATTTGCCGTGATCGGCTCGCCGACGAGCAGCGCCGCCAGCAAGGCGGCGGCGATCGGATTGACCGTCATCGTATTGGCAACCCGGGTCGGCGTCGCCCGCGCCAGCGCCATGACCCAGAGGATGAAGGCGAGCGCGCCGCCGCCAATGCCGAGATAAATCCCGGCGATCCACTGCGCCGTCGTAAAGTGATCGAGCGCGGCAAAGCTGCCCTTCACGAGACCCGCCAGCACCAGCACGGCCGCGCCCGCGCCCATGCCGACAGTGAGAAAGCCGAGCGCGCTCGAGCGCTGCATCAGCGGGCGCGACAGCACGTTGTAGAACGCCATGCAGAACACGGCGCCGGTCATGATCAGCTCGCCGCGCCAGGCACCGGGCGGGCTCCGCGCCAGGCCCGCGGCCAGCGCCGCCGCAACGCCGAGCACGGCAATACCGACACCGGTGATCTTGCGTACCGTCAGCTGCTCCACGCCGAGGAGCGCGCCCACGACCATGGTGTGGAGCGGCAGCGTCGCCAGTGCGAGGCTGGCGCGCGCGGCCGTCGTGTAGGACACCGCGATGTTGTAGAGGATGAAGAACAGGCCGAAGAAGCAGATTCCGAGCAGCGCCACGGCCTGCCAGTCGGATCGCTGCGGCCAGCGTACGCCGAGCATCAGCGCACACGGCAACAGGCAGAGAAAACCTATCCCCCAGCGCAGGATCGCCAGCAGAATGGGATCGGCGCCGCCGACGAGATAGCGCGTAACGGCTGCCGCTGTCCCGCCGAGGCTGCTCGACGCCAGCGCGATCGCAACGCCGGCCCACTCGCCCACAATCGTCTCCTGTCGCGGAGCTTTTCGCGGGTCCTAGCACCACGCTGCTGCCACTGTCATGGCAGCAGCTTCGGCGCGCGCCTCAGTCGTAAAACTCCGGCGCCATCTTCTGGCTGTCGCGCTGCGCCTTGTCGTGGTTGATCCAGAGCTGTGCCTTCTCCTTGCCGAGCGTATCGGCGATCTTCTGCATCGAGGCGAGCGACTGCTCCTTGCTGACATTGTTGACGGGAACGCGGCGGTTCTCCCAGTTGCTCTTGAAGTGAGCAGCATCGCCGGACAGCACCACTGCGCCGGTCTTCGGCAGTTTCACCAGCAGCGACTGGTGTCCCGGCGTGTGGCCGGGCGTTGACAGGATGGTCACGCTGCCGTCGCCGAACACGTCCTTGTCGCCGGACAGCAATTCAACGGGATGCGAGGGCTTGAAACGCGGCTCGTTGTTGGCGCCGGGCCAGTCATATTCGGCCTTCTGCACGTAGAGGATAGCCTGCGGGAACAGCTCGACATTGCCGATGTGGTCGGGATGGGTATGCGAGACGCCCATTGCCTGGATGTCGGCCGGCTTCACACCGATCTGCTCGAGTTGAGCCGCGAGCGTCTTCGGCCGTCGCCAGCTGACGGCCTTGGGATCTGCCGGCACGAGCCCGTTCGGCATCGACGCCACCGCGTCGGGGATGCCGGTGTCCCACAGGAACCAGCCCTGCTTGTGCTTGATGAGATAGCAGCTGTCGACGAAGTCCATCGACTGGCCTTCGTTTACCCCGGGCGACCAGCGCGAGATGTCGCCGGCAACCCCCTCCCCGCAATTGAGGACGTAGAGCTTCTCGACACCGGTCTTTTCCGACTGTGCGACGGCCGCCTGGCCGGACAGAGCGAGCGCGGCGACCGCGAGCGCAAACCTGATCCTCATGATCCTAGGCATCATTCTCGGTCCCTCATTACAGCGCCCCGTGCGGGCTGCGACTGAGGATCAACCCCGGCCGCGCCGCAGAATTCCGCTTCCGCCGGTCAGGTCAATGTGAGCAGGTCTCGACCTCGACGGTGACGTGGCTCAGCCCCTTCAGGCCGGCGAGCCGCCGCTTGTAGACGGCCGGCTGCTTGGGCTGGTCCGACACCACCGAGAGCAGCACGGCGCAATGGCCGGGACCGACCTGCCAGAGATGCAGGTCGGTGACGCGGTCGTCGCCGACCTCCATCCGCGCGCGGATGGTGCGCTCAAGCTTCTCGTCGGCGCGCACGTCGAGCAGCACCGCGCCGGACATCTTGATGAGGCCGAACGCCCAGCTTGCGATCACGGCACTGCCGACCAGGCCGACGGCCGGATCGGCCCAAACCCATCCCGAATACATCGCAACCACGAGCGCACCGATCGCCAGCACCGAGGTCGCGGCATCCGCCATGACATGGACATAGGCGGCGCGAAGATTGCTGTCGGGTTGGCGGTGATGATGGCCGTGATGATCGTGATCGTGATCGTCGTGGCCATGATGCGCGTGGCCATGATCATGACCATGATGATGATCGTGACTGCCACGCAAGATCCACGCGCTGACGAGGTTGACGCACAGGCTGAGCGCGGCGACCGCGATCGCCTCGCCATAGGCGATCGGCACCGGCGTCATCAGCCGGAGCACGCTCTCATAGGCGATCTGGACCGCGATCAGGCCGAGGATGATCGCGCTGGAGAAGGCGGCGAGATCGCCGAACTTCCCGGTGCCGAAGGTGAAATGCGAATTCCCCAGGTGCCGGCGCGCGAAGCGGTAGGCGAAGGCCGCAATGCCGAGCGCCGCCGCATGCGTACCCATGTGCCAGCCGTCGGCGAGCAGCGCCATCGAGCCGAACAACGAGCCGGCGACGATCTCGCCGACCATCATCACCAGCGTCAGCACGACCACGAACCAGGTGCGCCGCTCGTTCTCGTCGTGCCGCTCGCCCAGGAACGCATGATCATGCGTCCATTGCTCGATGGAATGGGAATGCATCGGACCGGATCTCCAAGAGTGGATTTCAGCGCCAATATAGGCCCTGACAGCATTCCTTACTAACGCTCATTGCCGGCAAACCCGGCGATTGACAGCCCCGCTTAGTTTCGATGTAATCGGCATCATGGGGATTGAGCGATCTCCCCACGAGGCGACATGCCCAAGTATCGCGTCCCGTTCGTTTTTGCGAGGACGCATCATGTCAACATTCACGACCATATCATCTGACAAACTGGTACGGCTGATCGGGACGGCGAACGCCCCTACCCTGATCGACGTGCGGACCGAGGAGGATTTTGCCGCCGACCGGCGGCTGATCCCCGGCTCCGTCAAGCTCGGCCATGACGACGTTCCCGACTGGGGCTCGACCTTCGCCGGCAGCTCCGCCATCGTCTCCTGCCTGCGCGGCGAAAAGCTCGCGCAGGGCACCGCGGCCTGGCTGCGCCAGCTCGGCGTGCGGGCCGAGACGCTGGAGGGCGGCTTCGAGGGCTGGAAAGCGGCGAAGCTGCCGCTGCTCGACACGCGCAAGCTGCCGCCACGCGATGCGAAGGGACGCACCGTCTGGGTGACGCGGGCGCGGCCGAAGATCGATCGCATCGCCTGCCCCTGGCTGATCCGCCGCTTCGTCGATCATAACGCGGTGTTCCTGTATGTGGCGCCGTCCGAGGTGGTTGCCGTCGGCGAGCACTTCGGCGCGGCGCCTTTCGATATCGAGAACGTGTTCTGGAGCCATCGTGGCGAGCTCTGCACTTTCGACGTGATGATCGAGGAGTTCGGCATTGCCACGCCGCCGCTGCTCCGGCTCGCGACGCTGGTGCGCGGCGCCGACACCGCGCGGCCGGATCTCGCGCCGGAGGCACCCGGCCTGCTCGCAGCCTCCCTCGGGCTATCGCGGATGTACGATGACGACCTCGAACAACTCGAGGCCGGCATGCTGCTCTACGACGCCTTCTATCGCTGGTGCCGCGACGCCACCGGCGAGACTCACAACTGGCCGACCAACAAGGCCAAGGCGTGATGGACACCCGAAGCGTTCAGGCAGAAGCTGATGCCGGTCACGGCATCAGCTTCGGAGAAGCCTTCCGCGTCTGGCTCCGCGTCGCCTGTCTGAGCTTTGGCGGGCCCGCAGGCCAGATTGCGGTGATGCACCGCATTCTGGTCGAGGAGAAGAACTGGATCTCCGAAGGCCGCTTCCTGCATGCGCTGAACTACTGCATGTTGCTGCCGGGACCGGAGGCGCAGCAACTTGCGACCTATGTCGGCTGGCTGCTGCATCGCACCGCCGGCGGGCTGATGGCGGGAGGGCTGTTCATCCTGCCCGGCATCATCGCCATCATGGGCTTGAGCTACATCTACGCTGCATTCGGCAATGTCAGCTTCGTCGAAGCGCTGTTCTTCGGGCTGAAGGCCGCCGTGCTCGCCATCGTCGTCGAAGCCGTGGTGCGCGTCGGAAAGCGCGCATTGAAGAACCGCATCATGATCGCGCTCGCCGCGATCGCCTTCGTCGCCATTTTTTTCTTCGCTGTCCCCTTCCCGATCATCATCATTGCCGCCGGCGTCATCGGCTATGCCGGCGCGAGAAGCGGCCGGCCGGAATTTGCTCCGGCCTCTCACGGCCATGGCAGCAGCAGCGCCGCGATCGACAGCATGCTCGGCGAAGCCGTGCCCGAGCATGTGCGTCCCAACACCGCGCGCACGATCCGCGTCGGTGCGCTGTGGCTTGCGCTCTGGCTCGTGCCGGTGATCGCGCTGCTTTTGATCCTCGGGCAGGCCAACGTCTTCAGCCAGATCGCGCTGTTCTTCTCAAAAATGGCGCTGGTCACTTTCGGCGGCGCCTATGCCGTGCTGGCTTACGTCGCCCAGCAGGCGGTCGAGCATTATCACTGGCTGAAGCCGCACGAGATGCTCGACGGCCTCGGCATGGCCGAGACCACGCCTGGCCCGCTGATCATGGTGCTTCAGTTCGTGGGCTTCATGGCGGCCTACCGCGACGCAAGTGGGCTGTCGCCAATGCTCGCGGCGACCTTCGGCGGATTGCTCGCGACCTGGGTCACTTTCACGCCCTGCTTCCTCTGGATCTTCGTCGGCGCTCCCTATATCGAACGGTTGCGCGGCAACACGGGCCTTGCCGGCGCGCTGAGTGCGATCACCGCCGCGGTTGTCGGCGTGATCCTCAACCTCTCGATCTGGTTTGCTTTGCACACGCTGTTCCGCGAGACGTGCCGGTGCACGCCTTCCCGCTGGACTTCGACATGCCGGTGCTGAAGAGCATCGACCTCCCCGCGCTCGTGCTGTCGATCGCGGCCGCGACCGCGATCTTCCGCTTCAGGCTCGGCATGCTCACGGTGCTCGCCGGCTCCTGCGCGACGGGCGTCGCACTGCGGCTCGTCGGCGCAATCTAGAACCCCGTTCCGACTCCATCGAAACGGAAAAGGCTCTTCAGCGTGCACCTCCGGCGGCCTCGACGATCAGGGCTGCAATTTCGTCGGGATGGGAGATCAGAGAGAGATGGCTCGCTTTCACCTCGATCGTCTTGGCGCCCATCCGTTTCGCCATGAAGCGCTCGAGGTCCGGATTGATCGTGCGATCGTCGATCGAGACCGCATAGTAGCTCGGCTTCGATCGCCATGCAGCGTGGCTGGTCTTTCCAGCCAGCAGCGCCTTGCGGAACGGCTGCTGGACCGCATAGAGCACTTTTGCCCTCGCCTCCGGCAAGTCGCCGGCAAAATCGCGCAGAAACGCCTCCTCGCTGAGGCGCCCCTCGTCACCATCGAACACGATGCCGGCGGTCGCTGGCGGTGTTGGGTATGTCTTGGCCAGGGCTGTATAATCCTCGTCGGCATCCGGAGCACGCGCAGCCACATAGACCAGTGCCGAGACGTTCGGATGTACTCCGGCCTCCGTCACGATCATCCCGGAAAAGGAATGGCCGACGAGAACCGTCGGACCATCCTGCCGCGCCAGCACGCGCAGCGCAGAGTCGACCGCTTCGGGCAACGTCGTCAGCGGATTTTGCACGGCCGTCACATTGAGCCCGGCAGACTGCAAGCGCCCGATCACGTCAATCCAGCACGATCCGTCCGCGAACAGCCCGTGCACGAGGACGACGTTGCGAGCCTTTGTCCCGGGTTCGATCGCAGCCATTCCGCGCCTCGAGATCAGGGAGGCGGTAGCGCCAGCAAGCAGAGCAGCGGAAATCGCGCGTCTGGTCATCTGCATGATCATTCTCCCTGATCGTTGTCGTTGCCTGCCCTCGTCAACGGAGCAGCAGGTAGATGCTGTAGGCGACGATGGCCAACGCCAACACCGCCGACAGGCCGAGTTCCGCGCCATAGCTGTCGGGCTCGTGTGTGTCCTGATCCGCGATCAGCCGGCGAACCCGGACGAAACGCGCCGCAGCAGCGACAATCATCCCGAGACCGATCAGGATCAACACAACTCCTTCGTAGCGCCCGACCGGACCCGAGAGTCGCTCGAGCATGAGACGACGACCGCCATTGACATCGTTGGCAGTTGCCATCGCGAGCAGGAACAGGTTGAACTTCTCGATAACGAAGCCGAAGACGACAACGGCTATCCCGGTGCGCACCCAGGCGAGGAAAGTGCGCTCGTTCGCAGCATGATCGCTGTAGCCACGGATCATGATGAACCTCGCAAAGGTTGCTCGTGCGCGGTCGCGCGGCCCGCGAAAAGATCGACAAAGCGTTCACCCCCGCGGCGGGCCCCCGACCTCGCCCCGCAAGCGGGGCGAGGTTTCGTCGACTCAGGTGCCCTCGAATTTGAACGACACGTTCAGCTTGGCGCGGAAGGCCTCCACCTTGCCCTTGGCGTCCAGTTGCATGTCGAGTTTGACGACCTCGGCAACGCGAAGATCCCGAAGAGACTTCGCAGCCTGCTCGACAGCATTGGTGGCGGCCTTCTCCCAGGAATCGCTGCTGGTGCCGACCAGCTCGATGACCTTGTAGACGCTCTCGGACATGTTCCGTCCTCCTGTTCGTTGTGAAGCAGGAAGCAGGGCTCCCTGCTGGCTTCGAGCCTAGCATTGCAATAGTGGCGCTAAAAGGATTTGGGATCGGCTCGTGGCGTCGGGCCAATCGATCGTTGGCCATACCCCGATGGAACGCAACGAGATCCGGGATCGGCGCCACGGGTCAGATAGTCCAGCATTCCGCTGCGCAGCGTGCGGGCTACCATTCCTTGTGTTGCCCGTCGGGCAAAATACGCTGGCCATGGGTCAACGCAACGCAGCAAAAATATTCTGATTGACCGAAATTTCGGTTTGTCGTAATTAACGCACATCCCGGCCCGATGGAGAGGGGCGTATCGCGATCGTCACGACACGCGGGCGGGGTAGTGGTGGACGCGAACTGCGTCGCGCGATGTCCAGTCGTAGGGCGGATCACTCCGTGAGCGCTGGCGTCGTGCGGGTACGACAGGCGTCGTTCGCGTACGGCAAAAGCGTGTGGTCCTGGCGCCCGGAGTCTGTGCGCCAAGTCTTGCGGTGACGCGTTTCGCCCGACCGGGCGCGCGCATCAGCCATCCGCAAGGCGACGGGGGCAATAGTGCATCGCTCCCCGGGGAGAGCACGCCATAAGCCGTTCCAACCACTGCGCAGGGAAGGCCGGGTTGCTCCGGCCCACCTGTGGTTTGTTCGCTGTGCATTTCTACACACGCACGCCACCGCACAGCGAGCCATGGGTGCCAGCCGGCACCCGGTCTTCCCTGCGCCCTCTCCGCCTGGAGGGGGGAAGCGACGAAGCAAAGCTCGGGCGAGACACGCCGCGAGAACGCGGCGTCTTGTCTGCTGCGGGTCGTCCTACCCGATCACCCGCCCGAACTTGTTCGACTTCGGGAAGCCCTTCGGCGGCAAGCGGCCCGCATCACCGCGGTTGCCCTGCCATTCCGCGAGATCCTTCATTGTGGCAGAGAATTCCCGCCCCGCCGAGTCCTTCCAGGTCAGGCCTGCCTTGGCGTCGAACACGGCGATGTCGGAGAGGCCTCCGTCCTTGTACTTCTGCAGCCGCGTACCACGGCCGCGCGCCATCTCCGACACCTGGTCGAGCGGGAAGATCAGCATCTTGCGGTTCTCGCCGATGACCGCCACGGTGTCGCCGAGCACCTCGGTGATCGCGCGTGCCTCGTTCGGCATGTCGACATTGAGGACCTGCTTGCCCTTCTTGGTGGTGCCGACGCAATCGTCCTCGTTGACGACGAAGCCCTGGCCCTCGTGGCTCGCGACCAGGAATTTGCGGCCGCCCTTGTTGACGAAGAGCGTGACCAGCGCGGCCTCCGGCTCAAGATCGATGAACTGGCGGATCGGCTCGCCGTGGCCGCGGCCGCCGGGAAGCTTAGCAACATCGAGCGAGTAGAATTTGCCGTTGGTGGCGAACAGCAGGAGCTTCGATGTCGTCTCGGCGAAGAAGGCGAAGCCGAGCTTGTCGTCCTGCTTGAAGGCAAGGCCCGAGAGATCCTCGACATGCCCCTTCATGGTGCGGATCCAGCCCTTGTCGGAGACCACGATGGTCACCGGCTCGCGCTCGACGAAGGCTTCCTCGATCGCGGCAAGATCGTGCTCAGGGGCGTCGGCGAAGGTGGTGCGGCGCTTGCCGAGCGGCGTCTTCGGTCCGAACATGTCGCGGACCTTGCCGACCTGCTCGCCGACCTTCTTCCACTGCTCGGTCTCGGAGGCGAGCAGGCCTTCGATACCCTTCAACTCCTTGCGCAGATCCCTGTCTTCATTGCGGATCTCCATTTCCTCGAGCCTGCGCAAATTGCGCAGACGCATGTTGAGGATGGCCTCCGCCTGGATCTCGGTGAGCTTGAACGCCTTGATCAGCGCCGGCTTCGGCTCGTCCTCGGTGCGGATGATCTTGATCACCTTGTCGAGGTTCAGATAGGCGACCAGATGGCCGCCAAGGACCTCCAGCCGGTGCTCGATCTGGCCCTTGCGGAAGTTGGAGCGGCGGATCAGCACGTCGCGCAGATGGTCGAGCCATTCGCGCAAGCACTCGGCAAGCCCAACCACTTTGGGGATGCGGCCCTTGATCAGCACGTTGAGGTTCAGCGGAATCTTGCTTTCGAGCTCGGTCAGCCGGAACAGCGATTCCATCATCAGAGCAGGATCGACGTTCTTCGACTTCGGCTCGATCACGAGACGGACGTCTTCGGCGGATTCGTCGCGGACCTCGCCAACCAGCGGAAGCTTCTTCTGGTCGAGCAGCTCGGCGATCTTCTCGACCATGCGCGACTTCTGCACCAGGAATGGGATCTCGGTGACGACGACGACCCAGGTGCCGCGCGCGCCCTCTTCCTGCGTCCACCTGGCGCGAACGCGGAACGAACCACGGCCGGTCGTGTAGGCTTCAGCAATGGCCTGCTTGGAATCGACGCAGATGCCGCCGGTCGGGAAATCCGGGCCCTTCACCCATTTCAGCAGCGCCTTGGACTTGGCATCGGGCTTCTCGATCAGATGGAGCGCAGCGTCGCAAAGCTCTGCGGCATTGTGCGGCGGGATCGAGGTCGCCATGCCGACCGCGATGCCTTGTGCGCCGTTGGCGAGCAGGTTCGGGAAGCCGCCGGGCAGCACGACCGGCTCCTTCGACTGACCATCATAGTTGGGCCGGAACTCGACGCCGTCCTCGTCAATGCCATCGAGCAGAAGCCGCGCGACGTCGGTCATGCGCGCTTCGGTGTAGCGGTAGGCGGCGGGATTATCGCCGTCGATATTGCCAAAATTGCCCTGGCCGTCGACCAGCGGGTAGCGCGAGGAGAAATCCTGCGCGAGACGCACCATGGCGTCGTAGATTGCCTGGTCGCCATGCGGATGGAACGAGCCCATCACGTCGCCGACGATTTTTGCGGATTTCTTGAAGCCCGTGCCGGGGTCGAGCCGGAGCAGGCGCATGCCGTAGAGGATGCGCCGGTGCACCGGCTTCAGGCCGTCGCGGGCATCCGGCAGCGCGCGGTGCATAATGGTGGAGAGCGCATAGGCGAGATAGCGCTCTTCCAGCGCGTCCCGCAGCGGCACCTCATGAATTTCGGCCGGTTCTTCCGGCGGAACGATTCGTTTTCCCATGCCGCCCGGTTAAACCGTGGAAGCGAATCGGGCAAGGATCGATTGGTTCCGCAGGGCGGCCTACCGGCCATGTCTCTGCGGCAACAGCGGAATATTTCGCCACGGAACCCGCCGGCCTATCCAAGAGCGGGGGAACAGTATGTCCTGAGGCAACGCGGAGGCACAATGAGGTCATGGCGCCGGGAGCGCCGCCTTGGCTTGCTGCCGCATCAGGGCGTTGATGAAGCCGGCGCGCGCGTCGGAATGGCCCTGCCCGCGCGGCTCCAGCACATGGCGCAGCAGGAACAGGCCGGTCAGCCGAAAACCGTCCTGGAGATCCTGCTCGGTGAGGTCGCTCGCGGCCTCGCCATGACGCAGGAATGGCGGCAGCCGCAACAGGCGGTCGCGCCACGGCTCGCCCGCGCTACGCGACACCGCGCCGCCGGATTTCGGCGACACATAGATCAAGTCCGTGGTCTCCCCGGTCACCGCGCAATTCTCCAGCGCCAACCCGAAGCCGAGCTCGGCGAGCATCGCCAGCTCGAAATGGATCAGGTGCACGGCGGCACCGCCGATGTCGTCGAAATCATCGAGCGAATGTTCGAGCAGCCCAAATATCTCCTCGTGCGGATCGCGTTCGGGAAGGAGCCGCGCGATCGAGGCGAGATGGGTGACGCCGTAGACGCCATGGGAGGATCCCAGCAGCGTCGCGGCACGCAGCTTCAGCCCTTCGATGGTATAGGTGCCGAGATGCTCATCGAGCCGCGCCCGCCACACCGCGCTGACGCTATTGCCGGGCTGCAAGAGCGGCCGCATCCGCGAGCTGGCCCCCCCGCGCACGAGGCCCAGATGGCGGCCGTGCGCGCGCGTCAAAAGCTCGACAATGGCGCTGCTCTCGCCATGCCGCCGCACTCCCAGCACGATGCCTTCGTCGGTCCATTCCATGGGGTGAAGTCTAGCGGATTCCAGCCTTCAATCGTAGGGCGGATTAGCCGAAGGCGTCATCCGCCGATCGCGCGTGCAGTCCTGGATGGTGGATTACGCTTCGCCAATCCACCCTACCCACCGTCACGCGTTGAACCAGCCCTGCGCATCCCCGGTGAAGGAGAAATACAGCCCCATCGCCGTCAGCACGCAGGAGACGATCTCGATGGCGCTGTCGAGCTCCATGCCCCTTTCCCCGATGATTTGGCCGAGCGAGATCACCGACAGCACGAGTGCGGCCGCCAGCACCCAGCGCGGCCAGTTCTTGCGCCAATGCGCGGCGAGCCTAACGAAGTAGACCAGCAACAGGATCATGCCGCCGGCGAGCAGTGTCGCCATCGTGATCATCTGCTCGGTCATCTCGCCAGTGGGCGTCCGGTCCTGCACTGCGACCGACAGGGCATCCAGCATCAGCGATGCATAAAGCAGCGCTTCGAAGCGCCGGACGTTGCTGGGTACGCTCATCGGAGACCGATCTTTTCTTGGTTATTCTTTGGGGAAGTCCAGGCCCATCTCGCGGTAGCGATCGGGGTCGTCCCCCCAGTTCTCGCGCACCTTGACGAACAGGAACAGATGCACTGGAACATCCAGGATCTGCGTCAGCTCCTTGCGCGAGTCCGCGCCGATCGACTTGATGGTGGCGCCGCCCTTGCCGAGCACGATCTTGCGCTGGCTTTCGCGCTCGACGAAGATCGTCTGCTCGATGCGCACCGACTTGTCCTTGCGCTCCTCCCACTTGTCGGTCTCGACCGTCGACTGGTAGGGCAATTCCTGGTGCAGCTTCTGATAGATCTTCTCGCGCGTGATCTCGGCCGCAAGCTGCCGCATCGGCGCGTCCGACATCTGGTCCTCGGGATAGAGAAACGGACCCGGCGGCACCATCTCGGCAAGCGTCTTGCGGATGTCGTCAACGCCGTCGCCCGAGATCGCCGAGATCATGAATGTCCTCGCGAACGGCATGCGCTCGTTAGCGGCCTGCGCCAGCGCCAGAAGCTTCTCGCGCTGGACCAGGTCGACCTTGTTGATCACCAGGATCTTCTCGTGATTGACGCTGGCAGCCTTGGTGAGGATCGCCTCGGCCTCCTCGTCGATCCCGGCCTTGGCGTCGAGCAGCACGCAGACGAGGTCGGCGTCATGCGCCCCGCTCCAGGCGGTGGACACCATCGCGCGATCAAGCCGTCGCTTGGGCAGGAAGATGCCGGGCGTATCGACCAGGATGATTTGCGCGTTGTTCTCGATGGCGATGCCGCGGATCAGCGCGCGCGTAGTCTGCACCTTGCGCGAGACGATCGTGACCTTGGCCCCAACCAGCGCGTTGACCAGCGTGGACTTGCCGACATTCGGCGCGCCGATCAGCGCAACGAAGCCGCAGCGCGTCGCGGCAGGTGTCTCTCCGCTTGCTTCAGCCATCATTGCCGCCGCCAACGCCTTCGCGTTCAATCATCACAGAAGCCGCCACCTTCTCCGCCGCGCGCTTGCTGCCGCCGACGCCTTCCGCCGGTGCCAGTCCCGGCAGGTCCACCGCGACGCGGAATTGCGGATCGTGGTGCGGGCCGGTGCGCTCGACCTCCCGATAAACCGGCGTCGGCAGCCCCTTCCCCTGCGCCCATTCCTGGAGCACGGTCTTGGGATCGCGCAAAGGACGCCGCGGCTTGTGCATGCGCTCGGTCCAGTTGCGCTTGACGAATTCGGCCGCCGCCGCGTGGCCGCCGTCGAGGAAGATGGCGCCGATCACGGCCTCGCAGATGTCGCCGAGCACGCTCTTGCGCAGGCGGGCGTCCGCGCTGGGACCGACCGAACCGAGCTTGACGTCGTCGAGCAGACCGAGCGACTTGGCGACGTCGGCGCAGCTTTCCTTGCGCACGAGTTCGGCAAGCCGCTTGGACAGTTCGCCCTCATCGGCATTCGGGAAGGCATGATAAAGCATGTCGGAGACGACGAGCCCGAGCACGTGGTCGCCGAGGAATTCCAGCCGCTGATAGCTGTCGCCGCGCTTGCGCCCGGACTTCAGCGCCGAGACATGCGTGATCGCCTGCGTCAGCAGGTTCGGATCGGCAAAGCCGTGCCCGATACGCGCCTCGAGTGCAGCGTTCGCGTCCGCCGCCTTGGCCTTGCTGCCCCTCGCCCGCTTCTTCTTTGCAGGCGTCTTGGTCGCAGCTTCGCCGTCAGGGGCCGCTTGCGCCTCGATCGGCTGGGTCGTGATGTCCTTGGCTTCGTCTTTCATCGGACGATGTTGAAGAAACGATTCCACCGCACCGACCACGGCCAGCGCCAGAACATCCAGGCATGCTCGCCTTCGGCGATGGAGAAGAAGATCATTTGCGCGCGGCCGATCAGATTTTCCGCCGGCACATAGCCGACCTGGCCGAGGAAGCGGCTGTCGGTGGAGTTGTCGCGGTTGTCGCCCATCATGAAGAAGTGGCCAGCCGGCACGGTGTAGACGTTGGTGTTGTCCATGTAGCCGTTGTCAGCGCAATCCAGCGTCTCATAGGACACGCCGTTCGGCAGCGTTTCCTTCCAGCGCTTCACCCGGGAGATGCCGCCGCCTTCGGAGCCGCAGGGGTCCTCGCCGACATACTCGCTCATGCGCTGCCGCTCGACCGGGGTTTCGTTGATGTAGAGCAGCCCGTCCTTCATCTGGATGCGGTCGCCGGGAAGCCCGATCACGCGCTTGATGTAGTCGGTGGAGTCATCCTTCGGCAGGCGGAACACGACGATGTCGCCGCGGTTCGGGTCCGAGCCCCAGATCCGGCCCGAGAACAGCGGCGGCGAGAACGGGATCGAGTAGTGGCTGTAACCATAGGAATATTTCGAGACGAAGAGATAATCGCCGACCAGCAGCGTCGCCTTCATCGAGCCGGACGGGATGTTGAAGGGCTGGAACAGGAAGGTGCGGATCACCAGCGCGATCAGGAGAGCGTGGATCACGACCCGGATCGTTTCGCCGACGCCGCTCTCAGTTTTGGTTCCAGAAGTCACGCTCATTGCTCTCTCAATTCCGGCCGGCGATCACAGAACGCCCTCCTCCCGCGAACAGCCAATCGGTTCGCAGCCCAAGGAGATTGTCCTGATTCTGATAGTGAGGGCCAATTCCGGCGTAAAGCCGAATTCGCCCAGCCTGATTTGCGTTCGCGGACTTTTAGACGGTTGTCGCAGGCCACGCAATCAAGGATCGCATCAAAACTACATAAGGCATTGATTTTCAATGCGAATTATAAAATGACCGCCCAACGGTCAAGACTTGGCCAGCGGAACTGCGGAAATGATGACGAAGGCCTGCGCCAGCGGCCAGTCATCGGTGATCGACAGGTCGATCCGCGCCTCGAACCCCTCCGGCGTCAGGGCCTGGAGCCGGGCCAGGGCGCCGCCGGTCAGTTGCATGGTCGGCCGCCCGCTCGGCAGGTTGACCACCCCCATGTCGCGCCACCAGACCCCCCGCCGGATGCCGGTGCCGAGCGCCTTGGAGCAGGCTTCCTTGGCGGCAAAGCGCTTGGCGTAGGTCGCCACCACCATCTTCTCGCTCTTGGCGCGCCGCTCCGCCTTGGCCCGCTCGGCCGCGGTGAAGATGCGGTCGAGGAAACGCTCACCGTGGCGCTCGATCACCTTGCCGACGCGGGTAATGTCGATCACGTCGGAGCCGATGCCGATGATCATGCCCGGCTCCGGCCGCGATCCATCGCCGCCCGCATGCAGCGCACCGTCTCGGCAAGACCGACGAACAGGGCTTCGCCGATCATGTAGTAACCGATGTTGAGTTCCATGATTTCCGGCAGGCCGGCGATCGTCTCCGCGGTCGCATAGTCGAGCCCATGTCCGGCATGGACCTCCAGCCCCGCGGCCTTCGCGAGCTTCGCCCCCGCCACGATCCGCTGCCATTCAGCTTCGGCCTTCCCGGTGTGGCCGTCCACCACGGCATCGCACCAGGCGCCGGTGTGGATCTCAATCACCGGCGCGCGCAGCCTCGCCGCCATCTCGATCTGCGCGGGATCGGCGGCGATAAACAGCGAGACGCGGATGCCGGCATCGTTCAGCCGCGCGATATAGGGCGCGAGCGCGTTGTGCTGGCCGACCACGTCGAGCCCGCCTTCGGTCGTCACCTCCTGCCGGCGCTCCGGCACGAGGCACACCGCGTGCGGCTTCGTGGCGAGCGAAATGCGCATCATGTCGTCGGTCGCCGCCATCTCGAAATTGAGCGGTTTGGAGATCTCCGCCTTCAGCCGCGCCATGTCCTCGTCGCGGATGTGCCGGCGATCCTCGCGCAAATGCGCGGTGATGCCGTCGGCGCCGGCCTCGATCGCAAGCAGCGCGGCGCGTACCGGATCGGGATTGCGGCCGCCGCGCGCGTTACGCAGGGTCGCGACATGGTCGACATTGACACCGAGGCGAAGCGGAAGTGCGGGCATTCTGGGACTCACGAAATCCGAGGGACAGACGAATACGAAGGGCGCCTATCCATTAACACGTTCGACACGGGCGACGACCGCCTTCGCGCGCAACTGGGCCAGGATCGCGCTCAGGTGCTTCAGGTCGTAGACTTCGAGATCGATCGTCGTCTCCGTGAAGTCCGGCGAGCGGCGCTGCATGCTGATGTTGTCAATGTTGCCGTCATGCTCGGCGATCACGGTCGCGATCTGCGCGAGCGCG
The DNA here is from genome assembly GCA_023388935.1 of Pseudomonadota bacterium. GTDB lineage: Bacteria > Pseudomonadota > Alphaproteobacteria > Rhizobiales > Xanthobacteraceae > Bradyrhizobium. The sequence goes on along the minus strand of JAEWFG010000145.1, from coordinate 36,470 downwards.
CCGGGTTCGTTGACGTTCTCGATCTTGATGCGGGCCGGGAAACGCTGCGGCACGGAGTCCTCGATGTCCCAGCGCACGTCCAGCCAGCGCTCCGGCTCTTCCTCAAAATCCTTCAGGGCCGGCGACTGGATCGGATAGATCGTGATGCCCTCGCCCGGCGTGACGATGCCGACGATGCGGTCGCCGGGCACCGCGCCGCCGTTCGGCGCGAACTTCACCGGCAGGTCGGAATTGATGCCGCGGATCGGGATAGCGACCGGGCTGCGCGGCGACTCCAGCGATTTCTCCCTGAACTTGGCGAGCCCCTTCTTGACGCCGTAGCGCGCGACGCGCTCTTCCTTGTAGTCAGGATACATCGCACGCGCGACGTGGGAGGCCTTGATCTCGCCGCGGCCGACCGCCGCCATGACGTCCTCGATCGAGGCGCGCGCGAGCCGCGGCAGCGCTCCCTTGAGCTTGTCGTCAGCATATTCGATCTTGGCGCGCTCGAACAGGCGCTCCACGATGCGCCGGCCGAGACCGGCATATTGATCGCGCACGGCGGTGCGTGTGGCGCGGCGGATCGCGGCACGTGCCTTGCCGGTGACGGCGAGCGTTTCCCAGGCCGACGGCGGCGCCGATTGCGCTTCCGAGGTCAGCACCTCGACCTCGTCACCGTTCTGGAGCTCCGACGACAGCGGCGCGAATTTGCCGTTGATCTTGCAGCCCACCGCGCTGTTGCCGACGTCGGTATGCACTGCATAGGCGAAGTCGATCACGTTGGCGTGGCGCGGCAGCGCAATCAGCTTGCCCTTCGGGGTGAAGCAGAACACCTGGTCGTGGAACAGCTCGAGCTTGGTGTGCTCGAGGAATTCCTCGGGGTTGGCGCTCTCCGACAGGATGCCGATGGTGTGGCGCAGCCATGCGAATGCGTTGGATTCGCGTTTGAGGAACTCGGTCGGCGAGCCCACGTCTTCCTTGTAGAATACGTGCGCGGCGATACCGCGTTCGGCAATCTGGTCCATCGCCTCGGTGCGGATCTGGAGCTCGACGCGCTGGTTGCCCGGGCCGATCACGGTGGTGTGGATCGAGCGGTAGTCGTTCTGCTTCGGCGTCGAAATGTAGTCCTTGAACCGCCCCGGCACGACCGGCCAGGTGGTGTGGACGATGCCGAGCGCGCGATAGCAGGACTCGATGTCGTTGACGACGACGCGGAAGCCGAAGATGTCGGACAATTGCTCGAAACCGATGGATTTGCGCTCCATCTTGGTCCAGATCGAGAATGGCTTCTTGCGGCGGCCATAGACCCGTGCGCCCAGGCCCCGATGGCGCAGATTGTTCGAGAGCTGGTCCTCGATCTCGCCGATCAGATTGCGGTTGCGCTCGGCGAGCGCGTCGAGCCGCTGCATCACCACCGAATAGGCTTCGGGATCGAGCGTGCGGAAGGACAGGTCCTCCAGCTCCTCGCGCATTTCCTGCATACCCATGCGCCCTGCCAGCGGCGCGTAGATATCGAGGGTCTCCTCGGCAATGCGTCTGCGCGATTCCGTCGGCACGAATTCCAGCGTGCGCATGTTGTGCAGGCGGTCGGCGAGCTTGACCAGGAGAACGCGGACATCGTCGGCAATGGCCAGCAACAGCTTGCGCAGGTTCTCGGCCTGCTTGGCCTCCCGCGACACCAGCTCCAGCCGCTTCAGCTTGGTCAGGCCCTCGACCAGCGCGCCGATCTCCGGCCCGAATATCTGGTCGATCTCGGCCCGCGTCGCCTCGGTGTCCTCGATGGTGTCGTGCAGCAGCGCTGCAACGATGGTGGCGTCGTCGAGCTTCAGGTCGGTGAGAATCGCCGCGACTTCGAGCGGGTGCGAGAAATACGGATCGCCCGAAGCGCGTGTCTGGGAGCCGTGCGCCTTCATGGCGTAGACGTAGGCCCGGTTCAGCAGGTCTTCGTTGGTGTTGGGATTGTAGGACCGGACGCGCTCAACGAGGTCATATTGACGCATCATGCGCCCGCGAGGCTTGGCCGGGCGGGCTACCGGCGCAGTCGGGGCCACGGCAACCGATTCGGTTGCCGCCAGCATCTGCGTTGGTCTCCGGCGCCGATACACCATTCAATCCTGCTCAATCCTGCCTTCAAACGGACCACAAAGAGGCCCGCTGCATACATCTTAGCTCCGATCGCGCGCGTGTCCGATCAATTCAGTGACAGGGCGCGGCGCGAACCGACCACGCTATGGTAACCACGAAAACGTCAACAAAAGCAAAGGCCCGAACGAAGGTTCGGGCCTTTGATCAGATCACAACAATCGACGATCGCGATAGGACGATTACTCGTCCTCCTCGGGCTGCTCTTCCGGCGGCGCGAGACCTTCGAGGCCCTTCAGGAGCTCCTCTTCGGTCATGCGCTCAACGGCAACTTCGGTGTCGTCCGCATCGACGCTGGCGCCAGCGGAACCGATCAGCGGCACCGTGTCCGGCTCGGGCTCATCGACCTCGACAAACTTCTGGAGCGAGTGCACCAGCTCCTCGCGGAGGTCCTCCGGCGAGATGGTCTGGTCGGCAATTTCGCGCAAAGACACAACAGGGTTCTTGTCGTTATCGCGATCAACCGTTAGTTGTGAACCGGACGAAATCATGCGGGCGCGGTGGGCGGCCAGCAGGACCAGGTCAAACCGGTTGTCGACCTTGTCGATGCAGTCTTCTACGGTGACGCGAGCCATGGACTGTCGCTCCGTTGTAGGTGGGACGAAATATGTGGATGATCGGGCGTAGTTATAGGGGCCGGGGCGATTTCGCAAGGCCAATTTGTGATTTGGCCTCGCCAAACGGCTCTGATACCCCCACATTAAGGCCGGGGCGGGTGGTTTTCCGGGCTGTCGGAGGGGGCAGCGCCGGGTGTATTGAAGACCGTCATAACTATACCTTGATTGCCCCGACTTCTCCGGATTTGCGGATTCGACGGGTTTAGGCAGCAATTTGATCCGCGCGGCTTGCTGCCGCCGCGCCAACAATAAACGATCAATCACGAACACTACGCGAGCAACTGAATGTCACTTTCTCCTACCAACAAGATCGCGCTCTTTATCGACGGAGCCAATCTCTACGCGACGGCGAAAACTCTTGGCTTCGACATCGACTACAAGCGCCTGCTGAAGGAGTTTCAGAGCCGCGGGACGCTGCTGCGGGCGTTCTACTACACCGCGATCATCGAGGATCAGGAATACTCCTCGATTCGCCCGTTGATCGACTGGCTCGACTACAACGGCTACACCGTCGTCACCAAGGCGACCAAAGAATTCATCGACGCCTCGGGCCGCCGCAAGGTCAAGGGCAACATGGACATCGAGCTCGCCGTGGACGCCATGGAGCTCGCCGAGCACATCGACCAGATGGTGTTGTTCTCGGGTGACGGCGACTTCCGCTCCCTGGTCGAGGCAGTTCAGCGCCGCGGCGTACGGGTGACCGTGATCTCCACGATCGCCAGCCAGCCGCCGATGATCGCCGACGAGCTGCGCCGCCAGGCCGACGTCTTCACCGACCTCGTCGAACTGCAATCCAAGCTAGGCCGCGACCCGTCCGAACGCCCCGTCCCGCGCGACCGTGGCGAGCGCGAAGCACGTCACCACGCCCCGCAATTCCTCCAGCGCGCGACCACGATGGCGCCGAGGGGCGATGACGACTTCGAGGAGTGAGGCGGCCCGGTCAAGTCGCCAGCCCCTCATCGTCGTACCCGACCGTGACTGTCCGCTCTGTCCGCGCCTGGTCGCCTTTCGCGAGGCGAACCGCGCGCGCGAGCCGTCCTGGCACAATGCGCCGGTTCCGCCGTTCGGCGACATCAAGGCGCGCCTTCTGATCGTCGGCCTCGCGCCGGGGATGCAGGGCGCCAACCGTACCGGCCGGCCGTTCACGGGCGATTATGCCGGCGACCTGCTCTACGCCACGCTGCTCGAATACGGCTTTGCCAAGGGCACCTACCAGGCACGTCCCGACGACGGCCTGAAGCTGGTCGATTGCCGGATCGCCAATGCGGTGCATTGCGTGCCGCCGCAGAACAAGCCGCTGCCGGTCGAGATCAACACCTGCCGCCAGTTTCTCGCGGCGAATCTCGAGACGATGCCGAACTTGCGCGCGATCATCGCGCTCGGGCGGATAGCGCACGACACTTTGCTCAAGCCGTTAAATCTGAAGGGCTCCCAGGCCCCCTTCGGCCACGGCGCCGTGCATCAGGCCGGCGCACTCAGGCTCTACGACAGCTATCACTGCTCGCGCTACAACACGAACACCGGCGTGCTGACGCCGGAGATGTTCCGGTCCGTGTTTGCAAAGGTGAAGGCCGATCTCGATTAGAGCGTTTTCGAGCGAAGTGGATCCCGGTTCGCGTAAAGAAAACGCGCCGAACTAAGAAGTCAGCCCTTGGCGGGATTAGCCTTCAGCCAGTCCAGGACATCGCCGGCGTTCCGGTCGGGTGGAAACACCGGATAGAACACATGGGTGATCTGCGCATTGTCGATGATCATCGCGAGGCGCTTGATCAGCGTCAGGCCTGCGACCTCCATGGTCGGTAGATCGAGGGCACGCGTGAGTGCCAGCTTCTCGTCCGAGAGCACCGGGAACGGCAGATGCAGCCGCGACGCCATCTCGGTCTGATATTCGTTGCTCTGGGTCGAGAGGCCGTACACCTGGGCGGCGCCGGCGGCTTTCAGCTCGGCAAACAGATCGCGAAACGCGCAAGTCTGCGGGGTGCAACCGCGCGCGCCCGGGATCATGTCCCAGTCGTCGACCAACGCGATCTTGCCGGGCTCCCCGGTGCGCGGATAGGCAAACACCACGGTTCGGCCGCGCAGCGCCGACAGCGTCACCGACGTATCGTCAGTCGCGAGCAGGCCGATCGGTGGCAGCGTCATGCCTTTGAGATGCGCGGTGCCACCGTCGTCGGCGGGTGCGGGAATCTGGCTCCAATCGACCTCGAGCAGGTTTTTCTGAGACATCCCGCTATCCCCTCGCCCGCATCAGCCGGCCCTTCTCCCGACTCCAATCGCGCTTCTTCTCGGTCTCGCGCTTGTCGTGCAGCTTCTTGCCTTTCGCAACCGCGAGCTGCAATTTGGCGCGCCCGCGCTCGTTGAAGTACAGCTTGAGCGGGATCAGCGTCATGCCCTCGCGGTCGACCGCGCCCATCAGCTTGTTGATCTGCCGGCGATGGAGAAGCAGTTTTCGCGGTCGCTTGGGCTCGTGGTTGAAGCGGTTGCCCTGGAGATATTCGGGAATGGTGGCGTTGATCAGCCAGATCTCCCCGTTCTTGGAATCGGCATAGGATTCCGCGATCGTGCTCTTGCCGTTGCGGATCGACTTCACCTCGGTGCCGGTCAGCGCAATGCCGGCCTCGACCGTATCCTCGATGGCATAGTTGAAGCGGGCCTTGCGATTTTCCGCCATGACCTTGATCGGACGTTCGTTCTTATCGGCCATCGCAGACATACCTGATCGAGATGCGCTCGAGACGCTAACAGTTTGGATGAAGCGCGCGCGTCAAGACTTCTTGAGGAGATCGCGGATCTCGGTCAGCAGCTCGACCTCGGCCGACGGCTTCGGCGGAGCGGCGGGTGCCGCTTCCTCCTTGCGCTTCAGCGTGTTCATGGCGCGGATAACCAGGAACAGCACGAAAGCGATGATGATGAAGTTGATTGTGAGCGTGAGGAAGCTGCCCCAAGCAAGTACGGCGCCTTGCTTTTTCGCGTCAGCCAGGTTGGTGGCGGTGACCTTCGCTGACAAGGGGGTATAGTAGTTTGAGAAGTCGAGCCCGCCGGTGACGGCGCCGATGATCGGCATGATCACGTCGCCGACCAGCGAGTTGACGATGGCCCCGAAGGCCGCGCCGATGATGACGCCGACCGCGAGATCGACGACGTTGCCCTTCATGGCGAATTCGCGGAACTCTTTGAGCATCCGCGTGCCCTTTTCCTCGACGCTCATGAAGAGCTCCCCGGACGGCTAGCGCATCAGTTGATCAGGCCAGCATGAACCATCGCGCTACGCACGGCAACGCGCGTCGGCTCGGAGACCGGAACCATCGGCAACCGCAGCGTCTCGTCCAGCTTGCCGAGCAGCGACAGCGCGTATTTGATCGGCGCCGGATTGCTCTCGATGAAGAGGTTGTTGTGCAGCGGCATCAGCTTGTCGTGCAGCTTCAGCGCGGTGGCGTGATCGCCCCTCTGCCAGGCGACGTGGAACTCCGAGCACAGGCGCGGCGCGACGTTCGAAGTCACGGAGATGCAGCCATGGCCGCCATGAGCCATGTAGCCGAGGATCGTCGCGTCCTCGCCCGAGAGCTGGTTGAAATCCTCGCCCATCGCCGCGCGCTGCTGCGAGACACGGACCATGCTGGCGGTGGCGTCCTTGACGCCGGCGATGTTCTTCAGCTCCCACAGCCGCTTCATGGTGTCGACCGACATGTCGATCACCGAGCGCGGCGGGATGTTGTAGATGATGATCGGAATCCCGATCGCGTCGTTGATCGCCTTGAAGTGCTGGTAGAGCCCTTCCTGGGTCGGCTTGTTGTAATACGGCGTCACGACCAGCACGGCGTCCGCGCCCGCCTTCTCGGCGTGCTGGGCGAGTTCGATCGCCTCCTTGGTCGAGTTGGAGCCGGCGCCGGCGACGACCGGCACGCGCCCCTTGGCTTCAGCAATGCACCATTCGACGACCTTCTTGTGCTCGTCATGGCTGAGCGTCGGGCTCTCGCCGGTGGTGCCGACCGGGACCAGGCCGTTGGTACCCTCTGAAATCTGCCAGTTGACCAAGGAGCGGAACGCCGCCTCGTCCAGCGAGCCGTTCTTGAACGGCGTGACCAAGGCGGTGAACGACCCCCGGAATTTCGTCTTGGCTGCCATGGACTTCCTCCGTACGCGGCTATCTCTGAGCAAGTCCCATTCATACCGGGTCTGCCCCGCCGGTAAAAGAGCTGCAGCCGAGTGACGCACCGTTTAGGTCGCGATTTTGCCGTGGTGGTGGCGCAAACCCGCCCGAGGTAAGCGGCTGTTGGTATTTTGTCCGCATATTCAATCAAATACTTCTAGGTCTTGAGCCATCTGACTGATTCGGGGCGACGAACGCCGTGACCTCCTTTCCTCGTGCCGCATGGCGATCCGCTGGTCTTGTCATGAGCCTGATGGCAGGGCTGTCGGTCGGCTGCGCCGCCTTGGCCAAGTCCAATGAGACGACCGACGAAACGGCCAAGGCAACCGCGAAGCCAGCCGCCAAAAACACTGCCAAGGCCCCCGCGAAAGGGCCTGCCAAAGGATCGCCCCAGGCAACCGGCAAGGAGACAGCCAAGGGCACGAGCAAGGGAGCGGCTCCCGCCCCGGCCAAGGATGCTGCGAAGAAACCTGCCAAAGATGCCGGTAGGGGCGCCAGCAAGGAACCCGCAAAGGACAAGCCCAAGCCTGCGGCAGCAGCTCCCGCGCCAAAATCACGGCCGGCCGCCAACGTTTCCGCCGCCAAGAACGCACCCGCACCGGCCGTGACCGCCACCGTCAGACCGACCGCCCCGGCCGCCGCCAAGCCGGCCGCAGCTCCTGTGCTGGCTCCGGCAACCCGCCAGCACGCCGCACCGCGCAAGCCGGTCACGCCGGCCGCGGTCGCCGCGACCTCGTCGACCTCTCAGGGCGACAAGGACACGCTGGAAAGCGTCATCGAGCTCGTGCGCAAGCGCAAGCCGGGCGACGCCACCAATGAAGCAGCCGCGATCTCGGATCCCGTTGCGCGAAAGCTCGCGGAATGGATCATCCTGCGCAGCGAGAACAATGGTGCGAGCGTGGAGCGCTACCGCGCCTTCCTTTCCGCCAATGCGAGCTGGCCGTCGCAGTCCTTCCTGCGCCGGCGCCTCGAAGCCGCGATGTGGGACGACAGGCGCGACGATTCAGTTGCGTGGTCGTGGTTCGAGAACGAATCCCCTGTTTCCGCCAAGGGCCGCTTCGCGCTCGCCAAGGCGATGCTGGCGCGCGGCGACCGCGCCAATGCCGAGCGGCTGGTGCGCGAGGCCTGGCGCAGCGATCCGATGTCGGAGGACACCGAGAACAACGCGCTCGACCAGTTCGGCGCGCTACTTGCGCCGGGCGACCAGAAGGCGCGGATGGACACGCTGCTCTATGGCAGCGAGCACGAGGCGGCGCTGCGCGCCGCAAAACGTCTCGGCGCCGGCTACGTCGCCCTCGCCAAGGCCCGCATCGCCTCCTTCAGGAAGGCGCCGAACACACGCGCGCTGCTGGAGGCAGTGCCGCGCGAGCTGCACAACGATCCCGGCTTCATCTTCAGCAAGATCCAGCTGCTGCGCCGCGAGGAGAAGTTTGCCGAAGCCGCCCAGCTCATGCTGTCGGCGCCAAAGGATCCGAACCGGCTCTACAATCTCGACGAATGGTGGATCGAGCGTCGCCTGCTGGCACGCAAGATGATCGACACCGAGGAATTCCGCAGCGCCTATCTGATCGCGCGCGATGCGGCCCTGCCCTCTCGCGACATCTACAAGACCGAGCAGGAGTTCACGGCGGGCTGGATCGCGCTGCGCTTCCTGGGCGATCCCGCGGCTGCCACCCAGCATTTTGCCCGCATCGGGGTCGGCAGCGTCAATCCGACCACGCTGGCGCGCGCCGGCTATTGGCAGGGCCGCGCCGCCGAAGCGGCAGGCCGCCAGCAGGAGGCGCGCAGCGCCTACGCCCGCGCGGCCGAGCAATCGACCAGCTACTACGGCCAGCTCGCGCGCGCCAAGCTCGGCCTGCCGCAGATCGTGCTCAACAGCCAGCCGCGGGGCCGCGGCGCCGAACGGCTCGAGATCGTGCGCGCTGCACAACTGCTCTATGAGCTCGACGAGCGCGAGATGGCGGTGCCGATGCTGGCGGACATGGGCGAGAACGGCGATCCCGAAGCGCTCACCGGCCTCGGCGAGCTCACCCAGCGCTACAGCGACGCGCGCGGCATGCTGCTGGTCGGCAAGGCCGCGCTCAACCGCGGCCTGCCGTTCGACTTCTATGCCTATCCCGTCAACGGCATTCCGCAGTTCACGCCGATCGGCCCCGACGTCGAGCGCAGCATCGTCTACGCCATCGCGCGGCAGGAAAGCGCGTTCAACCCCTCCGTAGTCTCGCCGGCAAAGGCCTATGGCCTGATGCAGGTGACGCCGGATGCCGCGCGCTACGTCTGCAAGCGCCACGGCGCGACCTATGACCTTGGGCGGCTGAAGAACGATTCGGTCTACAACGCCACGCTCGGCTCGGCCGAGCTCGGCGGACTGCTCGAGGATTATCGCGGCTCCTACATCATGACCTTTGCCGCCTACAACGCCGGCCGCGGCAGCGTGAAGAAGTGGGTCGACCGCTACGGTGACCCGCGCAACCCGAAAGTCGACGCAGTCGATTGGGTCGAGCTGATTCCGTTCTCCGAGACACGCAACTACGTGCAGCGGATCATGGAGAACCTTCAGGTCTACCGCGCCCGCTTCGGCGGCGGCTCCCGGTTGCAGATCGAGGCAGATCTGCGCCGCGGCACCGGCAGCTTAGAATAAGGGCGCCGCCGTCGTCCTGCCTCGAGCCGACGACGACCGTCGATTGTGATCGTGGTCGTCAGGCGTGCCTCGAGAGGACGGCGAGCATCGCAGTCGGATGGTCGAACTCGCCGTCATTACGCACGAAGGACCTGTTTCGTTCGACCAGGCCGCGACGAACGATGGATCAACGGGACCGACAAGCAACTCGCCAACGTCGACCGAACGCGAACGCATGCACCAAAAGCACAAGAAAAAAGCCCCGGCGGTTTCCCGCCGGGGCTCTCTGTCAGGTCGCTAGACCGAACTTACCAGTTGCGCTGAGCGCGGAGCAGCACGCTGACCGTGCTCTGATCCTTCAGCTCGTACGTGGCTGCCGGCTTTGCCACGATCCCCGCCGAGGTGGCGGTCGTGAACGTACCAGCGTACTTCTGATCCAGCATGGTGTAAGCCACGTCCGCCGAGAAGGTCAGGTTCTTCACCGGGGTCCAGCGGGTGATCAAACCGATCGTCCCGATGTTGAAGTTCGGGTCGCAGGTGGTGATGCCCGCAGTGGGAGCGCCCAAGCCGAGGATAGAAGCGCAAATGACAGCCGCACCGCCGTTACCGAACTTGACCTGAGCGTACGAACCGTAGATTGCGGTGTTCCAGTACGCATCCCAGTTGTGGGTGTAGGCGCCACGCATACCCCAGGTCTGAACCGTGTCGAGGCCGGTTCCGTTGGCGAACACGGCGTCAGCCGCGCCGGCAAGGGCAACGCTCTGAAGGGCACCCGGCACGCCGGTACCGCCAAACATGGCATAGTTCTGCGCAGCCAAGCTCTGGAGGTTGTAGCGGGTCGCACCGTCGGTGTAGACCCCCTGCACGTTGATCACGTCACCCGGACCCGTCGGGATGTTCTTGATCGACAGTGCTGCCTGAACAGCCCAGCCCCACTTGTCGCCCGGATGACCGGCAGCTTCCGTTCCGGCAACGCTCGGTACTGTGCCAGTGTAGTAGGCGACGTGGTTGTCATGCGCCGCTGCGGACAACTGGAACAGACCCCAAGCCTGGTCAACGCGGATCATACCCTGGATGTCAGGAGCCCGCGTGCCGCCGAAGGCGTTGATGCCATAGCCGCCCGTGCCGAAGCCCGCGATCGAAATAACGCCGGCGCTGCTGTTGTACAGGTTGCTCTGATAGTAGCCAGTCGGATCCACCGCCGAAATCGCGGCCGTGATGCCCTGACCGAAGTCAGCGGTGTAGGTGAACTGGTTCACACCAGTGACCGTGCCGCCGCCGCCAGCCAGACCGTCGAAGTTGTTACCCGGATAGTTGGTCCAGGGAGCGTCGAACTGGGCAATAGCCTTACCCATCGTGAAGCCCGCGAACTGGATGAAGGCGTAGTACACGCCGAGCGTACCGCCGGCGATTGCGCCCGCGTTCGCATTGTTCGGAGCGCTAACGCCTGAGGTGCCAAGCTGCGAGTAAATCGTGGCGCCGGGAGTGGTGCCGCTGCCCGAGTAGTTATCCGTCGTCCACGACCACACCACATCGGCGAAGGTACGAACCACGCCGTATTCAGTCGCGGTGCGCGTGTCGATGTTGAAGTCTTCGCGGGCGCGGGTGAAGTAGTAGTTCGTCAGACGGTTCTGAGCGCCTTGGACGCTGCTGAAGTTACCGTTGAAATCGGTGCCGTTGATCGACACTTCAGCGCGCAGATAGCCGCCGAGCTTGAGGCAGGTGTCAGTGCCCGGGATGTAGTAGAAACCGGCACCGTACAGCGAGCAGATCTTCACGTATTCGACCGCCTTGGCCTTTACGGGAAGATCAGCCGCTTGTGCTCCGCCCACAGCGAGGATACCCGCCGCAGAACCGAGCAAAAGGCTCTTAACCAACTTCATGTTAAACCTCCAAGTTTGCTCTATAGGGAAGGTTCCGGATCCGCTGGGTGAAACACCCTGGGGTTGGTTCCCTTGTCCCTTAACTCCACCGCTCAGTCGCTTCGCGCCTTCGGACACACCCGCTAAACGCGAGGGACTTAAGCGAACCAACCTAAAACGGGACGACCTCGGGATGCCCCCCTCCGTCGCGCATTCACAATTACCGAACGCCCTTGCACACACAACAAGAGAACACTTCGAAACGCGCCCATGAAACGCGTTTTCCGACGGGTGTTGCACAAATAACACGCGGAAGCGATCAATCCGCGCTCGCAACATATTGTTTTTGTTGATGTTTTTCGCCAGGTTCCATTTGCCATCGAAATTCCCCACTTGTGGCATTGGGGACGGATCCGCGCGCTGTTGCGGTTCTGAACTGTGCGAATCCCAGAATCGGACCGAGTCTCAAAGCGCTGACGCAACACCTCTCGTTGACCGTCCATCCGACGCGAAGTCGGTCACGACAACGCCCACAAACGGCGGAGACTCAGTATGAATGCTGGGGAATTTTGAGATCAGGGCCGGACACAGCACGGCTGGCGGAGACGGAGGGATTCGAACCCTCGATAGGCCTTTACAAGCCTATAACGGTTTAGCAAACCGCCGCCTTCAGCCACTCGGCCACATCTCCAATGTGCCGGGTATGCCCGACACAGCGGCGAGCCGCAAGCGGCAGTATTAAGGTCGGTGCATTCTTTCACCTGAAAGCGACCGTGGAGCGGTACGCAAGCCCGGCGAAACGGTCCGCCCGGCGCAAGAGGCGTCCGATTCGGCGCTCTTTATATATGTGTGCCCGAATCTAGCGGCCCGACCGCCAGATCCGCCAATACGAAGGCGAAATCAGCACCGGCTCGCCGGCCCAGACGTTGAACCAAACGCCGGACCTGCGCCGGCAGGGAAAGCTCCAAGGCAGGATGCCCGTCTTGTGTGGCCGTCCGAGTTCCAGATCGCAATCGTCGGGCGCGATCTGAATCGGCAGCCATTGGGCATTCTCGTCGGGGTCGCTCATGCCTCGCCGGTCTAGGCCGCGGCACGACACATGAGCTTGATTCAGCGCAACCAGGCCGGCCGTAAAAATACTGGTCCGGACGGGGTTCTCCGCTCAGTGAGCGGCGACCCACGCCCTCGCCTCGCGCTGTGCAGCCGAGATCTCGACGTCCGACATCTGACCGGCGACTTCCTGGCGTAGCGCCACCGCGTCTTTGCGGCCCTTCAGCGCGGCGAGGTTGAACCATTTGTGCGCGGCGACGAGATCGACGAGGCCGGAGCGACCGCTCGCCCAATAAATCCCGCGCTCGAACAGCACGTCCGACAGCGCGCTCGCGTCGATCGGCGTGGCCGTCTCCAGATCGAAAGTACCCTGAAACATGACGCATCCCCTTTTTCTTATGCCGCCCCGTTTCCTCGAGCGCGGCTCCCGTCCATCTCTGATCCGGCATGACCCTTCCCGGAGAACCGGAAAGCACTTTTCCGGGATCATGCGCTGTTCAACTCATCCCCATGCCGTTTGCCGGCTTGTTGGAGACGATGATGGCGGGCAAATTTGAATGGCAGTTTAAGTATCGCGATGAAGCAGACGTAAACGCAGCCACACGCCGCGCGCGCGGAGAATTCAAGAAGTCCCCAATTGACGGGCACTTCTGCGATTCGTCAGATTCGGTTTACCCTCACGATTTTCGGACAACGATAACCATCACGCGTGGTGGCGGCGCGCTGTGGCGGTTCGTCGTCACCCGCGTCCCGGCTGCGCCGAGGGTCGCCGGGGATTCGCCGAGAGGTCCGCCAAGGGGCGCCGGGGCTTGCAGTCTTGAGACGCCGAAACTTAAGCGAAGGCGGCGAGCGGGCGCCCCGGTATTTTGGAGACGGCAATCATCCGTCGGGAAGCTGCGGCGCGCTGGATCGCATGGTCGGAGCCGGGCGATGACACCGCCAACGAGGATCGCGCGCAGACGTCGCACAACGACAACGTCGCGGCGCTCGCCTGCCTTCATAGGCAGCGCGGCCACGTCGCGGTCAGATCAATAATGTCAGGGAAAGGGATGCCGGCAATACCCCGGCCTCAGGAGAACGAGGGCGTCGGCGAACACGTCAGGACCAGATTCCACTTTGACCGCGAGGCCACTCGTGAAATTGCAGAACCGGAGAACCGGCCCCGCAACGAACGAAGAAAACTCGTTTCTTCTGCCGGACCTAGACTTGGCGAGCGAACCCGCGAAGAGAACGATCCGACCGTTGACCTGATGTCTCGCCGACACCCTCTACCGTCGACCAGAACCTTTGAAAGGCGCTGATGACGTGCCGGCTACTTAGGAGCCGGCAACTTCAGAAGCGAAGTTACTTCTTCTTCTTCGCGACCTTGCGGGTCTTCTTCGCAGTCTTCTTCACTGCGCTCTTCGCCTTCTTCGCCTTCGCCTTCTTCGCTTTCTTGGCCATGTTGCCCTCCGATGTGTGAGATGGCTTTAATCGCTGCGTGCACTCGGGGATCGAATGCACTTCATCCCGAATACACCAACACGACGAAAAAAACAGCGTCTCGCTTAAAGAAGTGTTGACGCCGCAACGCTCGTGCGCTTGGCGAGCGCGACGCAAGCGCGCTTCGTGGCGTGTGCCTGCGATCGCAGAGAGCGCCCGCATGGTCGATGCTTGCGAGAGATGCGATTGCAGGAAAACGCTATGCAGCAAGTATTTTCCTGCACTCATGCATCGCGCGCGATCGCTGCGATGATGTGCGTCGCCGATCGCGCAACCACCTCGCGAAGGCGTTTCGCGGACTCTGAGTCGCAGGTTTTGGCAACGAAAATATTTTCATGCTTAACGGCGCGAGCGCTCGTCGGAGCGTGTGCAAGCCGCCGTTTTGCACGAATCGCGTGACGGCGATTCGGTGGCGCTGCGCGCCTATGAGCGGATGATGTTGCCGTCGATGACGCGCGCGAGCGTCGCATCGCGAACCCAAAGCGAGTTGCCGGAGTGTGTCCGTCACCTCGTTCGAACGCGTGACGTCAGACGCCGAGCTTGGACTTGAGCAGGTCGTTGACGCTTTGCGGGTTGGCCTTGCCGCCGGACGCCTTCATCACCTGGCCGACGAACCAGCCGAGCGACTGCGGCTTGTCCTTGACCTGCGCGGCCTTGTCGGGATTGGCCGCGATGATGTCGTCGACGACCTTTTCGATCGCCGAGAGGTCGGTCACCTGCTTCATGCCGCGGCTTTCGACCAGCGCGCGGGGATCGCCGCCCTCCTGCCAGACGATCTCGAACAGATCCTTGGCGATCTTGCCGCTGATGGTGCCCTCGCCGATCAGGTCGATGATCGCGGCAAGCTGCACGGCGCTGACCGGAGAGGCCGCGATATCCCGGCCTTCCTTGTTGAGACGGCCGAACAGCTCGTTGATCACCCAGTTCGCCGCCATCTTGCCGTCGCGTGCGCGGTTGGCGAGCTTGTCCAGCACGGTCTCGTAGAACACGGCGCTCTCGCGCTCGGCCACGAGCACGCTGGCGTCATAGGCCGACAGGCCGAAATCGGCGACGAAGCGCGTCTTCTTCCGGTCCGGCAGCTCGGGCAGCGTCGCCTTCAGCTCGTCGACGAACTGTTGCGAGAATTCGAGCGGCAGCAGGTCGGGATCGGGGAAGTAGCGATAGTCGTGCGCCTCTTCCTTTGACCGCATCGAGCGCGTCTCGCCCTTGTTGGGGTCGTAGAGACGGGTCTCCTGGTCGATCTCGCCGCCATCCTCGAGGATCTCGATCTGGCGCCGCGCCTCGTATTCGATCGCCTGGCCGATGAAGTTGATCGAGTTCATGTTCTTGATCTCGCAGCGGGTGCCGAGCGGCCCGCCCGGCTTGCGCACCGAGACGTTGACGTCGGCACGCAAGGAGCCCTTCTCCATGTCACCATCGCAGGTGCCGAGATAGCGCAGGATCGAGCGGAGCTTGGTCACATAGGCCTTGGCCTGCTCGGCGTCGCGGATGTCAGGCTTGGAGACGATCTCCATCAGCGCCACGCCACAGCGATTGAGATCGACATAGGTCATGGTCGGTGACTGATCGTGCAGTAACTTGCCGGCGTCCTGCTCCAGATGCAGCCGCTCGATCCCGATGGTGGCGGTCTTGCCGCCCTCGAGCTCGACGATCACCTCACCCTCGCCGACGACCGGCGACTTGTACTGGCTGATCTGATAGCCCTGCGGCGAGTCCGGATAGAAATAGTTCTTCCGGTCGAACACCGAACGCAGATTGATCTTCGCGTTGAGACCGAGTCCGGTCCGGACAGCCTGCCTGACGCATTCCTCGTTGATGACGGGCAGCATGCCCGGCATCGCGGCGTCGACCAGCGACACATGCGAATTCGGTTCGCCGCCGAACGTGGTGGAAGCGCCTGAGAACAGTTTTGAGTTCGAGGTCACCTGGGCATGGATCTCCATGCCGATGACCATCTCCCAATCGCCGGTGGCGCCCTTGAGAAGCTTGTGAGGTGCGGCAGCTGCGTTCATCGGTCCTGGTGTCCGGATAAAGTTATGTCGGGGATGGTTCGGCTTCGCGCAACGGATCGGCTCAGTCAAGCCGAAGAACGAGGCGCGTCGGAGATCGATGTGCTTGCGCAGCGGGCGCAAGAGCGGCGGCGCGGCCGCGGCGCCTCTCACTCAGGCATTGACGCAAGACCCTCATGTCTCATACAAGTTGCATGGTTGGGGGCAATGCATGTTTATCCGCGCTTCGATGCTGGCGGCTACGGCCGCCGTTCTCGTGTCATGTTCGACACCTTACCAGCAACAGAGCTTTACCGGCGGATCCGACGTCAAGGAGTTGAGGCCTGACGTCTTCCGCGTGAGCTTCCAGGGCAATGGTTACACCACCCGGGAAAGCGTTCAGGTCTATTGGCTGTATCGTTCGGCCCAACTGGCGGTCGAAAAGGGCTTTGCCGGATTTGAAATCCTGTCGGACATTCGATTCGTGATGCGCCGGCCGCCGGCGGATGATCGGATTGGCCCTCGCCTCGCCAGCGCTGTGCCGTCGCTGCACACCCGCATTCCGGTGTCGTCGCAGGAAACCGCCGATTTCAGGATCTGGGATCATGGCGATCTCGCCAGCAGATCGGATCAGCCTGTCAGGCTCGCGCGCGGCGGTGTCTTCATCTACACCGGCGGCGGAGCGGCGGCGCCGAAGCCCGGGCTCGAGGCCGACGTTCACTTTCTCCCGGCACCGGTCGTAGCGGCCCCGCCAAAAGTGTTCAACGCCAAGACCCTGATCGCCGAGCTGGAGCCGCTCATCAAGGCGGAGCGGTGTAACCTCGGCAATATTTGTCCGCATGTTCACGAATATCTGCTGCCGAAGGGAACGCTGAGATAGCGCACGCGCGGTATCACCTCGACACGGGTGTCCTCACCGCGCGAGCAGGGTGGCAGCGATCCGCTCCCACTCCGCCTTCAATGAATCCTTTGCCGTCGGCTGGCCGGCCTGGCGGTACCAGTAACCGGCATTGCCGAGATCGCCTTCGACACGGTGCAGATAGGCGTGCACCCAGGCAGCCTCACGGCTGTTGTCGTCCTGAACGATCTTGTGCGCTTGATCCCAGTCGCCCTTGGCAGCCCACCAGAGACCGGCGAGCGGCGCATTCAGCTCCGGCGCGGGCGCCGCGCCGTCGAGGCTCGCGATGAGCGCCGCCACATTCACCACCACCTCGCGGGCGTGAAGCGGCCGGCCGCCTGCTCGATCACCTCGCCGAGCGAGAACAGCGTCTCCTCGTCGAAAGGACGGCCGATCAGTTGCAAGCCGAGCGGCAGGCCTTGCGCGTCCTTGCCCGCGGGCACGGCGATGCCCGGCAGGCCCGCCATGTTCACGGTCACTGTGAAGATGTCGTTGAGATACATCTCGACAGGGTCGGCACCGCCCTTCTCGCCGACGCCGAACGCCGCCGACGGCGTCGCCGGCGTGAGGATCGCGTTGACGCCCTTGGCGAAGCAATCCTCGAAGTCCTTCTTGATCAGCGTCCGCACCTTCTGGGCGCGCAGATAGTAGGCGTCGTAATAGCCGGCCGAGAGCACATAGGTGCCGATCATGACGCGGCGGCGCACCTCCGCGCCAAAACCTTCGGCGCGGGTGTTCTCGTACAGCTCGATGATGTTCCTGCCCTGCTCGCGCAGGCCGTAGCGCACGCCGTCATAGCGCGCGAGGTTGGAGGATGCCTCCGCTGGCGCCACGATGTAATAAGCCGGTAGCGCATATTTGGTGTGCGGCAGCGATACCTCGACGAGCTCGGCGCCGGCCGCCTTCAGCCACGCCGCGCCCTCGCTCCAGAGCTTCTCGATCTCGGCCGGCATGCCGTCGAGACGATACTCCTTGGGGATGCCGATCTTCATGCCCTTCACGGACTTGCCGATCGCGGCCTCGTAGTTCGGCACGGGAATGTCGACCGACGTCGTGTCCTTCGGGTCGTGGCCGGCCATCGAGCGCAGCAGCATCGCGGAGTCGCGCACGCTGCGCGCGATGGGACCAGCCTGGTCGAGCGAGGAGGCAAAGGCGACGACGCCCCAACGCGAACAGCGGCCATAGGTCGGCTTGATGCCGACGGTCGCGGTGAACGCCGCCGGCTGGCGGATCGAGCCGCCGGTGTCGGTCGCGGTGGCGCCCATGCAGAGCAGCGCCGCCACGGCCGAGGCGGAGCCGCCGGACGAGCCGCCCGGCACCAGCGTCGTGTTGCTTCCGTCGCGCCGCCAGGGATTGCCGACGGGTCCGAAGCACGAGGTCTCGTTCGACGAGCCCATCGCAAACTCGTCATTGTTGAGTTTGCCGAGCATCACCGCGCCATCGCGCCAGAGCTGCGAGGTGACGGTGGACTCATAGGTCGGCACGAAATTGCCGAGGATTTTTGAGCACGCCGTGGTGCGAACGCCCTTGGTGGCAAAGAGATCCTTGATGCCGAGCGGAATGCCCGCGAGAGGGCCGCCATCACCCTTGGTGATCTTGGCGTCCGCCTCGCGCGCCATAGCGCGCGCCTGGTCGGGCGTCTCCATCACGAAGGCGTTGAGCACGCGCGCGGCTTCAATCGCGGAAAGATGCGCGTCGGTCAGCTCGAGTGACGTGAAAGTCTTTGCCGCGAGACCCTTGCGGGCCTCGGCGAGCGTCAGCGATGTCAAATCGGTCATTTATTGATCGGGCTGCAGAAGAACGGAGACAGGGTCTTGTCGTTGGCCGGGTCGTCTTTTTTGGCGGACGCTTTCGCCGCCGCTTCGATCTCGTCGAGCACGGCATTGACGGCGACATTGGGATCGGCAGCCTTGCCCTGCCGCTCCATCTTGTCGAGATAGTTCATATAGGCCTGATAGGCCTTCTCATCGTCGCATAGCAGGCACATCGGACTTGGTCCTAAGAATTACTCGACGACCTTGGGCACCAGGAAGAAGTGACCTTCGGTCGCAGGCGCGTTGGCAACGATATCGTCGGCGATCTCGCCGTCATCGACCACGTCCTGCCGCTTCTTCATCTGCATCGGGGTGACCGAGGTCATTGGCTCCACGCCCTCGACATTGACCTCCGAGAGCTGCTCGACAAAGGCAAGCATGGCGTTGAGCTCGCCCTGCAAGTGCGGAACTTCGTCCTCGGAAACCGCGATGCGCGCAAGATGCGCGATGCGGCGGACGATAGTGGCGTCGACGGACATTATATAAGGCCTCTCACGGCAAAACCTATCCGCCGTATAGCAGAGGCCGGTTTTGCGCCGCAACCGGGCCCGGAGGCCTAGCCGGCCAGCGCTTTCAGGCGAGCCAGCGCCGATTTGGCCAGATCGCGGGTCAATTCGGCCGCAGGAACCTCACGGCCCATGGCAACGGCCTGACCAGCCCAGAGATTGGTGAAATCCACCCTGCCCTGTTTTTCGGCAGCCGCCTTCAACGGCCCCAGTGCGGTCGCAGCGTGGGGGAAGGCGGGCGCGTCGACGCAGATCGGGCCGGCCTCGCGCATGAGGCGGTTCTGGACACCGCGCGCCGGGCGTCCGGTCATCACGTTGGTGATAACGGTGGAATCGTCCCGCGCCTCGGCGAGCGCCTTGCGGCCTCCGGGCGTGACCTTGGATTCCGGACACCGCAAATACGCGCTGCCAATCTGCACGCCGGATGCACCGAGCGCAAAGGCCGCCGCAATGCCACGCCCATCGGCGATGCCGCCGCAGGCAATGACCGGCACTTTCACCGCGTCGACCACCTGCGGCACCAGCGCGAAGGTGCCGGGTTGCTCGGCGATCTTGTCCGTCAGGAACATGCCGCGATGGCCGCCCGCCTCGGCGCCTTGTGCAATGATGGCATCGACGCCACGCTCTTCCAGCCAGACCGCTTCCTTCACCGTCGTGGCCGACGAGATGACGATGCAGCCCGCTGCCTTGACCCGCCTGAGCAGTGGCTGCTCCGGCAGACCGAAATGGAAGCTGACGACTTCCGGCCTCAGCTCCTCGACGACCTCGCAGAAGGCGGCATCGAACGGGGCGCGGTTCGCGGCGTTGACCGGTGCCGCCGGATCGAGACCGTGCTCGGTGTAGTAGCCCGCCAGACGCGTCTTCCAGCGCGCCTCGGACGCGGCATCCAGCTCGACCGGCGTGTGGCAGAAGAAGTTCATGTTGACCGGCGCCTTCACGCGCTGGCGGATGAGATTGACCTGCTCGCGCGCCTTCTCCGGTGACAGCATCGCACTCGGCAGCGAGCCCAGCGCACCGCCCTGCGCAGCCGCGATCACCAGCTCCGCATCCATCACGCCAGCCATCGGCGCCAGCACGATCGGGAATTCGGTCTTGAAGAGTTCGATCAGTCGACGGTCAGGCCACATGGGTGTTCTCACTAGTTGGCTCGCTGCAAACCCTCTCCCACAACAAGGGGAGAAGGGAAAGAAGCACTGGAGTTACGCCGGCCGGCAAGAAGCTGCTCGGCTTCGGTCGCAATGCGTTCGACGATCTCCGCGGCGGGCGGAATGTCATGGATCAGGCCGACCGCCTCGCCCGCGATCACTGCGGCGACGTCGAAATTGCCGGCCTCCTTCGCCGTGGCATATTCCGCCGCAACGGTGGCCACATTTTGCATCAGCTCGACCTCGCGGCCGATCCAGCGCCGGGCGTGGTCGTTGACCAGGCACCTTCCCGTGAACGGCGCCGGCCAGACATTGTTGCGCGAGAGATCGAAGATGATGCCGCGCACGGTCGAACCGCTATTCGCTGCACAGATGCGTCGTTTGGCCTCGTCGGCACCATCAGCCTCCTGGCTCGCGTAGAAGCGCGTGCCGAGCAACACGCCGCTCGCGCCGAGCATCATCATGGCGGCGAGCCCGCGCCCGTCTGCGATGCCGCCGGCCGCAACCACCGGCACACGGCCCGCGGCAAGATCGACGGTTGCCAGGACAAGATCGACGGTGGTGCGGGAGGCGCCATGACCGCCCGCCTCCGTCCCCTGCGCGATCAGGATGTCGGCGCCGGCATTCAGCGCCTGCTGCGCCATCGCCTCATCCTGCACCTGGCAGATCAGGCGTGCGCCGGCGGACTTGATCTTCGGAGCAAACGGCGCGGGATCGCCGAAGGACAACATGATCGCGGATGGCTTCGCGGCCAACGCGACGTCCAAAAGTTCGGGCCGTTTCGCCAGGCTCCAGGTGATGAAGCCGATGCCAAACGGCGCGGACAAACCGGCGAGCTTCGCAGTCTCCTGATCCAGCCACGCCCTCTCGCCGTAGCCGCCGCCCAAAATGCCGAAGCCGCCGGCGCGGCTCACCGCTGACACCAGCCGTGCACCTGCGACAACGTCCATCGGGGCGAGCAGAACGGGATGCTTGATCTCCAGCAGCGTGGTCAGCGACGTCACGATCGGCATGGGACCCTCCCCGGTCTGGACAGACAGACTAGGCGCGACTAACATTCTCGAAAAATGAATTGTTTCGAATGTAGCCATCTCAAAAGCGAAACGATGCCATGGAACTCAGCGATATCCAGACCTTTGCCGCGGTCGCCCGCACCGGCGGCATCACCCGCGCCGCCGAAGAGCTCAACACGGTGCAGTCCAACGTCACCCAGCGCGTCAAGGCGCTGGAAGCCGAGATCGGCACGCTACTATTCGAACGCCACAGCCGCGGCATGACCCTGACCGGCGCCGGCAAAAGGCTCCTGCCCTATGCGCAGAAAATGGCGGCGCTGTCGCGCGAGGCCGTGCTCGCCGCGCGCGATGATGGTGAGCCGAAGGGACCGCTGGCGATCGGCTCGATGGAGACGACGGCCGCGGTGCGGCTGCCACCGCTGCTTGCCGATTTTCACCGCCACTTTCCGGCTGTGCGCCTGAGCCTGCGCACCGCGACCACGGCCGATCTCGTCGCTGCCGTGCTCGAAGGTACGATCGACGGTGCCTTTGTCGCGGGCCCGATCGAACATGCCGACCTCACAGCCACGGGCGCGTTCCGCGAGGAGCTGGTGCTGGTCAGTGCGCGGCGCTGGAGCTCGCTTGCCGAGCTGCGCGCCGGCACACCGACATCAGGCCCGACCGCGCTGGTGTTTCGCACCGGCTGCACCTACCGCCAGCGGCTCGAGCAGGTTTTTGTCGAGTTCGGCTGGCCGTCAGCGGCGCGTTTCGAGCTCGGCACGCTCGACGGTATGATCGGCTGCGTCGCCGCCGACATGGGCGTGACGCTGTTGCCGCGCGCCGTCGTCGAACGCAGCGCAACGATTGGCAGCGTATTGATCCATACGCTGAGCCAGGCCCATGCGTGCGTCGAGACGCTGTTCATCCAGCGCCGCGCCGCACATCAATCGAGCGCGCTCAGCGGCTTCGTGTCCTGCCTGAAAGAAGAAGACGACGTCATCGCGGCCTAAGATGCCATCGCCGCAGAGCAACGAAGGCCCAGATCGCCTCAACCAGGCCGAACGGCCAGGCACCTTGCAGGAACCCGTAAGCCGAGCCGAGCGCGCAGGACACCGCGAACAACAGCACGAACCAGTGGCTCCGATCCTCCAGGGCATAGCAGACCAGCATCGCGGTGACGGCAAACAGGCCGAATAGTGTTAGTGCATCCATTGTTCTGGGTTCACTCCGCAGCGCGACGCGTGATATGCGCTAACGTCATGCCGGCTCTTATCCTGCCTCTCGTCGATACTGCAACCCACTGGCCCGCGCGCGGCGCGCTGGTCGGGCTCGATCTCGGCACCAAGACCATCGGCGTCGCCGTGTCCGATCCGGACCGACGGCTTGCGACCGGCGTCGAGACGATCCAGCGCAAGGCGTTCAAGCAGGACGCCGCCCGGCTGCTCGCGATCGCAACCGAGCGCAAGGCCGTCGGCTTCGTGCTCGGCCTTCCCATCAACATGGACGGCAGCGAGGGTCCGCGCGCGCAATCCACCCGCGCCTTTGCCCGCAATCTTGCTGGCCTGACCACGCTTCCGATCGGCCTCTGGGACGAGCGCCTCTCGACCGCGGCGGTCGAGCGCGAGCTCATCGGCATGGATGTCAGCCGCGCCAAGCGCGCCGAGGTGATCGACGAACACGCCGCGATCTTCATCCTGCAAGGCGCGCTCGATCGGCTGGCCAATCTTCGCGCAGCCCCGGGGACCGACTGATTCATGGCCGTCGTGATTGCGGCGCTGCTGCCGGTCTTCATCCTCATCGTGCTCGGCGGCGTGCTGAAGCGCAGCCTGATGCGGCTCGACACGCAGTGGCACGGGCTGGAGCGGCTGACCTATTTCGTGCTGTTCCCGATGCTGCTGATCCAGACACTGGTGAAGGCCGACCTTTCCAAGGTGCCGGTCGCCGGTGTCGGCGGCGCGCTGCTGCTGTCGGCGCTCGCGATGTCGCTTCTGTGCCTTGCGCTACGCCCTGCCCTGGCACGGCTCGACATCGACGGCCCCGCCTTCACCTCGATCTTCCAGGGCGCGACGCGCTGGCAGACCTATGTCGCGCTCTCCGTCTCCGCCAACATGTTCGGCGATGCCGGGCTGGCGCTGGCGTCCGTGGCGATGGTCGCGATCATTCCGCTGGTCAATGTGTTCAGCGTCGCCGTGCTCGCCCACTATGCCGCGCCGGAAAGGCAGTCCGTCCGCGCCATCGTCATGACCGTGATCCGCAATCCCCTGATCTGGGCCTGCGCCATCGGGCTCTTCATCAACGTCATCCATCTGCCGCTGCCAAAAATCTGGCACGAGGTCGCCGATGCGCTCGGCCGCTCCTCGCTCGCCATCGGCCTGCTCGTCACCGGCGCCGGCCTGCAGCTCAAGGGCCTCTTCCGCCCGAGCGTGAGCGCGACGATCGGCGTGGCGTTCAAGCTGGTCCTGATGCCTGTGCTCGCGCTCGTGCTCGCCGTCTGGTTCGGCCTCTCAGGCAACAGCCTCGCGATCGTCGCGATCTGCGCGGCGGTGCCGACCTCGCCCAGCGCCTATGTGCTCGCCCGCCAGATGGGCGGCGATGCGCCGCTGTTGGCGCAGATCATCACGCTGCAGACGATTTTAGCGGCCATCACGATGCCGATTGCGATCGCGCTGGTGGCTTAGAGCTCGTCATTGCGAGCGCACCTCTCTCCATCGTCATTGCGAGGAGCCTCGCGACGAAGCAATGACGGAACGTGGGGCAAGACGTCAGGCTATGCGCCCAGCCACATCGTCAGCACCACCGCGGTCATGTTGTTCAGCGCATGCAGCAAGATCGTGAGCCAGAGCGAGCCAGAGCGGTAGCGCATGTAGCCGAACCAGAGGCCGATGGTGAAGACCTCGGCGAGGAAGTACATGTCGTACTGCAGATGCACGACCGTCCACACCAGTGACGACAGGATGATCGCGCCGGGGACGCGCAGGAAGCTTGCCGACCAGCCGCGGTAGAGGAAACCCCGCGCGAGGACTTCTTCTGACATCGGCGCCGCCACGCTGAAAGCGAACAGGAGCAGTATTGCCGCGCCGTTATCGCGGCCCGATTTCAACAGATCGGTCATGAAGCCTGGCGTCGCCTCCCGGCCGAGGCCGCGCGACGTCGCTTCCCAGGCCACCACGAGCAGGATGAGACCGACCGCGCCGAACAGCAGCTGTTTCCAGGATGGCCAATAAAGCGCGAGGTAATCGGCGAAGGAGGCCTTCTTGACGCGGATGGCGAGCCACACCGCGGCAAGCGTCGCAGGCAGGCCTGTGATCACCGACAGCGCGAGCGCCTGGGGCTCGCGGCCGACGAGCTGGATCGAGGCCATGTCGATCGGGAGCCCGCGCAGCACCACCAGCAGGAGGATCGCCCCGACCTGTCCGACGAACATCGCGACGAAGATGAAGAGGCCCCACAGCGCCGTGCCCCAGAACTTCCAGACGCGCGGCGCGTGCTCCGCAGGCGGCACGTCGAGCGGCGGATGGTCGGGATTGAGGGAGTCCATCAGGAGGCTTTCGTTGGGAAGGCTCACGGCAGCGCCCGCTCCAGCAGCGCGCGCGCATCGCCGCTCTCCAGCTCCACCGCGCCGTACATGCTGGCATGGTTCGTGACGAGGCGCGTGGCGGCAAAGAGTTCGGCGTGGCGAGGTGACACACCATTGAGCGCCGCGGCGGCGGCAAGCAGTGCCAACTTTTCAACTGCGAGCCGCGCGACGCGCTCGCCATCTGCGCGGCGGAAGGTCTTGCCGATGAATGCTGCCGCCTCGCCCGCCCCTGGCAGCCCCTTCGTCTCGGCCGCAAGCGCTTGCAGCACCGCCATCGCCGCCTCCGGCTCACGCGAAAGCGCGCGGAGCACGTCGAGGCACATGACGTTGCCCGAGCCCTCCCAGATCGCGTTGACCGGCGACTCCCGGTAGTGGCGCGCCAGAATACCGTCCTCGACATAACCATTGCCGCCGAGACACTCCATCGCCTCGTAGAGAAACGCCGGCGCACTCTTGCAGGTCCAGTATTTGATCGCGGGCGTCAAAAGCCGCATGTAGGCGGCCTCGGCCGGCTCGTGCGGCGTCCGGTCGAAGGCACGGCAGAGCCGCATCACCAGCGCGACGCTCGCCTCGACATGCAGCGCCATGTCCGACAGCACGGCCTGCATCAGCGGCTGATCGGCGAGGTGCTTCTGGAACACGCTGCGGTGACGGGCGTGATGCAGCGCATGCGCCAGCCCCGAGCGCATCAGGCCGACGGAGGCAATCGCGCAGTCCTGCCGCGTGAGCTGCACCATCTGGATGATGGTGCGGATGCCCTTGCCCTCCTCGCCGACCCGCTCCGCATAGGCGCCGACGAACTCGACCTCGGATGATGCATTGGAGCGGTTACCGAGCTTGTCCTTCAGCCGCTGGAACTGGATGGTGTTGACCGATCCATCCGGCGCGAAGCGCGGCATGAAGAAACAGGTCAGTCCGTCCTCGGCCTGCGCCAGCACCAGGAACGCGTCGCACATCGGCGCCGACATGAACCATTTGTGGCCGGTGATGCGATAGGCGTCGCCATTGCGCACCGCGCGCGTCATGTTGGCGCGCACATCGGTGCCGCCCTGCTTCTCGGTCATGCCCATGCCGAGCGTCATGCCGCGCTTCTCCCACCACGGCGTGAAGCTGGGATCGTAGCTCTTGGTCGACAGCACCGGCATCACACGCGCGAGCAGATCCGGCTGCATCGCCAGTGCCCCG
This sequence comes from Pseudomonadota bacterium, assembly GCA_023388935.1. Classification (GTDB taxonomy): domain Bacteria; phylum Pseudomonadota; class Alphaproteobacteria; order Rhizobiales; family Xanthobacteraceae; genus Bradyrhizobium. The sequence continues at coordinate 10,463 of JAEWFG010000145.1, read as the reverse complement.
ACGGAAGCGCGTGTCATCGTGATCGGGCAGAGATGGCCGGTCTCGACCTGCGAGGCGATGTAGAATTTTGCAGCACGGATGACCTCTGCCGCGGAGCCAGCTGGCTTTCCATCCGCCGTCCATGTCGAATTGTGCACGCCGGCGTGCGCACAGTGCGCCATCAGTTCGTGATAGGCCGGATGAAACTCGACCTGATCGCGGCGGTTGCCCTTGGAATCGAAGGTGCGCAGTTTCGGCGTGTTCTCGTTCGCCAAGCGCCCGCGATCGGCCATCGCGGCCGAGCCCCAATGCTTGCCGAACTCCGACAGCTCCCGCTCCGCCGCTGCGCCGCCATTGGCCCTGACCGCCTCAACCAGCGGCCGATCCACGGCGAAGAGGTCAACGTCCTCGAAGGGCGGCGACTGGTTGAAGACCTCGTGGGTCGCGAAGCTGGGCTGGGTCATCTTGTTTCCTCGGCGCGGAATCATTTCCGCCGCGGCTGGATCGGGAAATCATAGGCCGCCCCGCCCGCCCCCGGCAGCGAAAAATGCCACCACTCCTTCGAATAGTTCACAAAGCCTTGCTTCGTCATCGCAGCCACCAGTCGCTTGCGCCAGGCGCGTTGATCCGGCGTGATCGACGGTGCTGCGGTATGCCCCTTCGCGTCCGTACAATCATATCCGGTGCCCATGTCGACGCTGCCTTCAGGCGGCCGCGCCTGGACCGGCGCGGTACAATCGGCGTAGGCCTTGGCAGGCTCGTATTTGCCCGAATTGTCAGCCTTGAGATCGACCAGAGTGAGATCGAGCGCCGCCCCCGTGGAGTGCTGCGAACGGCTCGCGATGTAGCCGAGGCGAAATAGCTCCGTCTTGGGAATCCTCGGATTGTAGCGCCGCTCGGCTGCCGTCTCGCGGCCGTTCTGCGACCACTTGACCATGTCGAGCGAGGCCCGCGCCGGCCGGTAGCAGTCGAACATCTTGAGCGACAGGTTGTGGCCTGCCAACTCCTGCTGAACCGCCTTCAGCCGTAGTCCCACTTCCCGCTTCACCACGCATTCGCCGGCGCCGTAGCCGGCGAGCGGACGGCCGACGAAATTGTTGGAGGTCGCGTAGCGGATGTCCTGGACGATGGTCGGATCGACGTCGCGCAGATACACGAAACCGCCGGGGAGCGATTGGGCATGGGCTGGCGAAACGATAGCTATCGCGATAGTCGCAACTAGGAGAGATCTCACACCATGCCTCCGCGTCGTCATGGCCGGGCATAGCCGTCCGCAGGACGGCGTCGCTTACGCTCGCCTATGTCCCGGCCGTCCACGCCCTTTTTACGGCGACGGTGCAAGAACGTGGATGCCCGGGACAAGCCCGGGCATGACGAAGAGGATCAGCCGGCACCGACAGATCAGGGGATAACTCACTTCCTCACCTTTGGCCCTTGCCGACCCCGTCATCCCCCCCTATAGCTCTGCTTTTAATGACATCGAAATCGACCTTCGTCCTCGGCCACCGGCATTTGCTGGGCATCGAGGGCCTTTCCGCGGCCGACATCACCGGCCTCCTCGACCTGTCCGAGGAATATGTCGAGCTCAACCGCCAGGTTGACAAGAAGCGCACCGTCCTGCGTGGACGGACGCAGGTGAACCTCTTCTTCGAGGCCTCCACCCGGACCCAATCCTCGTTCGAGCTCGCCGGCAAACGGCTGGGTGCGGACGTCATGAACATGTCGGTGTCCTCGTCATCGATCCGCAAGGGCGAAACCCTGATCGACACGGCGATGACGCTGAACGCGATGCACCCGGACATCCTGGTGGTGCGCCATCACGCCTCCGGCGCGGTGGAACTGCTGGCCCGCAAGGTTGACGGTTCCGTGATCAATGCCGGCGACGGCGCGCATGAGCATCCGACGCAGGCCCTGCTCGACGCACTCACCATCCGCCGCAACAAGGGCCGGATCGAGGGGCTCGTGGTCGCGATCTGCGGCGACGTGCTGCATTCGCGCGTCGCCCGCTCCAACATCATCCTGCTCAACACCATGGGCGCCCGCGTCCGCGTCGTCGGCCCCTCCACATTGCTGCCGCCCGGCATCGAACGGATGGGCGTCGAGGTCGCACGCGACATGCGCGAGGGCCTCGAAGGCGCCGACATCGTCATGATGCTGCGGCTCCAGCGCGAGCGCATGAACGGCTCGTTCGTGCCCTCGTCCTCCGAATATTTCTACTATTTCGGGCTCGACCAGAAGAAGCTCGCCTACGCCAAGCCGGACGCACTCGTGATGCATCCCGGCCCCATGAATCGCGGCGTCGAGATCGACTCGGCCGTGGCTGACGGTGCGCAGTCCCTGATCCGCGAACAGGTGGAGATGGGTGTCGCCGTGCGCATGGCCGTGCTGGAAGCGCTCGCCCGCAACTTGCCGAACGCGTGATGCCGATGTTGACCGACCGCCGACCGATCCTGCTCGCCAATGCCCGCGTCGTCGACCCCTCCCGGGATTTCGACGGCGTCGGTGACGTCCTGATCGCCGATGGCACCATCCGCGAGACCCGCCGCGGCATCGGAGCGGCCGGCGTCCCCGAGGGTACCGACATCGTCAACTGCTCCGGCAAGATCGTGGCGCCCGGCCTGATCGACATGCGCGCCTTCGTCGGGGAGCCCGGCTTCAGCCATCGCGAGACCTTTGCGTCCGCGAGCCAGGCGGCCGCGACCGGCGGCATCACCACCATCATCTGCCAGCCCGACACGTCGCCCGTCATCGACAATTCGGCGACCGTCGACTTCGTCATGCGGCGTGCCCGCGATACCGCGATCGTGAACATCCAGCCGATGGCGGCGCTGACCAAGGGCATGCGCGGCGAGGAGATGACCGAGTTCGGTCTCCTGAAGGCGGCTGGTGCGGTCGCCTTCAGCGACGGCGACAGGAGCGTGACCAATGCGCAAGTGATGCGCCGCGCGCTGACCTATGCCCGCGACTTCGACGCGCTGATCGTGCACCACACCGAAGACCCCGATCTGGTCGGCGAAGGCGTGATGAACGAAGGCGAGTTCGCGACCCGGCTCGGCCTGATGGGCATCCCCAGTGCCGCCGAAGCCGTGATGCTCGAGCGCGACATGCGCCTCGTCGCCCTGACCGGCGGCCGCTATCACGCTGCCTCGCTGTCCTGCATCGACTCGCTCGACATCCTCAAGCGCGCCCGCGACGCCGGGCTCGCCGCCAGCGCCTCGGTCTCGATCAACCATCTTGCGCTGAACGAGAACGACATCGGCCCCTACCGTTCCTTCCTGAAACTGTCACCCCCACTGCGTACCGAAGACGACCGCCGAGCGCTGGTGGCGGCGGTGGCCTCCGGCCTCGTCGACGTCATCATGTCCGACCACAATCCGCAGGACGTCGAGGTCAAGCGCCTGCCGTTCGCGGAAGCCGCGAGCGGCGCCATCGGGCTCGAGACCATACTGCCGGCGGGCCTGCGCCTCGTGCATAATGGCGAGATGGAACTGAAGACGCTGATCCGGGCGATGTCGACCCGCCCGGCCGAGCTGCTTGGCCTGCCCGGCGGAACCCTGCGCGCAGGCACCCCGGCCGACGTCATCGTGATCGACCCCGATACGCCTTGGGTGGTCGATCCCGCCGACCTCAAATCGCCCTGCAAGAACACGCCGTTCGACGAGGCCCGCTTTACAGGCCGCGTGGTGCGCACCATTGTCGGCGGACGGACGGTCTACGAGCATGTCTGACGTGCGAGATCATGCGTGGCGTCTCGGTTCGACATTGAGATGCGGCCATTGGAGATGCAGCCATGGGGCTTGAAGCATTCCTGCCGGTAGCACTCGTCATCGGCTACCTCCTCGGCTCGATTCCATTCGGGCTGATACTCACCAAGGTCGCCGGCACGCAGGATCTGCGCTCGATCGGCTCCGGCAATATCGGCGCCACCAACGTACTGCGCACGGGACGCAAGGGCCTTGCCGCCGCCACCCTTCTGCTTGACGCGCTCAAGGGCACCGCGGCGGTGGTGATCGCCGGCTACATCGCAGGACCCAACGCCGCGATGGTGGCCGGGCTCGGCGCGTTCCTCGGCCATCTCTTTCCGGTCTGGCTGAAGTTCCGGGGCGGCAAGGGGGTCGCCGTCTATATCGGCATCCTTCTCGGCCTGTTCTGGCCGGGCGCGGTGGTGTTCTGCCTGCTCTGGCTCGCAACCGCCTTCACCACCCGCTACTCCTCGCTCTCTGCGCTGGTGGCTGCCTTCATCACGCCGGTGTTTCTGTGGTGGTTCGGACACCCAGCACTGGCCTCGCTGTTTGCGGTGCTGACGCTGCTGCTGTTCTACATGCATCGCGAGAACATCAAGCGGTTGCAATCGGGTCAGGAAGGCCGGATCGGCGAGAAGGCCTGAGCCGGAAAAAGTACGGATACCGCCGCACCTCTTCCGCACTATGTCCCAAATCCTGTTCGCAACTCGCCGCCGGCTCCCGGGCGGCAGTAGCGAACGGGTTCCATGCCTGTCATCCTGAAAGAGGAAATGGCATTACGCGGTTGCTCAGAATGAGCGAGATGATCGTCGGCTCAAAAAACGAGGTTGGTTGGCAGGGTGCTCTCCGCACTGCCGCAAGCCGGCTGCTCTCGACGACCAACATCTGGTCCGATGCGCCCTCGCCACCTCCTGCGCCAGAGCCTGCCCCCGTTTTGCCGCCAGCGCGGGAGCCTGATCCCGTCGCGCAAACGCCGGTGCCTGTCCAGGTCGCAACCACGGCCGCGCCCGTTCGGGCCACCTCAAAACAATGGCCGCCACAAAAGCTGTCGCTGGCGCTTCAGGGCGGCGGCACCTTCGCCGCCTTTACCTGGGGTGTGCTGGAGCGGCTGCTGGAAGAGCCATCCATCGAATTCGACAGCATCAGTGGTGCGAGCGCTGGCGCGATCAATGCACTGCTGCTGGCTTGCGGCCTCGCCGAAGGCGGCCGCGAAGCTGCCCGCGCGCGGCTGCACCGGTTCTGGGGCCGGCTGATGCACGAGGCCTCATTCCGCTCGCTGATGCTGGTCGGCGGATTTTCGCCGGCGGGAAGCTCGGTCGCATTCGGACCGACGCTGCGCTCCGGACAGTTTGATCCGTTCGATCTCGATCCGCTGCGGCAAGCGCTGTCGCGCGACATCAATTTCGTAGCCCTGCGCAACCCGGCGTCTCCAAAGCTCCTGATCGCGGCAACGCGAATCCGCGACGGGCAGCAGCAGATCTTCCGCAACGACGCGATGACAACCGATGTCGCGCTGGCCTCGACCTGTCCGCCCCTGGTTCACTGCGCCGTCGAGATCGACGGCGAGGCCTATTGGGACGGCGGCTTTGGCGGCAATCCGCCCCTTCTGCGGCTGGTGCAGGAATCGACGACCTCCGACGTCCTGCTCGTCCAGGTCACGCCGGCGCGCGACAGCTACGTGCCGATCACGCTCGCCGCGATCGACCGCAGGCTCGACCAGATCGCGGCCAACGCCGCCCTCAAGGCTGAGATCGCAGCCATCGAATGGGCTCAGTCACACGCCGCGCCTTCGCTGCGACTCTTCAAGATCGCAGCAGAGGACTTCGTCGACGGTCTGGCGCAGCGCTCATCCACCGATCTCGGTCGCGGCTTCATTCGCCTGCTGCATCGGAGTGGTCGCGAGGCCGCCGAGCGCTGGCTCGGGCTAGGCGCAGATGCCAACACTCTGCCGCGTGCTTCCGACCAGCGTGACGTTTCGACCGAACCTGCGCTAGCCTGACTTCGCCAGCGCCTTCTCGAGGAACCACGCTGCCGCAAGCGCATGCGCGTCATTGCCGAAGCGCGCAATCAACTGCACACCGATCGGAAGGCCATTGACCTTCAGCACCGGGACGTTGACGCAAGGGTTGCCCATCAGCGTCCATAGCCGGTTGTAACGGGGGGAGCCGGTCGAAGCGAGCTCCTTGGCCGGCGCGGTGCCCGGCGCCGAATAGGTGAGCAGCACATCGACGCCTTCGAAGACTTCACCGAGCTCGCGGCGACCGCGGCGGCTGATCCGTCGCGCCTCGTCATATTCCTTCGGCGTCAGCCCGACGGTCGCATCGAGGCTGGCGCGCAGCATCGGCGCGATCTCGTCGTGATGCTCGGAAAACTCCCAGGCGAGCGCGCGATGCGCCTCGAAATCCTGGATGATCGGATGGATACGCCAGGCCTCCCGCACCGCCTCGGGCAGATCGATCGTCTGCACACTGGCGCCGGCGCGTTCGGCCGCCTTGATCGCAGCCAGCAGGCCCTCCTCGGCCGCCGGTTCCACGGTGTCAGCGAATTCCTGCCTGACCACACCGATGCGCGGAGACTTGGCCGCGACAATGCCGGAGAATTCGGTCCGCCCGGTCATCGCCAGCAGTCCACGCGCGAGATCTTCCGCGCGCGCGCCGAACAGACCAACCGTGTCGAGCGCCCACGAATAGCACTTCACGCCAACCGTCGGCAGCATGCGGAACGACGGCTTGATCGCGGCAGCTCCGCAATAGGCTGCGGGCCTGATCACCGAACCGCCGGTCTGGGTGCCCAGCGCCAGCGGGATCATGCCGGCGCCGACCGCCGCGGCCGAGCCCGAGGACGAGCCGCCCGGCGAATGGCCGGTATTGTGCGGATTGAGCGTCGCCGTCGGATCGCGCGAGGCGAACGCGGTGGTCGTGGTCTTGCCGATGATGGTGGCGCCTGCCCGCTTCAGCATCATAACGACCGGCGCATCGCTGCGCGGCTGCCAGCCGCGATAGATCTCCGAGCCCATCTCGGTCGGGAAATCAGCGGTATCGATGATGTCCTTGATCCCGACCGCGATGCCGCGCAGCGGACCGGATGCTTGCGCCTTCGCGGAGATATCGTGGCGAACGAAGGCGTGGATGTCCTTCTCCCTGGCCTCGATCGCCGCGTGCGATTGCGCGATGGCTGCATCGGGCGACAGTTCGCCCGCTTCGATGCGGCGCTGGAGGTCGGCGAGTGAGATCATGGCAAAACCCTTCTTGTCAGTATTTCTTTTAGCATCGCGACGAGGTCGCGCAAGCGCACGGAGCTGTTGCCCTCGCCCTCAGGTTGTTCCATGCTGATCCCACAAGGAGGCGCCGTGGACGCCATCAATCCGAGCGTGGAGCTGACCGAGACAGAGCGGATCGACCGCCTGCGGCTGATCCGCTCCGACAATGTCGGGCCGCGCACTTTCCGTTCGCTGGTCGATCATTTCGGCACCGCGCGCGCTGCGCTGGAGCGCCTGCCCGACCTGGCGCGCCGCGGCGGCGCAGCGCGATCGGGACGCATCTGCAGCGCGGATGAGGCCAAGGCCGAGCTCGCCGCAAGCCGCAAATTCGGCATCGCCTGGCTCGCTCCCGGCGAGGATGGCTATCCGGCGCGGCTGGCGACGCTCGACGATGCGCCGCCGCTGCTGGCGGTACGCGGTGACAACGCAACCCTGATGCGGCCGATGATCGCGATCGTCGGCTCGCGCAACGCCTCCGGCGCCGGACTCAAATTCGCGGGCCAACTCGCCCGCGAACTCGGCGAAGCCGGCTTCGTCGTCATCTCGGGGCTCGCGCGCGGCGTCGACCAGGCCGCGCACCGCGCGAGCATCGAAAGCGGCACGGTCGCGGTGCTCGCCGGCGGACAGGACTGCATCTACCCGCCCGAACACGGCGACCTCCTCGCTTCGATCCTCGATCAGAACGGCGCGGCGATCTCCGAAATGCCGCTCGGGCATGAGCCGCGCGCCCGCGACTTCCCCCGCCGCAACCGGCTGATCTCAGGCGCCTCGCTCGGCGTCGTCGTGGTGGAGGCGGCGCACCGTTCGGGCTCGCTGATCACCGCGCGCATGGCGGCCGAACAAGGCCGCGAGGTGTTCGCCGTCCCCGGCTCGCCGCTCGACCCGCGCGCCGCCGGCACCAACGATCTGATCAAGCAGGGCGCGACGCTCGTCACCGAAGCCGCCGATATCATCAACGCGGTCCAGCCGATCATGGAGCGGCCGCTGATGTACCCCGCGAGCGAACCTGACAGCCAACCCTTTGAAAGCGATCCACAAGCACACGACCGCGACCAGATCACCAGCCTGCTCGGCCCCGCGCCGATCTCGATTGACGATCTCGTGCGGATGTCCGGCGCTTCGCCCGCGATCGTACGCACGGTGTTGCTGGAGCTCGAGCTTGCCGGCCGGCTCGAACGCCATGGCGGCGGATTGGTGTCACTGCTCTAGGTAGTTTTTTGACGCGCTTTCTTAACGCAAACCGGTCTTCGCTCGAAAACGCTATGGATTGCGCTTGTCGAAGCGTGTGCGTGCCGCGGCGATCTGCTCCTGGTGCGCGATCGCCCACTCTCCGAGCGCCATCACGGGCTGCTGCAGACCGCGGCCGAGATCGGTCAACTCGTAATCCACGCGCGGCGGAATGGTCGGAAAGATCGTGCGCGTGACGAGGCCATCGCGCTCCAGCCCGCGCAACGTCAGCGTCAGCATCCGCTGCGAGATGCCGTTGATCATGCGCTTAAGCTCGTTGAAACGCTTGGGGCCGTCGCTCAGCATCATGATGACGAACACGCTCCATTTGTCGCCGACGCGCGACAGCACGGAGGCCACGCTGCGGCAGTCGGCATGATCAGGATCCGGCATCTGCGACGCAGGCAAATCGGTGTGTGTCGGTTTCAATAATGTGTCCATGGCTCAAAAAAGTGCGTTCTTGCGGGGATCTTGGTGGTCACTCATGTAGCGCGGGTTACAAATCTATACCATGGGTGACCCCAATGAAACTCCTCCATATCGACTCCAGCGTCCTCGGCCCCCACTCCGTCAGCCGGCAGGTTTCCGCCGCCATCGTCGACCGGCTGCGGCAGGCGACGCCGTCGCTCGACATCGTCTATCGCGACCTGACAAAGACCCCGCTCGCCCACCTCTCCGGCCCGCACCTCGCGGCAGCCCAAGGCGGCCCCGCTCCGGCGGAACTCGGCCCTGACCTTGCCGCCAGCGCGGCCGTACTGAACGAGTTCCTCGATGCCGACATCGTCGTGCTCGGCGCGCCCATGTACAATTTCACCATCCCGAGCCAGCTCAAGGCCTGGATCGACCGCATCATCGTGCCGGGGAAGACGTTTCAATACGACGCAAACGGCCCGCAGGGACTTGCCGGCAACAAGCGCGTGATCGTGGCGATCTCGCGCGGCGGCTATTACGGCGCGGGCACGCCGGCCGCGTCAATGGAGCACCTCGAAACCTACTTGCGCGGCGTGTTCGCTTTCATGGGCATCACAAGCCCCGAATTCATCATTGCTGACGGCATCCAGGTCGGCCCTGAGCATCGTGAGAAAGCACTGGCGGGCGCGCTTCAGGCTGCGACCAGCCTGCGTGCGGCGTAGCGCTCACGCCGACCGCACGAGCCGCCGCCGGATTCCGGCGGCGGCTGACAGATCGACCGAGCTAGAACCAGGCGCCCTGCGTGCCCAGGATGACGGCGACGAGCGACACGAACAGACCGATGCCGCAGAAAAGAGCCACCCCGACAAACTGGGACATGTCGGAGCGCCTGGCGGGATTGTCATGACGTTCGGTATAAATACGCGGTGCTGAAATCGGCGAAAAAATGCGGGCTGCCTTTGGCATGACGGGCTCCCTGAAACCGAGTCTTATGACCGTCTCCCCGTAGAAATGTCTGCGCAGCACACGCAAAGGTTCAACGCCTCACGGAAGGTTCAAAAAATGCGTCTCGCAAGAACGCGGGAACCGGCCGGCGCAACCGTCGTGCCGACCGATTCAATTTTCATTTGAATTGATCAGCCGCGATAGATCGGCGCACCGCTCGGAGACGCAACTGCGCCGCCGTCGACGAAGATTTCCTGACCTTGCACATGCGCGGAATCATCGGAGGCGAGGAACAGCACAGTCTTCGAAATGTGATCCGGTTCTCCAATGCGGCCGAGCGGCGTCGACAGCGCAATCCGCTTCTCGAACGCCTTCTCGGCTTCGGGTGTCGCGATCGCGGCCCCCCAGATCGGCGTGCGGATCGCGCCGGGCGCGACCACGTTGACGCGGATGCCGCGCGGCGACAGTTCCGATGCCATGATCCGCGCCATCGCGCGCACGCCGGCCTTGGCGGCGCCATAAGCCGAATAGCCGGGAATGCCGAGCACGGAGATCACCGAGCCATTGAGGATGATCGAGGCATTGTCGTTGAGATAGGGCAGCGCGGACTGAACGGTGAAGAACACGCCGGTCAGATTTGTGCTGATGACCTTTTCAAAAATCTCTGGTGTGGCCGACCCCAGCGGCGTGCCGCCGGCGATCCCGGCATTGGCGAACACGATGTCGAACTTGCCGAACTTTTCGGCGCCCTTCTTGATCGCGGCTTCGGTCGCGGCGATGTCGGTGGCATCGGCTGCGACCGCGAGCGCGTTCGGGCCGAGCTCCTTTGCGGCGGCCTCCAGTGTCTCCCTGTTGCGCCCGGTGACTACCACCTTCGCGCCCTCGGCCACGAACAGCTT
>JAEWFG010000122.1 GCA_023388935.1 Pseudomonadota bacterium | reverse complement strand
ACCTCGCCGTCGGCACGCAGCCGTTTTGCCGCGAGCGCCTCGCGGATCTCCGGCAGGTCCAGCCGCGCGCGCGTCACCGCGATGCTCGGTCTGATGTCGGCGCCCTCGGCGATCTCTTTCCGGAAATTTTCGGCGACGAGATGCCCCCAGGGATCGAGCGCGACGATCTTGGCGGGATCGCTCCACTGCGGGAACGGTCCGATGGTCGCCGCCGGGAAGGTGTTGGTGAGATCGGGACGCCGGATCGGATCGAGCGCGCCGGCTGAGACGGCGAGTGCCCGGTACATCGCGTAGGATCCGCCATGGCTGCCGATCACGTTGCGATCCTGCGCGCGCGCCACCGTGCCGATGATCGGACCGCGGGAGCGCGCGTCCGTGGCGCCCCAGTGGATCGGAAAGGCGGCCTTCCTGCCCGGCTCCGGATGGGAGGTGAGGCGGATGTGGTCGGTACGGTTCGCGCGGCTCATGACCAAACTCCCAAAAGCCAACGGCCCGCCGCTCGGACGGGCCTGGCTCCGTCGCGTTGCCGGTTGAGGAACAGCGGCAACGCAAGCTCAATCCAGCATATTGTAGCGGGGACCGGCGACAGACAAGTTAATGGCGTCGCGCGGCTGCCGATGCCATTCATATAGGTATCGGCGCGCCGGCCCCGAATGGCGCAAAAGCGCCGCTCTGGGCTGCGGTTCTCGAAGGGGCGGCGCACTATATATATGAAATTATTCGTGTTTTTTAAGGGGCTGGCCGCTCTGTCCCGGAGACCTCCAATGCCTACCTCCAGCTACATCGACCCCCGCAATGGAAAGCTCTATCCGCTGGACCAGCCGCGCTGGTGCTCGGACGAGCGCACGCCGCTTCTGGTGACGCCGGGGGCAGGGATCTCGCGCGACGACATCGACACCCGCACGCGATCGCTCTGGCGCTACAGGGCCGCGCTGCCGGTCGAGATCGCAAAGCCGATCACGCTCGGCGAAGGCTGCACGCCGCTGGTTCAGCAGGATTGGGGCGATCTGCGGCCGTTGTTCAAGCTCGAATGGTTCAGCCCGACCGGCAGCTTCAAGGACCGCGGCTCGGCGGTGATGCTGTCTTTCCTGCGGCAGATCGGCGTTGACGCTATCCTGGAAGACAGCTCCGGCAATGGCGGCTCGTCGATGGCGGGGCTCGGTGCCGCCGGCGGCATGCGCGTGAAGATTCTCGCGCCTGCGTCGACGTCGCCGGCCAAGATCGCGCAGGTGCGTGCCTATGGCGCCGCGGTGCAGCTCGTCGAGGGCCCGCGCGAGGAGTCGGAGGCCGAGGCCATCCGCCAGTCGCACCAGACCTTCTATGCCAGCCACAATTGGCAGCCGTTCTTTCTCGAAGGCACCAAGTCGCTCGCCTATGAGATCTGGGAGGACCTCGGCTTCCGCGCGCCGGACAATGTCATCGTCCCCGTTGGCGCCGGCAGCAGCCTGCTCGGCTGCGCCTTCGGCTTCCGCGAGTTGCTCAAGGTCGGCCAGATCGCGAAGCTCCCGCGGCTGTTCGCGGCGCAGCCGCTCAATTGTTCGCCGATCGATGCGAGTTTTCAGGCCGGCGTGGATACGCCTGTAGCTCGCGAGGTGAACAAGACCATCGCCGAAGGCACCGCCATCAAGAATCCCCTGCGCCTGCGCGAGATCATCGGTGCGCTGCGCGAGAGTGGCGGCGGCACCATTGCGCTCACCGAGGACGAGATCGTCGCTGCCCTGCGCCGCCTCGCGCGTCAGGGCCTGTTCGCCGAGCCGACCAGCGCCAGCGCGGCCGCCGCGCTGGACAAACTCTCCAGCGCCGGGGCCATCAAGGCGAACGAGACCACGGTGGCGGTCCTCACCGGCACGGGCTTGAAGGCCGCGACCACGGTGGCCGATCTCGTGCAATAGGGCGATTGCCGTGCTCCATCATTGCGAGCGACGGCGCCGCTACTCCTCCAGATTGTTCACGTGCTTCACCCATGCGCGCACGTCGGCGAGCACGTCGGGCAGCACCGCCTTGACCTCCTGCACGGTCATGCCGGGCTTGATGCGGGGGTCGTAGAGCAGATTGAGGATGTACTGGTCGTAGACGTCGAAATACCCCATCGAGACATTGTCGTTGAACATCGTCCACGGCACGCTCGCGGTGTCGTTGATCGGGCCGAGCGATTGCAGCAGCTCCTCATAGGCGCAATCGAGGAAGGTGAAATCGCCGTTGTCGACCGTGAGGATGACGTCGGAATGCTCGATCTCGAAATTGTCGTTCTTGCGGAAGCCGGACAGGCATTGCGGATCGAGCGAGGTGCGGATCTCGCGCGCCTTCTCGGCGCCGTAGAAGCTGGCGATGGTGCGGTAGAGATCGCGGTCGCGCACCAGCTTCACCCGCACATTCGCGGCCTCGCTGGCGGTGGTCATGGTGATGTCGAGATGCTGCACGCGCGTGCCGATGTCGGCCACGACTTTTGCGAGCTGCTTCTTGCGATCGGCGCGGTCGCTTTCGGCGAACACGCGCACCGGCCCGTCGAACTTGCGGATGCGGTCGACACGACCGGCGAGGTGATATTCGGCGCCGAACGCCGTCTTCAGAAAGCCTTCGACGATCTCGCGGTCGGTGAAGCTCTTCTGTTCGGTGCGCCGGCGCGAAGCGATCGCCGGCAATTCGCCGGCGACAGCCACGGTAGCGATGTCAGCGGCGAACGTGAGGGCAGCGAGCGCCAGCAGGGCGATGCGGAAGCCGGACGAGGACGGGACCAATGCGCTCATTGCTATCCGACGCTGCCGTATTCGGAAGCGACGCACAAGACCGCAAATTCACGCGCCCTGCGGGTTCCCGCCGCAGCCGCCGCCGCCCTAGTTGTTGAGCACGACCACGGTGGTGCCCACCGAGACGCGGCCGTAGAGGTCGGTGACGTCGTCGTTGGTCATGCGGAAGCAGCCTGAGGACACCGCCTGGCCGATCGTCTCCGGCTCGTTGGAGCCATGGATGCGGTAGAGCGTCGAGCCCAGATACATGGCGCGCGCGCCGAGCGGATTCTCGATGCCGCCCTTCATGTGACGCGGCAGGTCCGGCCGGCGCGCCAGCATCTGCGACGGCGGCGTCCAGTCCGGCCATTCCCTCTTGGCGCTGATCTTGTGGACCCCGCCCCAGCGGAAGCCGTCGCGGCCGACGCCGATGCCGTAGCGCAGCGCCTGGCCGTTCTGGAGCACCAGATAAAGGCGGCGCTCCCCGGTGTTAATGACGATCGTGCCGGGCGCGTAATTGCCGTTGTACATGACCGTGGTGCGGGGGATCGGGTTGGCGCCGGAGCGGAAGAAGTTCGGGCCGAAGCCCATGATGTCGCGCGAGTCGAACCCCTCGGCGAGCGCGCCGGCCGCCGTGGCCGTCAGCAGTGCGATGGCGGCAATCGGCGCGGCAAAAAACCGGATCATTGTTTCCCCCCAACAAAAAATCGATTCAACCAAGCCAGAGGCCATATTTGCGCGCGTTCCGCAAGCCACGGCCCCGTGAGCACCGTCATCCCCTGCGATTGGCGTTACCAAATCGGCAACCATGCCAATTTGCCGAAAAGCGTTAGCCAAACCGGCGCATCGCCGTGCGGGGCAGGGCCGCGATGCCCGCTCTTGCTTTGACGGAAGCGGCGAACAATGATTGATCGAAGATCGGACGGATATCTGGACATTGCCGGTTGCGGGAGCTGATGGATGAACGGTGCTGAGAGCCTGGTGCGGACGATGGTCAAGGGTGGGGTCGACGTCTGCTTCACCAACCCCGGCACCTCCGAGATGCATTTTGTCGCTGCGCTCGACCGCGTGCCGGGCATGCGCTGCGTGCTCGGCCTGTTCGAAGGCGTGGTGACCGGTGCCGCGGACGGCTATTTCCGCATGAAGGGCACGCCGGCCTCGACTCTGCTGCATCTCGGCCCCGGCCTCGCCAACGGCCTTGCCAATCTGCACAACGCCAAGAAAGCGAATTCCGGCATCGTCAACATCGTCGGCCAGCATGCTACTTACCACATCGGCTACAATGCGCCGCTGACCTCGGACATCGAGGGCCTGGCCCGACCGATGTCGTCCTGGGTCCGGACCTCGCCGGATTCCCAATCGGTCGCCGCGGATGGCGCCGCGGCGATTGCCGCCGCTAAGAGCGCGCCACCGCAGATCGCGACCCTGATCCTGCCCGCCGACACCGCTTGGAACGAGGCCGACGGCATCGCCGAGGTGCCGGCCGAGCAGCAGCGCGCGAGCTATTCGCCGCAGGCGGTCGAGCAGGCCGCGAAGATCCTGCACGGCGACGGCGAGGGCACGCTGCTGCTGATCACCGGCAGCGCCTTGAGCGAAAAGGGTCTGGCGCTGGCAGAGCGCATCGCGAACAGGACCGGCTGCACGGTGATGGGCCCGACCTTCCGTCCCAAGATGGCGCGCGGTCGCGGCCGCTTCTCGATCGATCGCATCCACTACGTGATCGAAAACGCACTGCCGATGCTGGCGAAGTTCCGCCATATCGTGCTGGTCGAGTCCGACGATCCCGTGGCGTTCTTCGCCTATCCGAACAAGCCGAGCATGCTCAAGCCAGAGGGCTGCGAGGTGCATCGCATGACCTCCTGGGGCGAGAATTCGGTCGCGGCGCTGGAAGCGCTGGCCGGCGCGCTGCATGCGAGCGCCAAGGACGTCAAGCCGCAGGCCTTGCAGGAACTGGTCAAGCCGACCGGCGCGCTGACCTTCGCCTCGATCGCGCAGGCGATCGCATGCGCGATCCCGGAGAATGCGATCCTGATCGACGAATCCGTGACCACCGGCCGCGGCTTCTTCCCGCCGACGGCGGCGGCCGCCCCGCACGACTGGCTGCAGAACATGGGCGGCTCGATCGGCTTCTCCACGCCGCTCTCGATCGGCGCCGCGATCGCCTGTCCGGACCGCAAGGTGATCTGCATGGTCGGCGACGGCAGTGCGATGTACACGATCCAGTCGCTGTGGACGCAGGCCCGCGAGAACCTCGACATCGTCACCATCGTGTTCGCCAACCGCATCTATCAGATCCTGCGCGGCGAGTTCGACAATGTCGGCGCCGGCGAACCCGGCCAGCGCGCCAACGACATGCTGCGCATCGACCGGCCGACGCTCGATTTCGTGGCGATGGCGAAGGGCATGGGCGTGCCCGGCCGCGCCGTCACCAACGCCGACGAGTTCAACAAGGCGCTGGCCGAGGCCGTCGCCGAGCCGGGGCCGCGATTGATCGAAGTCCAGATGTGAGGTCTGGTCGATTGCGCCGCGAATTCCGGCCCTCGTCCTGAGGAGCCTGCGGCCCGCGGGCGTCTCGAAGGATGGTTATAGGCGGGATAGGGGCCTTCATGGTTTGCCCGGCGATGCGTAGTATCGTTGTCGACCAGCCGCTGTCGTTCTGGTTCGCGGCGCGGCTCGAGGCCGCGGGGCTGCTCATTGAATTTGACTCACGACAAGAAGGCCGTCCGCATGACGCGGGCGGCCTTTGTATCATAGACCGTGCACGCTCAGTGCAGGGGAGCGCCCTGGCCGAGTGCGTAGGCCACGAGGTCCTTCAGCGCGAAATTGGGGCCGGTCACCGGCGCCCAGTTCGGGTCGAGCGACAGCATGGAGGAATTGTCGCCGAACATCATGCCCAGGAAGACCTCGGCCACGATGCGTCCGCCCACCGGTCCAAGCTGCGGCGTGTTGACCGTGACCGGCGTGCCGGTGACCGGGATCGTCACGGCGGCCTGGAACTGCCGCGCTTCGGCGAGGATGTAGGTCCAGAGCGGGCAGTTGCCCTTGAACACTCCATTCGCGATAGATGCGATCGGAACTTGCGGATCGCCCGCTTCGGGGTGGTCGACGGCCCTGCCGACGATGATCAGCTCGTCGGTCAGCGGCGTCACGTGCATCGCCCTGGCGACAGCCTGGCCCGAGGGCAGGCCGAGCCGCCAGCCGCGTTCGAGATTGCGAAGCGCCAGCGACGACGGATTGGAGGCGACCTCCGGCGGCAGCTTGCGCAGCGGATCGACCAGCGACGTATCGATGCGGTAGGCGAACTGAAGCCGTCTCTTGTTGTCGGTATTGGTGCTGTCGTCCTCGACGCCATAGGCGCGCTTGTCGATGTCGATGAAGCGCCCCCAGTCGATGGCCCGTCCCGGACCCATGGAGCGGAAGCCGGTCAGCGCGTTCTGATCCGGATTGTTGGGATCGGGGAATATCTGCAACAGCATGTTGTCGGCATCGTTCAGCCGATAGCCGGGACGGATCATCGAGTGACCGAGTCGGTAGGCCGCGACGGAAAATTCGACCGGCATGAACGGAAACGTCTTCCAGTGGTAGTAAGCGAGCTTGCTGCGATCGTAGCGGCCCGCGGTCTTGAGACCGTCCAGCACGCTGGCGTGGACGATGCGGGGCAGGAAGTCGTTCAGCACGACGTATTGGTAGTGAAAGCGGACACGCTGTTGCACATCCTCGAAGGAGAGGCTGTCATTGTCGTCGACCATGCGGTTGTGAAAACGCAGCATCAGCCCCTGCAACTGCGACACGATGCTGTTCTCGTCGTTGCGGGGATCGCCGATCAATGCGCGGCCCTTGAAGCGCGGCAGGTCGAAGGCGTTGGATACTCCGGTGCCGGTCAAGGTTTCGCCGAGCAGGAACTTGCCGGCATTGTCGTACATGTAGGGCTGGTCGTTCGGACCGCGTCCGTAGACATTGTCCAGGTCGAGCGAGGGGGTACGGAAATCGACGAGCCCGTCAGGGTCCTGCTGCTTGGTGAGCAAGCTCACGGGATCGAAGGTGATATCGTGATCGATGAACTGTCCGAAATAGGTGTAGAGCGCTGGAATTCCGCTCTCTTCCGCATCGGGGCTGTCCTTGGGCGGGTCGAAATCGCCGACCATGTTGTCGGCGAGCGCGGAGAGGTTGGCGATGTTGTCGGCATCGTTCGGGCCGAATTTCGCCGGCGTCAGATTACGGAACATGCGGCCGAAGCGGCCTTGCGAAAGCGACGAACGCGTCGCGCTCAGACCTCGCGGAATAGTGGCGTGGGGGCTGCTCATTGAAAACACCTCCTTGAAAAGTCACGACGGAAAACGAATAGAGCTTAGGTTGTTCGCAACGGAATATGCAGGTCAGGCTAGATCAACGAATTTGGCGTCACAAGCGGTTGGATCACACAACGCGTGACCGGGATGCCGTTCCGGAAGGAAGCACCGCAACAAGCTGCGGCAGAGCTTTGCAAATTTCACGACGGATAACATTCTCGTCATCACCAGGCGCAACCGGCTCCGTGCAATGTCGATTCGCCAGGCTGTCGGCGAAGCAGATCGTCTTCACGTAAAACGTGTGTCGGCGCGCGCATCATGCGCGGACGCCGCAATGTTGTCAGCGGCTGCGCTGCCGTGCGAGCGCGTAGCGTGGATTGGCGCCGCAATAGGCCGACGTGCCTGAAGCGGTGACACTGCTGATAGGTCGCGCACTGGCAGTTGCCGGGATAACCCCAGAGCGGCCTTGCAGGCAATATCCGGGAATTGGCGCGCTCAGGAGTTCGACCGATGCACAGTCATGCCCGTCTTGGTGCCGGCGGGGTGCGTTGCGTTCGCGACGAGACGCATCATGGCACAGCCGGTGGCCCTCTATGTGATCTCGGCCACAGAAGCGACTGGGTTCCTGCCTATCATGAGCAGACTTGCGCGCGTCGATCCCGGGGGCCTACGCTTTGTCTCACTCGGATCAGGAAGTTTTGGAGATTCGGATGCAAAGGTCATACTTGCTGGCTGTGACAGCAGTGCTGGCGCTTATTATGCAGACACCGCTTGCGTTCGCCCAGACCGCGCCAGCCGCCGGCGAAACCGCGGCGCCTGCGGCAACGACCACCGCGCCGGCAGCGCAGACAGCAACACCGAGCGCAACCAGCGAGACCTCAAGCCAGCCGACGGATTCCAAGAAGAGCGCGTCGAAGAAGCCGGCGAAGAAGAGGATGACGCGGCAGCAGGAGATCGAGCATTCGATCGATAGCGGCACCGTTCCCGCTCGCTATCGGAGTTCCGTGCCGAAGCAGTACCAGCAATATATTCCGTTCGCTAAGCAGTGACGACGTTGCGCTGCCGTCGCCGACACAGGACGGCCAGTTGGGGGGAGTAATGAGTGATGACGTGAAGGATGCCGGCCTTGTGGCCATGATCAGCAGCATCCTGGGGGGCAACAAGCGCATAGACAGTGTTGCCTCGCCGCCGCTCGCCGAGGTCTCGCCAACGGCGCCGTCGGACGGATTCGAGGCGGTTGCGACGTCCATCGCCGATGCGCCATCGATCGAGCCCGAGGAGGCGCCCGACGCCCCGCCGACAGCGAAAATTGTCACGACACCGGGCGGCAAGCGCCTGCTGCCCGCGGAGGCGATCGCCGATCTCGTGCTAGGAGAGTTGCGTAAGATCGATGGCTTTCCAGCGCACGGCGCCTCGGTCACGGTCTATGGCTACCGGCATTGGAACGCCATGATCACCTTCGCGCCGTTCTCGACCACGTTCCAAAATGCGACACGGTTTCGCCAGGCCGTGCCGGACCTCGTCTTCAAGCTGCGCCGTTTTGTCGAACTTGAGATATGATCCGGGCCAATCACCGGCGGCTGCCTGCCGCGATTCCCGTTGATGGAACGCGGCGTGAAGACGCAATGGTCACCCGAAACAGTTCGACAGGATCTTCGAATTGAGCGTCGCCTTTACCAAGGAAGAGAGCGCCGAAACCGCGTCAGAGACGCTGTTGCCGGATCGCCCGATCTCGCCTCATCCAAACCTCGTGACGGAAGCAGGCTTGCAGGCCTTGCAGACGCAGCTTCAGGACGCGCGCGAAGCCTACGAGGCCGCGCAGCGGATCGAGGACGTCAACGAGAAGCGCCGGCAGTCGGCGGTGCCCTTGCGGGACGTTCGCTATCTCTCTGAGCGGCTGCGCACGGCGCAGGTTATTCCTGATCCGGCATCGGCTGAGACGGTCGCCTTCGGCAACACGGTGACCTTCAGCCGCGCCGACGGCCGCGTGCAGACCTATCGCATCGTCGGGGAGGACGAAGCCGATCCAAAGGCGGGATCGATCTCGTTTGTTTCGCCGGTCGCGAGGTCGCTGATCGGGAAGGCGGTCGGTGACGTCGTCGGTTCAGGGACGCAGGAAATCGAGGTCTTGTCGATCGCGTAGGGGATGCCGAGCGCCGGTGACACGCGAGAACACATTGCGAGAGCGTCTCGCTCTTCGTTCGCCTGACCTCACTGTTGACCTGTACCTGTATCCGACCGAAGCAGGAGGACGGAAAGGTCCGATAGGGCTCGGCTGGGGTTGCCCGTGCAGCAAAGACAGCAGTTTCAAAGAAGGCTGGGATGGTTATCCGCTGCTTCAAAGCGAAATGATGCCCGGCGAGCGGAGACGGCTCGGTTTCGTGCTTTTGTCCGGCGCGGACGCACTCTTGGCGCTCGGTTCATGTGAACGCCTTTATCTCTGGGAAGGGCGCTTCATCGGCGAGGCGGAAATCGTTCCGTAGCCTACCAAGGCGTTAGACCGCCTCGGTAGTCTTCATGTTGAAAAGCGCTCGACGAGGCTTTTGCAATGGCTTTCGCCGAATCCACGAGCCCAAGCCTCCCTTTGGTCGATTTCCGGCTGAAGGGCATCCAGGGCAGCCGCCTGCCAGTGCTTTCTCATCTCACCAATGGGCAGCGCGTCCGTCTCGGAAGCAATGCCAACAAAAGGCAGCAAGTCGACGTCCCGCTCATCAATGCGCGCTGTCGTCCCAGCTGCAACGATTTTCTGCGCGCCCTCGAGGTACGAGAGCTTTCCAGCCAGCATGTCTTGTGCGGCTTTGAGTATCCTGCGACGGGCCGCTAGAATCTCGGCTTCGTTCCAACTCATCGCTACACCCCATGAGCCGACGATGCGATGTGGAATCTCAGACAGCGGCCTGCTGGTCCGGCGTGCGGCTTCTCCCCGGATGATGCCATCCTGCCGGTGTTTTGCTCGACGAGTCAACCGGCTTTCGGAAAATTCGCAGCCCATTGATCCGGCTCGCGCCGGCTACTGTGCATGGGGTTGTTTTCGACATTTTTGATTCGACGGTCTCGACAGCCGCTAGGCGTCGATGATCGTCCGCAACCGGTATGGGGCAGGAAGGTGAATGGTGGGCGCACAAGGGATCGAACCTTGGACCTCTCCCGTGTGAAGGGAACGCTCTCCCGCTGAGCTATGCGCCCGGGACCATCATGCAGGCGGCCGGACTTTCGGCCGGCCGGCACATCGGAGCCCGCGATTTAGAAGTGCGGGCCACAGGTGTCAAGTTTTCAGGCGGGGTGATACCTGAAAACCTTCCGTAGATTACGCAATTTGCAAGCGAAACCGCGTTTTGGGCCTCTTCACGCGCCCTGCTGGTGGGTACGGGAGGCGTGCGCCTGGAGCGCGCGGATGCGCGCGGCGAGCGTTCCACCGCCCTCGGGCAGGCCCGCCGTGGCCGCGCCATTCGTCGCGGCGCCATTGGCCGGGCGCGGCGCCGGCTTCGCAGGCTGGCCCGCCTCGGCCGCAAGCAGCGCCTCGATCGGCGAGTTCGGGCCTTCGAGCTGGATCGCGAGTTTTGCGACCTCGGCTGCGATGTCGTTGATGCGTTCGCGCAGCAGCGCATTCTCCGTGCGCTCGGTCGCCCGGGAGCTTTCCACCCGCTGCTGGATTGCGTCGATGTCGCGCTGGAGTTTTGCGCGCTCGTCATGCGCCGTCCCGAGCTGTTCCTGCAGCGCGGCCTTTTCCGCGCGGAGCGCTTCGAATGCAGCCGAGGACTTGCCGCTGCTCAGCGCTGCGATTTCGACGCGCAATTCCTTGACGGTGCGTTCGGCGCCCTCATTGGCCTGGCGGAGCTGGTTGTTCTCGTAGTCGCGTTCGGCGAGCAGCTGGCCCTGTGTGGCGAGGCGCCCTTCGAGGTCGGCGACGCGGCCCGACAGCATCTCGGCCTCTTTGACCTGCGCGACGAGCTGTCGATCGAGCTCGGTGACGCGCTGGCCCAGATTCTCGACACGCCCGCGGGCATCCCCGAGCTCGCGCGAGGCGGTCTCCGATTCCGAGCGCTCCTGCGTCAGCCGCGCCTGCGTCGTGGCAAACTCCTTCTCGGCATCGCCGACGCGGTTCTTCAGCTGCTCGATCTGTGCGCGCACCGCGACGAGTTCGACCTGGCGGCTCTCCGCCATCAGCGAGCGGTCGGACAGCGCGGAATTGATTTTTGCGAGCTCGCCCTGCTTGTCGGTCAGCGCCTGCTCGGCGCCGCGCAGTGCCTCGGTCTTGGCCTTGAATTCTGCTTCGGTGGCGCGGAGCTGCTCTTGCACGGCCTTCTCGCGCGCTTCGAGCGCGAAGATCGTGGCGTTCTTCTCGCCGAGCTCGATCTTCATGCGGTTGATGGCGTCGCTCTTCTTGCCGAGCTCGGCGAGCTGGCTCGTGGTCTTGTTCTTGAGCTGGTCGACGCTCATTTCCAGTCGTCGCGCCGACATCGCGAATTCGGCGCGGAGCTGGTCCTTGTCGGCCTGGATCTCGGCCATCGACAGGGGCGTGGCGGCCTCGAGCCGGCGCGTGGTCAGCCGTACCGCGCGGTTATGCACCAGCGGCACGATGGCAAGCCCGCACAGCATCGAGAGCAGGAAACCGATCGCCAGGTACATGATCGGTTCGACCATGGGCCAGAACTCCCAAAAACAACGAAAAATTTACCAATGACAATGCATGGGGGGCCGGCAAAAAGCCAGCCCCGCCCTGCTGTTAACGTGAATCCGGTGGAGCCTTAGAACGGGTTCCAGGTCGCGCGCGGCGTGTATTTCAGGTAGCCGATATTGGCTCCCAACCGCAGGCCGAGGCCAGAGCGGATCGGCACCAGCACGATGTTGTTGGCGGTGAGCGCGGTCATGCCGAAGCCGCCGATGATATAGGCCGAGCCGTCGATACCGACGAAGCGCTGATAGATCGCGTTGGTGGCGGGCAGGTTATAGACCAGCGTCATGGTGCGCGCGCCGTCGCCGCCCCAGTCGAAGCCGAGCGAAGGGCCCTGCCAGTAGACGCGCAGATCACCGGCGTTCTTGGTGTAGAGCGTGCCTTCGCCGTAGCGCAAGCCGGCGACGAAGGCGCCGGAGCCTTCCTCGCCCAGGATATAGCCGTTCGGCAGGCCCCATTGGCTGACGGCCTTCTCGATGATCGAGGCGAGACCGCGCGAGACGTTGCCGAAGAAGCGGTGACCGGCGCCCACAAGTTCGTCGGGTCCGTAGGTGTTGGGCGACGGGGCTCGCTGCGGCGGCGGCAAATTGGGCGGCGGCCCCTGCTGTGCGGAGGCGGGCACGATCCAGCCGATCAGCGCTGCAAGCGCGATCGCGGCAAGGCGTGATGCGAAAGTCATAAAAGAACCCCTGGTATCGAATCCGGTCGCTTCCTTAACCTGACGCCAACAGGCACGGCTCTAAGTTGCGCCGGATGTCCCCTCGACTCGGATGTTATCCGCAGCAACTATGACGGCACAGCGGCATTGACGGTATTGAAAAGTGTCTAATTCTTCATACTGAAGGCGGCCTCCCGCCATCGGCCCAAGAAGACGAGCGGTACGGTAACGTCAATGACGGCACAACGGCAGGAAGCTAGCCCTTTGCGCCCCGGAATTGCCTTGATCGCCCCTCTGGTCTACGTGCTGGCGGGCATTTGGATTGCCTGCTTTGTGGGGCCGACACAGGCTGCTACCACGGAGCGGATCGTCGTCAATCGTTTCAGCGGCGTGGCCATCGAGGGGTTCGACCCCGTGGCCTATTTCGTCGACGGCACGGCGGTGCAAGGACGGGCGGAGTTCGAGGCGAACCTCTGGGGCGCGGTCTGGCGCTTCCGCAACGAAGGCAACCGGGCGTCCTTCCTGGCCCACCCCGAAATCTATGGGCCGCAGTTCGGCGGCTATGACCCGGCCGACATCGCCCGTGGCGTGGCCGTCGCCGCCAATCCCCGTTTCTTCGTGATCGCGGCGCAGCGGCTCTACCTGTTCAGCCTGGAAGCCAATCGCGACGCCTTCGCCGCCGACCCGGAGCGCTTCCTTCATGAGGTAGCCAAGCGCTGGCCGGCGCTTCAGGAACAACTCAGTCAGTAGCAGCCACCGCCTGTGGGTCGCCCCAGGCGATGAACTCCGGGATGATGAAACCGGTGTCGCGCCGCTGGCCGAACTGGAGTTCGGCGCCCTTGCCATCGGTCACCCGGCCGCCGGCCGCGGTCACGACCGCGCTACCAGCCCCGACGTCCCATTCCGAGGTTGGCCCGAAGCGGGGATAGATGTCGGCGCTTCCTTCCGCGATCCGGCCGAATTTTACGGCCGAGCCGACCGTCTTTCGGACGGCATTGGGCCGGCTATCGATGAACGCTTCGCTCCTGGGATCGCCGTGCGAGCGGCTCACTGTGGCGATCCAGGGCTCGCCCTGCGTCGGCAGCTTGCGAGTGTGGATCGGCTCGGCGGCACCAAAGGTACCGCCGTCAAACCTCACGCGCTCGGCGCCGCGGCCGACAATCCCGCGCCAGAGCAGTCCGAGCGCCGGCGCGCTGACGATGCCCAGCAGAGGCACGCCGGAGGTCACGAGGGCGAGGTTGACGGTGAACTCGTCGCGACCGGCGACGAACTCCTTGGTGCCGTCGAGCGGATCGATCAGGAAGAAGCTGTCGCGAAACGGCGGGGAGGCGAGCTGGGTCCGCTCTTCCGAGAGCGTCGGTATGTCGCCTGCAAGCTGCGCCAGGCCGTCCGCGATGATGCGGTCGGCGGCAAGGTCAGCCTCGGTTACCGGCGAGCCGTCCTGTTTGCCGTCGACCCGCATCGCCGCGCGGTTGACCGCGAGGATGGCTTCGCCCGCCTTCACCACCAGCGCGGTAAGCGGCTGCATCAGGCCGGATGCGGCCGCGACGTCGATGATCCGGTTCACCTGCATGCCTCATTCATGGGTCATTTCGTTCCGCCTCGACTGATTCGCCCGTGGCTTTATGGCCGCTTCGAACCGATCGCAAGCTAGCTGCCACCGGCTTGCGAATGTTAGAACCCGTGGCACCCGTTAGCATGCGTGATTCGCCGCGTCCGCGCCGTGCAATTCCAGGAACCCTCTCTAATGTCTGGCACCTCGTTACCCGGTACCGCTACTGCTCCCGATATGCTCGAACTCGCAGCACTCCTGTGCTCACGGGTCTGCCACGATCTCATCAGCCCTGTCGGCGCCATCGTCAACGGGCTCGAAGTGCTCGATGACGATCCCAAGCCTGAGGATCGCGAATTCGCGCTCGACCTGATTCGCAAGAGCGCCAAGACGGCCTCTGCCCGCTTGCAGTTCTGCCGCCTTGCCTTCGGCGCGGCCGGCTCCTCTGGTGCGCAGATCGACCTCGGCGATGCCCAGACCATGGCGCGCGGTCATATCGAGGACGGCAAGTGCACGATCACGTGGAATCTGCCGCGGCTGCTTCTGCCCAAGAATCGCGTCAAGCTGCTCCTCAATATGCTGGTCGTCGCCCAGCACACGATCCCGCGCGGAGGCATGCTGACGATCGATCCGATCGGCGAGGGCGAGACGATGAGCTTCCGCATCACCGCGACCGGACATAATGCGCGCCTGCCGCAGAACATCTCCGAGCTCCTGAGCGGCGAACGTGGCCCGGCCGCGGATGCGCACGCGATCCAGCCTTATTATACGCGACTGTTGGCGCAGGCCTGCGGGCTCACCGTGACGCTCGCGCCCGAAGGCGAAGCCATCATCGTTTGCGCTTCTTAAGCGCGCGCCCTTCGCTCTCAAACGTTAATCGAATCTTTACCAGGCGCTTCGGCTTGTCCGGAGCGCCTTATCTCTTTGTTGGTTCCGTTCTTTTGCACATACTCAACCATTATTAAACGCTTTGCGGTGAAGCTGGCCCCATTCCGAAGTGGCGCATCACAATTCGTGCGTGCCCTCCCTGTATGAAGGCCTGTTTTCATGGATGATCTGTTGCGGGAGTTTTTGACGGAGACCAGCGAGAGCCTGGACACCGTCGACAATCAGCTGGTGAAGTTCGAGCAGGACCCGAACAACGCCAAGATCCTGGATAACGTCTTCCGCCTCGTCCACACCATCAAGGGCACCTGCG
>JAEWFG010000121.1 GCA_023388935.1 Pseudomonadota bacterium | reverse complement strand
TCGGTTTGCCAAGACATAGCGGCTCCATCTTCGCCCATTGGGCGTCAGTCAAAACGAATCGGTCCATCCCAAGCTTGAATCACAGCCAAGCCAGAATGAGAATCCTGAATCCCAACAGACCCTAGTGAACGCGCGCATCTCGAGGTATGGCACCTTCTCAAAGCCGACGTCGCGCGCTCGGGCAAGGCGGCCGAGGCGGCGGGTCTCGTGATCAACGAGCTGGTCGAACTGCATTTCGCGATCTGGGACCAATTGTTCGAGACGAAGATCCTACCGCACGCCGACGTTCGCCATGCGCTCTCCTCTGCGGTCGGATCGCATGCGGCGCTCGACGTTAATCTCAAGCTGTTCGAGCTTGTCGGTCGTCTGGCGCTGCGGGGGCTGTGGCTGGTGTGGCAGCTCGCGCCGCCATACGGCCCGGTTGTGCTTAGCAACGACCATCTCAAAACACTCCCGGCGACGATCGCCGATGCCACCAGGGCCACGGTCAAGCGGATCGACCGCCTCTGCCACCAGCTGGTGCAGATCGTCAGCAACAACCGGGCGCTGCTTTCACCGGTCGGCGACTGGCAGGCGATCGACATTGGTCTCGCCTTCACGCTTCTCGCATGCCGCCCCGGTGCCCATGGCGCGATCGACGAATGGGCCGAGGAGCTGGCGAAGCGCAGCATCTTCGCGTTCAACGTGCATGGCCGCTATCCGGTGACAAGCAGCTCCTATTGGGACTTGGTCGACCATCCGTCCGAGCGCAGCGAGGAGTATCGCCAGAGTTTGACCGAGGGGAGCATCCTATTTCCGATGCTCGCACTGTGGGCCGCGGCGCGCGGCAAGCAGGAACTGTTTGACGAGCTGGCTAGCTTTAAGGCCAAGTCGCTCGGACATTGCACCTTCCAGACGTGGCTTCCGGACGAGGACAGCGAAGACAATCTTTATCTCGGCCGCGACAATCACGGTGCCGCACTGATCGGCATTCCCATTACGGCGGGCACACGGGACACTCTCGATTTCGTGCTCGAGGAGGTCGCAAGCAACCCGCATTATGATGCGCTTTCGGCGGTGCGGTTCGGGCATTGGCCCATCGTGCTCACGGCCTGTCGCTGCCACCGGTTGCCGGTTCCGGCGCACGTCTGGCGCAATCTCCTGCCTGGGGTTCGTCCGCTAGCCACGGAGGCGCCTCCGCCGCCAAGCGACAGCGCATGCTAGGCTTGCCACTACTGGCATTCGGCCCTTCACTGAGGATAGCTGGAATAAGGTCGTCGAGCTTGCCGGAGGCCGGCGTGTTCATCCCGATCATCACGGGCGAGCCGCGCGAAACGATGATTACATCCTCAGCGATGCAGTGATCGAACTAAAGATTCTCGACGATGATGGGCTGAGCAAAGTCGAGCGGCAGGCGAAGCGTTCAGACGGTAGACCGACGTGCACGAAACGACACCGAAGATATTGATGGCATCGCCGCTGCCGGCGAATGCGCAGAGTCCGCAACATGCAGGCGGGCTGATCAGGCATCGCGCATCTTGATGTGTGATCCTGTCGAGCGCAACGAGGCCCGATCTGTCTGCTTTCGATGTGCTCGGCACTTTCTCTGCCGATTAGGCATTTTGCAGTTATGACATCCTGCCCCTGTTTTGCCCGACGAGTCAAACGACGAGCGACGTCATCCGAAACCCGCCGACACGACGATCGCCGCGTATCTCTGCCGACCTCCGGAAGCGTGACCGGAAACCAGGCGCAGTGTCGGCAATAACGCCAGACCCATCACGGTGTGCTTCGCTCTCAAAATTTCGCTCGCCGCATCAGATGGTTCGTCGGATGTAGCGGGCCTTACGCCGGCAGCCGCCGGCTACTTTGCATGGGGTTGTTTTCGACCTTTTGGTTATCCTGAGGGCGCTTTGGTCGCAAGCGTGCGGCCGCAGGCGGAGGATGATGACCCCTTACCCGAATAGCGGCGCAAGGGTTCGCACCATGTCGGGAGCGCGCGAGAACACTTCTTTGGTTCCTTGATCTAGGTCAACGCGACCTCGCAGTGCGCGACTACCGCGGCTGGTGAGGAAAGCGATCGCGGTCGGAAAACACCTTCGATCGCCTGCCCAAGGCACAAAATCTTCGTAGCGTATAAACCTTTGTTGCTGGAGGGACGTCATGAAGAAGCTAACTGTGATCGGAGCAATTCTCCTGGGCGCCGCGACCTTGAGCGTGTCGCCTGTTTCCCTTAACTGGTCACCAAGCCAAGGTGTGTCGGTATCGCAGGACAAAGCCTATGCCGTGGTTGGCAGACCTGCCACTCCTGGAAGTGTCGCCGGTGTTGCGAGACGACAGACCCGCCGCGCAGTACGGCGTGGGTACCGCTACTGATCTCCCGCTTTGCTCAGGCGGGGCGGAAGGCGAAATCGAAAACTATTGCGGCGCGCGCCGGATCGTCGCCTCGCCTGGCTCTGTACCAGTGAATGCCACGAACGGTGCGGGTTCGCGTCGGCCGCACATCTCATAGCGCGGCGCCAGTTGAATGTCAGATGGACCTATACGCTGGAGAAGGCCGAATGCGCGCCATCTTCATTCTGGTTTTGACAGCCATCGTCCCTGTTTTGACGATTGACCGGGCCAGGGCGGCCGACGAGCTACCGGAGTTCAATATTGCCCGAAACTGCAACGCTGAAGTGGCGGATGCTTCCGTCATCGGACCCAAGGCTTGCATGAGCGACGAAACAGAAGCGAAGAACCAGCTGGCCAAACGCTGGTCTTCATATAGCGCGTCGCAGAAAAAGGAGTGCGTCGGCGAGAGCAGCACCGGAGGCGAGAGCAGTTACGTCGAGCTTCTGACCTGCCTCGAAATGGCGACGGGCCACATTACCTCTGATCCAAACAAATAGCCGCGCCTCGACGGTGGATGTCGGCTCGGGGTCAATCGTGTCGGTTGGGCGCTGCGATCACAGCTTCCCGTGATCCTTCGCTTTGCTCCGGCGCGGCGGCCCGGCTGGGGCCTCGCTGCAGCGTGGTTGCGAGGTTCCTTGTCGCCGATCAGCTATCCGTCGCCGGATCGAAAATTATTGCAGCGCGCGCCATATCAGCGCCTCGCCGCATTAGCAGCTCCAGCCGTTCTTCGGCCTCGCGCTCGCCGGCTTCCTGCTGCATGAGCCGGTCGCATGGAACATGATCGCCGCGACGGTGCTCGTGGTCGTCTGCGTCTTCTTCGCGCGGCGGTTTGCCTGAGGGCGCCCCTCATTCTGCCCCCATCACCGTCCGCGTCAGCGCGTTCTTTGCGAATTTCTTCAGCGGCATCGGCTTGCCGAACAGAAAACCCTGCACGAGATCGAAGCCGAGCTCGTTCGCGACGACGAGATCGCCACGGCTCTCGACGCCTTCGGCGATCGCGCGCACGCCGGAGCCCTGCGCGAGCTCGACGATATGGCGGCACACCGTTCGTTTCAGGCGATCGTTGCCGCTGCCGGTGACGAATTGCCGGTCGGCCTTCAGCGTGATGAAGGGAATCTTGTCGAGATCCATCAGCGCCGGCCAGTTGGCGCCGAGATTGTCGATCGACAGGCCGATGTTGTGGAGGCGCACTTCGCGCGCGACCTCGGTCAGGAGGTCGATGTCGCGGATCGCTTCCTCGCTGTCGATCTCGATCGTCAGTCCGCCGAACGCAGGATGCGCGGGCACGCGGCGGCAGAGATCGCGCACCGCCTGTGGCGCCTTCAGATACGATACCGGCAGGTTGATCGAAAGATCGACCGGGCTCTGCCGCTCAAGGAGGTAATGCCAGTCCTGCACGGCGCGTTCGATCACGAATTCCGAGAGGTCGCACAGATGCGGGTCGTGCTCTTCGGGAATGAAATAGGCCGGTGGTACCACGCCCCAGGTCGGGTGCCGCATCCGCACCAGGGCCTCGGCTCCGCTGCGGATCAGCGTCCGCGCGTCGATCTTGGGCTGGTACCAGAGTTCGAGCCAGCCGGCGTGCAGGGCTTCGCCGACATGCACGGCCGGGCGCGGCGCCGGCTCCTCCGGCAGCAGCATCGCGACGCGCTCGCGCAGCGTCTCCGCGGCAAAGGGCGTGGTGAGCGGCGGCAGCATCGCAAGGCCATATTCCTCGCCGACCTGCTGCACCGCCCTGACGATGATCGACTCGCGGGCGCCGACGGCCAGAACCTTGCCGTCGAATTCCTCGCGCACCAGCGTCTGCAGGAATGTTCCGGGCTCGATGCCGTCGGCGGCGATGCCGAGCAGGATCAGGTCGGGCAATTCGCTCGCCAGTACGGTTTGCAGCTCGTCGGCGCTGGCGCATTCGCTGGTGACGAAGCCGAGATCCTCCAGCACGTCCGCGAGAAAGGCGCGCAAATGGCGCTTGCCGTCCACGACGCATGCGCGCGGCGTCACCTTTCGCCGTCCGAAGGTCCTGGGCCTTCGGACGGCGAGTTCACAGATCCCATCGTTCATCGCAAACCACTCCCGTTCCGTGTGGGTGTGTAGCGATGCGGCAGGCTTCAAATGTGGAGAGCTTCAGCGTAATACCCTGAATTGTCCGGGTAACGTTAAAGCCCGCATCATTTCTAAAATTGTACGGATCTCCTTCGAGAAGTTTTTACATCTGCGCCGCGCACGCTTCGCGTGACGGTTCTGCGACAAAATGCGACGGGCCAAGACGGCGCGCGTGTGAAGCACTTCACATGTTTTTTGCTGCACCTGCGCTAATGCTTCCCGCAGCCGGTGGTGGGCTGTCGAGGGTTACAGCAATGACGACGCGGCGATTGATCTCTTGGTGGTTCAGATTCGTGCTGTCGGGGCGATTTCTCGATCGCTTCCTGAGCGTGCCGCGCGCGCACTAGTTGCGTCGCGCGATATCAGGTTTGTCCGATCAATTTGCGAAACGCCGACGCGCCGTCCTGCACGGCGTCGCGTCCCTTCCAGGCCAGATAGGACAGCTTGCCGCCGAGCGTATCGTGGCTGCGCAGCCGGCGCGATCCCAAGATATGGCCGACATTGGGGGGGAAGCGACTCACTTCGGCGGACACCAGCGCCGCGATCGCATCCATCAATTGCTGGAGCCGGATTCCCCATTCGCAATGCTCGATGCCGTCGATGCGGACCTTGAGGGCATATTCGGTGTCGTAGATCTCGGCGAGCAGGTCGCGGGCAACCAGCACCCGGTTGTGCCGGAGCGCGATCCTGAGAGCGAGGCGCTTGTCGTCGAGCCGGTCGAGCACCATGTGGACGACGCAGGCATAGGGCGTGGCGGCGACGTCGGCGGAGCTCTTGCTCGCGGCGGCCTTGGTGGCAAGGCGGACCAGCTCCCAGGGCGTCTTCAGCCGCCTCGCCACCAGCGTCAGCGCGAAGGGCAGCGCCCCGGGATGGGCCGTCTTGAAGGCGTCGAGTTGCGCGGTGATCTGGGCAACCTGGCTGTCGTCGAATTTCGCGATCTTCTCGGGCAGCTTTTCGTTGAACTTCGGCAATGCGTCGCCGGCACGCAGCACATGCTGCATCTTCTTCACGTCGTCGAAAGCCGTGCGAGATGCCGTGTATTGCGCGAGCTTGCCGCATGCGAACTCGGTGCTTTCGGCCGAGGCCAGAGTGTTCTCGAGCACCTTGACGACCTTGGTCTGGAAGGTCGAGGCGATCTTCAGCACTTCCTTGGGGGTGTTCGACGTGACCTGGTCGTTGATGGCCTTGATGTAGTCGCGCGCCATGGTCGGCAGCAGGTCGCGGCAGATCCATTCCCAGATCGGGGTCAGCGTGTTGCGCGAAATCCGTCCCGCATTGGCATGCTCGGGCGCGCCGTCGATCAGGACCAATTCGAGCGGCGCGAAGAAATAGCGCGAAGGGCTGGCGGCGCGCGCCTGGGTGGATCCGTCCTGGCGAAACTCGGCGCGCAGGCGGGCCTGGATGTCGGCCGAGCCCGGCATGTCGATGCCGCACAGATCGAGCCGCTCGAGCTCGCTGAGCAGGCAGCTGCGCGACAGCGGTGTCAGCCGCTGCAAGAATTCCGACAGCCGATCGATCTCGGTCATGGCACGCTATCTTCCGCAGCATTTCCAGCAGGCTTACCGGCCCGATGCGAGGAGGCATTTGCGCGCTCTCAATCGTGACCAAGAGAAGCAAATCGACGTTAATTTATCCGTAAAAAGCCGGGAGGCGCAGATGTCTGGCCGGGGGCGACAGCTAGAAAGGCTTCCGCGCAACTGGCCGGGATGTGGGCGGGACTACCAGCCTTGGCGCGGACGAGGTCAGCCTCGCGCAAGCATAAACTGTGCCGATACCCCAATTTTAGCGCAAAACGGCCAACATTACCGTAGTCATACGGAGCAAAAAGTTAACCACAGACCCCCCTGGGTTCCGCTAAACGAGTCACATGGAGTCACAGAATGATACGGCGGCTGATTCGCGGCGGTCGGAATGCTTCGACAGCGGCGCTTCTCCGCCTGAAGAGCCCGATTTCGTCCGTCTGAACGCCGCCCGTGCCAATGCGGCCGACGAAATGGCGGCCGCCATCGCCCGCGAGCTCAACGGCCCCCTGACTGCACTCCTGCTCTATATGGGCGAGATCAAGCATCACAGCGATCAGCTCGTGCCGGTCTCGGGTGACCGTGCCTATTTGCAGCGGGTGGTGGAGAATGCGCTGGCGCAGACCGAGCGCGTTTGCGGCGTCGTCAAGCAGCTTGCCGGTCCGCACAAGGGTGGCTTGCCGATTCCGTCTGGGACCGAAGATGCCGAGCCGATGGCCGCCCGCGCGCTGCAGCCGCAGCGCGTGCAGAGCGTCGAACTGCTCAGCCTGTCGGGTCAGAAGCGGCTGACCAGGCGCGAGCGCGAGGTGCTGAGGCTGATCAGCGAGGGCTATTCGAACAAGCAGGGCGCACTGCGGATGCAGATCAGCCCGCGTACGTTCGAGAGCCATCGCGCCGAGGCGATGCGCAAGCTCGGTGCGCGCAACACCGCGGACCTCGTCCGTGCGGCGCTGCTGCATTCGATCGATTGAGGTTCTTGTCTTGCGCCGCCGGTGGCGGCGCGGCGGGGACGAAACCCGATCGTGCTCAGAAATAGTCTTCAGCGAAGGGACGCGCGCGCGAGCCGGGGCGCAACGGCTTGAGCGTTTCTTTCCGCGCGTTCGGGATGATCGTGATGGTCCAGCGGGGAGGGATGCTCGATTCCTGCTCCAGCACCGAGCGCACGAAGCCTGTCACCGTCGCCTCGCCAGACTTCACCGTCGCCATCCGGCCGTTGAACTGCGCGATGCGGAAGCGACGTACCTCTTTCTGGTCGGCAGTCTCGTAGGTGAACATGGAAACCCTCCTGGTTTCCCGCGACTATCGCCACCTATGATTAGCCATCTATGAAAATCCCAAGCCGTAGAAGTACGGCGGGTTGTGCACGCGTCTCGTCGCGCTTCAGGGCTGCGGCTCCTGCGCGCGCGCGGCGGCGTAGGCGGCATCCATCAGGTCCAGGAGATCGCGGAATTCGGCGTCCCCAAGCCTCTCCGCGGTCTTCTCCAGCCGCAGCGCCAGCGCCGCGAGCCGGAGATAGCCGAACGTTCCGGCCGCGCTCTTCAGCGAATGCGCTTCGCGCGCGATCCTGGCGTGGTGCTGCTCCAGCGAGAGCGCGCGGAACAGTCGCAGGCGCGCGCAGGTCTCGCTCCAGAACACGGCGCGCACCTCGCAGGCGCCGTCCTCGCCGATCTCGCGCACGAGCGCCGCGTAAGCGCCCGGCTCGCGCGCGGGCGCGGCATCGAGCGCTCTTTGCGCAGGCGCGACGGTCACTTCAAACATGGTTTTGCCGGTCCTGATCATGATTCGATGTCGCTCGGCCGTACGGCGCGAGGCGCACCCGTGTCTACGGCATTTGCATTTCAGGTCCGGTAGCAGGACTGCCGGTGTTTGCAGGCCGGCGTTAGCCGTCGGTTTACCACGCAACAGTGCCGGTCAACGCGGCCCGAGCAGACGGTCGTACTGCGCCTTCACCGTGGCGTAGCATTCGCATGCCGTCTGGCGCAGGCCGTCCAGATTCATGATCTGGATGTGTCCGCGGCTGTAGTGGATG
The DNA here is from genome assembly GCA_023388935.1 of Pseudomonadota bacterium. Taxonomy (GTDB): domain Bacteria; phylum Pseudomonadota; class Alphaproteobacteria; order Rhizobiales; family Xanthobacteraceae; genus Bradyrhizobium. The sequence continues at coordinate 2,163 of JAEWFG010000121.1, read as the reverse complement.
AAATTGGCCTGCTGCAGGGTATTGGCGACCAGCGACACGCTGTTGCGCCGCGCCCCGATCATCTGCGCCATGACCTCCTGTGTCAGCAGCAGCCGATAGTCGCCCGACAGGTCATGGGTGTGCAGCAGGCAACGCGACAGCCGCGATTCCACCGGATGGGCGGCGTTGCAGCCCGCGGTCTGTTGCACCTGTGCATAGACCGCAAGTCCGTGGCGCGTGAGCAACGTCCGGAGCGTGACGCTCTGGTCGGCCGCGACGCGCAGCTGGTCGAGATCCATCACGGAGGCGGCACCGGGAACCAGCACGATCGCCGTGTTCAGCGCGCACGCATCGCCCATGGTCGAGAGCGTCCCGAGCAGGCTGTCGCGGCCGATCATGGCGACCTGCACATGCTCGCCCTTGGCAAGCTTCACCACCAGCGAGATGACTCCGCGATGGGGAAAGTAGGCACGCTCGAGCGTCTCGCCCGTCTCGACCAGCACCGCTTCATGCGGCATGTCGATGAAGCGCAGGTGCGGGCGGATCAATTCATAATCGTCCGCCGACAGCGCGGACAGGAAGCCGTTGGCTGGGCGCACCATCGTTTCCAAAGCCGCCTCCCGTCTCATCAGCCAGGAACTCGCGAAAGCAAATTTGCTGACCCCCGGCACAGGCAAGTTTCATCATGTTCACGGCGGGATATATTGGCAGTTAGGACAACATCTCCGGCTGCGGCAATCGCCCCTGCGGCGATGGGGGCACCTCGGCACGCAGGCCGTCGCGTCGAGCTATCGTCACCTCGGGGCTCCGAGCAGGCGTGAATGGTAAGCCTTGACCGCCGAGTAGCAGTCGCAGGACGTCGTCTCGAGTGCGCGCAGGTCCATGATTTTGATCTGGCCGCGGGTGTAGTGAATGATGCCGGCCTGCTGAAGTGCATGGGCGACGAGCGAAATGGCGTTGCGCCTCACGCCCATCATCTGCGCCAGCACTTCCTGTGTCAGCGGGAGGACTTCGCTGTCGGACAGGTCGCGGGCACGCAGCAGCCAGCGCGCCAGCCGCGCCTCGACCGGGTGCAGCGTATTGCAGAGCAGCGATTGCTGCGCTTGCGCGAGCAGGACCTGTTCGTGGCGGACCATCAGGCTGCGGAACGGCACGCTTGCGGCAGCGACCGCCCGGAAAGCCGCGATTTCGAGCATGGAAGCAGTCCCTGGGAACAGCACGACCGCGTCCGCTGGCGCAACGCCGTCGGCAAGCGCCGCGCCGCTGCCCACGACGCCATCGCGGCCCAGCATCGCGACCTCGATCGTTTGTCCCTCGGACAGTCGCACCGTGATTGAAACGGATCCGCCATGCGGGAAGTAGACGTATCTCAGTGCGGCGCCTGTCTCGCCCAAGACAGATTCCCTGACCATTTCGACTGTCGCGAGATGAGGGCGCAGCAGATCGAAATCTGCCGCGTCGAGCTTTTGCAGCAACTGATTGGGCGGGTGGGCGCTCGCGATCATGCAGGGGCCATCCGGCACATTCTATGTACGGTTTACGAACTCTTGTATAGGTTGTTATTTCTTACATATACCCGTTGAGAGCCTAGATTGGCTGTCTTATTTGCGGCGGAAGTAAGTGCGGCACGTTTGAACGAGCAAGCTTCGTTTACTGCGGGCGCCGATTGCGCGCATGCCGCGCGCCAGATGCGAAGCGCATCGCAGGTAACCCGGCCGATCGCAGGTAACTTGATTCAAATTCGCGCGAACCGTGCATATGGCCCCGTAGGAGCGGGACTTTCCCGGCACGTGTCATGCCGGCTTTATCGACGTGTTTACCTTTTCCATTTCCCGCGGAAACGCGCTGCGACGTTTGCCGAAAAGCGCCGCCGCATGCAGTCAAACGCAAACTTGTCTTCAATATCCGTATTAGGACGGAGGCTGAAATTAACGGGACCGTGAAAAGGGATGTCTAACGATCCAGCAGGAGGGCCTCCGCCGCGTCCAAGCGTGGCTCAGGCGTCGAAGTCCAGCTCAGTTAAGGCATAGCTCATGGATGATCTGTTGCGGGAGTTCTTGACGGAGACCAGCGAGAGCCTGGACACCGTCGACAATCAGCTGGTGAAGTTCGAGCAGGACCCGAACAACGCCAAGATCCTGGATAACGTCTTCCGCCTCGTCCACACCATCAAGGGCACCTGCG
>JAEWFG010000034.1 GCA_023388935.1 Pseudomonadota bacterium | reverse complement strand
CACCCTCTCCGCCCCCCAAGAACATCTGCTGCGTCGGCGACGACGACCAGTCGATCTATGGCTGGCGTGGCGCGGAGGTCGACAACATCCTGCGCTTCGAGCACGACTTCCCCGGCGCCAAGGTCATTCGCCTCGAACGCAACTACCGCTCGACCGGCCACATCCTCGCAGCCGCCTCGCACCTGATCGCGCACAATGAAGGACGGCTCGGCAAGACGCTGCGCACCGAGGACGTCGAGGGCGAAAAGGTCACGGTCACAGGCGCCTGGGATTCGGAAGAGGAAGCCCGCGGCATCGGCGAGGAGATCGAACAGCTCCAGCGCCAGGGCGAGAAGCTCAACGAGATCGCGATCCTGGTCCGCGCCTCCTACCAGATGCGCGAATTCGAAGACCGCTTCGTCACGCTCGGCCTGCCCTATCGCGTCATCGGCGGTCCGCGCTTTTACGAGCGCGCCGAAATCCGCGACGCGCTGGCGTATCTGCGCGTGATCAATTCGCCCGCGGACGATCTCGCCTTCGAGCGCATCGTCAACACGCCCAAGCGCGGGCTCGGCGATGCCACCGTGCAGATGCTGCATGACCACGCCCGCAAACGCCGTATTCCGTTGTTCGAGTCGGCGCGCGCGGTGGTCGAGACCGACGAGCTGAAGCCGAAGGCGCGCGGGTCCCTGCGCAATCTCGTCGCCCAGTTCGACCGTTGGCGCGCCCAGCGCGAGGTCACCGCGCACACCGATCTCGCCCAGATCGTGCTCGACGAGAGCGGCTACACCGAGATGTGGCAGAAGGACCGCTCGGCGGATGCCGCGGGCCGGTTGGAGAACCTCAAGGAACTGGTGCGCTCGATGGAGGAGTTCGAGAACCTGCAAGGGTTCCTCGAGCACATTTCGCTGGTGATGGATCGCGACGGCGGCGCTGAAGAAGATGCTGTGTCGCTGATGACGCTGCACTCGGCCAAGGGGCTCGAATTCGACAACGTGTTCCTTCCGGGCTGGGAGGAAGGCCTGTTCCCGAGCCAGCGCACGCTGGACGAACAGGGCCGCGCCGGCCTCGAGGAAGAGCGCCGGCTCGGCCATGTCGGCCTGACCCGGGCGCGGCGCCGGGCAAAGCTCTATTTCGCGACCAATCGACGCATCCATGGCACCTGGTCGACCACGATCCCGTCGCGCTTCCTCGACGAATTGCCGGCGGCCAATGTCGAGATCACGGAATCCAAGGGCGGCTCGGCCTGGGGCGGCACCGGAGGCTATGGTGCTTCCCGCTTCGACGACATGGAGGCGTTCGGCTCGAGCTATTCGACGCCGGGCTGGCAGCGGGCGCAAGCCAACCGCAACCGTGGCAGCGGCCATAGCGGCGGCGGCTTCGAGGAAGAGGCGTCGTCGTTTTCGTCCTCATCGTCCTCGCCCGATTTCGGCAGCTTCTCATCGCGTCGCCGCGGTCCCATGACGATCGAGGGCGAGCTGGTGGCCAAATCCACCGGCACGACCTCGGAATTTTCGCTCTCCGACCGCGTCTTCCACCAGAAATTCGGCTACGGCCGCGTCACCAAGATCGACGGCAACAAGCTCACCATCGCTTTCGACAAGGCCGGCGAGAAGAAGGTCGTGGACAGCTTTGTGCAGCGGGCGTGAGGCTTCGGTCGCTCACTTAACTCCGCTTTTCCCTAAACTAGATTTCTGGTCAGCTGATCCTTTGGCGGCAACTGATGCTGACCGCAAGCCGCGACGTTATTCGGCGCTTGGAGCGAGAGGGTTGGAAACTCGTCCGCGTGACCGGATCGCACCACGTGTTCAAGAGTCCCGCTTCGGGCAAAACTCTCGTCATTCCGCATCCCAAGAAGGACTTGGGAAAGGGCTTAGTCCGTGCCATCTATCTATTAAGGGGGCGGGCTGGAAGCTCGACTGAGGTGGACATGGCTCACTACATCGCCATACATCGCCATCATCGAAGACGCCGGACCGGACCATGCCGTTGGGGTGTGGTTTCCGGACTTGCCCGGCTGCATTTCCGGCGGCGACGACATCGATGAGGCCTTGCACAATGCGCCCGAGGCGCTCGAACTCTATGCGCAAGATCTGATCGAGGACGGCCGCCAACTTCCCCGGCCGAGAACGTTGACCGAGCTCAGGGCCGATCCGGAAGTTGCTGACGACCTCAGGAACCACATGATCGCCCTGATCGAATTGCCTGCGCGCGCAGACGCCGCGGAGTGAGGACTGTTTGCCTCACTGGTCGTACTCTCGTCAGTTCTCGCCCGAACAGCCCTTGACCATGGCGAACTTCCCCGTATCAGATGCGCCCATGGTCCGGGGCTCCGTCACACTGATCGTGCTTGCATTGGGGATACCGTCGCTTGCGGCGGCGGAGACCATGAGCTTTGGCGATTCGATCGGGCTGCTAGCCAAGAGTTGCGGTGCGGAAATCGTCGCCAATTGCCGCGGCGTCAATCCGGACTCGACTCGGCTGAAGGAGTGCCTGTCGCGCAACCGCGACGTCCTGTCCCAGCAATGCCAGAACGACTATCTCGGCGCCTTCGACGCCATCCAGAAGCGCGTCGCCGCGCGCGTCACGGTGGCGAACGCCTGCCAGCGCGAGATCGTCAAGGTCTGCGGCGGCTCGACCAAGGAGACCAGCAAGTCGATCCCCTGCCTGGTCTCGACGCCCAAGGGCATCAGCAACAACTGCCTGAGGGCCGTCGACGACGCGGGGTATCGCTGATGCGCGCGAACAGGCTCCCCACCGCCGGAATCTGCATTGCGCTCGGCCTCAGCCTACTTGCGGGCGCGGCCGGCGCGCAGACGGCGCCGACCCGTGATGACATCGTCGGCAAGTTGAATCATTTCGAAGAAGCCGCCGAGGTCGACCTTCCCGCGTTGAAGCAGCAGGTCATGGAGCGCGCCAAGGCCAGGATCAAGAACGATCCCGGTCCGGTGAACCGGCCATTGATCGCGCCGGATCTCGCCAAGCTGCCTGCCTTCAACGCCCAGATCGAGTTCGACGCCGACACGCCGATCATCCAGCCGGCGTCCTACCAGACGGTCGGCCGCATCGCGGATGCGCTGGTTCATTCCTCGCTGCTGCCCTACACGTTCCTGATCGTCGGCCATGTCGAGTCCAATTCGAAGACGCGCGAGGCCAATGCGATCCTGAGCCAGCGCCGGGCGGATGCGATCCGTGACGTGCTGGTGAACACGTTCAAGATATCGACCAAACGGCTCCATCCGATCGGCCTCGGCGAGGAGCAGTTTCTCGACCGGGCAAAGCCGACCTCCGCCGTCAACGGCCAGTTGCAAATCCTGACCTTTGCCAAGCTGCCGGAGGACGAGCCTGCGCACCCGGCTGCGGCTCCTGCGCGTGCGGCGAAAAAGCCAGCCAAGAAACACTGAGCGAGGGCGCCTCGGCGCCTGACGGAACCCCTTGAAGGCATGACCGTTTTGCAGCCTGCCCCGTGCGCGGCAGCCATGCTTTGAGCGACAGGCGCGCCGGTTTGTGCACCGCCCGGTCCGGTGCTATAGGCTGTTTTCGTCCTTCCCCGCCCCTATGCTGCATGAGACTGAGATGGCTGGTTATTTTCAACGCCTACTGGCCGACTACGTCGAATATCATCGCGATCCCTGGAACTGCGCGATGCACGTGGTCGGCATCCTCCTGCTCTTCACCGGCGCCGTGCTGCCGCTGACCCTCGTGCATTTGCCCGTCTTCGGGATCGAGGTGAGCCTGGCGGTGATCCTCGCCCTGCCGGTGCTGGTCTACTGGCTGATGCTGGACGCCGGGATCGGGCTCGCCATCCTCGCCGCGATGATCGTGCTGCTTTGGGTCGCAACCGCCATCGGCAATCAGGTCTCGATCGCCATGATGTGGACGATTTTTGCCGTGCTGATCGGGTTCGGCGTCGCGTCACAGATCGTCGGCCACAAGGTTTTTGAGGAACGGCAGCCCTCGATGGTCGACCATCCCACCCATTTTCTGCTTGGTCCTATGTTTGTCATGGCAAAATTGTTCATTGCATTGGGCTTCCGTCGCGACCTTGCCGCGATTCTGGCGCCTCTTCCGACCAATTCCCTTTCAACCCGATAGCTTCCAGAGCGGAACAGCAAACTTTCTTCATGGCTCTCGTACTGGTTACCGGTGGCAGTGGGTTCATCGGACATCATCTCGTCGAAGCGCTCCGCGCCCGCGGGCAGCGGGTACGTATTCTCGATGTGCGGCCGCCGGCCTCGGCGAACGCGGACGTTGAACACGTTCGTGGTTCGGTGCTGGACGGCGCCGCAGTCGATGCCGCGATGGCCGGTGTGGATCAGGTCTATCACCTTGCCGGCCTTCCCGGCATGTGGGTCGCCAACAAGCAGGACTTCCATGACGTCAATTGCCGCGGCACCGAGGTGGTGCTCGCAGCCGCGATGAAGCGCGGCGTGTCGCGCTTCTTGCACTGCTCGACGGAATCGATCCTGTTCCCCTATTCGAATCTCAACGGCGTTGCAGCGGAAGAGGCGCTGCAGCCAGCCGACGCGATGCCCGGCGCCTATACGCGGTCGAAGTCGCTCGCCGAGCATCACGCCGCGAAGGCCGCGGCCGCGGGCTTTCCGCTCGTCATCGGCACGCCGACCATGCCGATCGGCGCCGCCGACCACAATCTGACGCCGCCGACGGCGATGCTATGGTACTTCCTCCAGAAGAAGGTGCAGCCGCATCTCAACTTCCTGGTCAATCTCGTCGACGTCCGCGACGTCGCGATGGGCCTCGTGCTGACCATGGAACGCGGCCGCCTCGGCCAGCGCTACATCCTCGGCGGCGACTGCGTCCCGCTCGGCCACATCCTGCGGATGATTTCCGCGATGAGCGGGCGCCGACAGTTTCCGGTCGTCGTCCCCGGCAGGCTCGCCGAACTCTCCGCCATCGTGCTCGAACATGTCTCCGATCGCATCACGCGCCGGCCGCCCAACGGCACCGCTGAAGGCGTGCGCATTGCGCTGGCTGCGAGCGACCTCTCGATCGGCAAGGCGCGCACCGAGCTCGGCTATTCGCCGCGCCCGATCGAGCCGGTCTTGCGCGAAACCATCACCCATCTTCTCGCCCGCCGCGGCCAGCCGGCCTCTGACGCCATCAAGCATCGTGCACTCCCTTCGCGCGCGAGCTGAGCTTTCCGCCCAACGCAAAGAACCTTTCCGCATGTCCTTCGATTTCAGCAAGCTTCTCTCCGTCGCCTGGGGTGGCTGGACCACGACCTGGCCGACGCAACTGCTCGCCCTGATCTGGCTCGCCTGGCTCGCAAGCTGGGTCGGCGCCTCGTTCTGGCAGGGCCGCACCCAGAAGCAGGTGATGACGCTGGAATCCGGCCGCTATCGAATCCCGATCCTGGTGGGCGGCATCCTGTTCACGCCATGGACCACCGAGGTGCTCGGCGAGAAGCCGCTCTGGGTGTTCAGCAACACCGGCGTCTACATTACGGCCCTGATCGTGCTCGCCGGCATCTCCTTCACCTGGTGGGGTCGGCTGCATCTCGGAAAATTCTGGTCGAACACCATCACCCACAAGGAAGACCACCGCGTCATCGACACCGGCCCGTATGGCATCGTGCGTCATCCGATCTACACCGGCCTGATCGCCGGCATGCTGGCGACCGGCATCGCGGTCGGCACGGTGACCGCGATCCTCGGCGCGATCCTGATCTCGCTCGGCATGTGGCAGAAGGGCCGGATGGAAGAGGTGTTCCTGTCGAAGGAGCTCGGCGAAGACGCCTACGGCGCCTATTGCCGCCGCGTGCCGATGATCATCCCGTTCCTGTCGCCGCGCTGAAATGTCCTGAAGGCGCGGTCGCCGCCTTCCGCTTTCTCTGCACGACCTTATTGCTAGTGTAGGATTTGCGCTCGATCCAAGCTTGCCATCAGCCGCGTGCTTGTCAGCCAGGCAAGCGGCAATACGAAATATCTCGCCGGACGAGAGCAGGTCTGCGAGGGTATCCGCCCAGCCGGGGTGCCAAAGGAGTGATGTCCGTAAACTGACAACACTGCGGAGAAGCCTGTTATGCAGTTGTCAAAGGTCGCCGCGTTGGCGCTTATTGCTAGCTGTCCAAGCCTACTGTCTGCATCTCGGGCGGGGGCCGTTCCCGAATGCTCGATCTCACGGACACTAGCGGATTGGGGCGAGAACTCGACGGCCGACATCGACCTCACGTCCGGAGGTAGTTGCCAATTTCCAATCAAGATGCGCGGCACTGTGAGTGGCTCGGACATCTCTCAAAAGCCGTCACATGGCAAGCTGAAAAGGCTCAACCTGTCTACGTTCGAATACAAAGCGAAGGCCAAATATAAGGGGAGCGATACTTTTGCCATTAGAGCAACGGGTCACGGGCCGACGGCTTCTGGCACGTCGGTCGTTACCGTGCACGCGACGATCAAATAGCGTTCCTCGCATCGATTGCATGGTGAACGCGTAAGCGACAGCCGCAGGATGTCTCGCGCCAATGGCAACACAATGAGAAGGGACCATCGGAGCGACCGATGGTCCCAGAAGGTTCTTCGTTAGCAAAGGCCTTGCTGTGTCTTGCCAAGTTTGGCTGCGAGCAGACTTGGCGGGCTGCTTGCAGGGTTGATGCTCGCTCTACGCTGGCCTTCTGGACCCTGGCCTCCTTGACGCTGACCTTACGGACACTGGTCCCGTCGGACACTGGTTGCCATCGGCTCTGGTCACGTCGGCGCTCGTCGCTCTCGGCGCTGGATGGTGCGAGAAACCGGCTCGATCAACCAAAGCCAATTCAACTGCCGACCCGACGAATAGTCCAGATGTTGTTGTCGGTTCCTCTCGAAGAAATTTGGGTTAGCGAGGCTGCCAATTCCCGCATCGTTGGATGTCTTTTTCAACGACAACCGGCAGCCTGCCGACCGCATTGCGAACGGCGCACGTCCTCGCAATGGACCAGTCAGCGCGAGTTCTACTTTTTCGGGGATCGCGCCCTTCTGGCCGGTCTTGTCACTGCAATGTCAGTCAAGGCAGGGCTTGCGACTGACGCCGCGAGAATTTCGTATTGAGCATGCATCCAATGGACTTCCGCCTTTCCGTCGGGTTGACCATCGGCGACCCAGAGGTGATAGGCGCGCTCGCGAATTGCCTCTTCCTGATTTGGCATGGGATTTTCCTTGCGAATGATCCGCCCGGCCCCGTGCAAAAGACTTGCTCTCATAGGGTTAATGAAATCTTAACGGGCCAGAGGAAGTTAAGCGTCGCGCGGGTGCGTCCCAAGGGCGAACGGTAATCCGCATCCTACCGAGATTGCTTGCAAAGAGCGCCGACCGGCATCAGGCTCATGCGTACAGAAAGGCGAAGCAGCCGTGCACGAGCCGCCTCTTGGAAGCATGGAACTGGTCAGTCGATTGGCGCGAGCCGTTCGTTCCACCGCGCCGCAAGTTTTTTGATCTGCTCGAACTTCAGAATCGCCGGTTTACCCTCGCGGACGATTGTCGTCCGCTTGCGTTCCTTGGGTAGCAACGTCATCGCGCGCGATACTGCCGAGCGCAGTTTCATCGAGCCGTGATCTGTCAGGATGACGAGTTCTTCCGGGTCAAGGGCCATGGGTCCACGCCTACGCTACCGGCTGGCCCGCAAGCCAGCACACGCGCCCCGAATGCCCAATTCTCCGGATAGCCCAACATGGTTAATAGTTCGTTATCGTTTGGCTCTGTCATTTGAATTGGCGCGCGGGTAACCGAGGCGTGTTGTCCCGTAAGCAAAATGAACCTTTTGGGCTGCACCGGCCCTATTTAGGTCGACTCCCAACCCGCCCGATTTCAAATGCTGAAAGAGGTGGCTACCGCCGGGCTCACAGCAGGGTGAGTTGCCCACTCCGCGCCTGCCGTGCGGTAGTATCCAATGAGCCATTGCAGTCGCAATCGATCAGGCTACCGTTGCCAACCTGCCATCGGCATGCAGGTTTGCGCAAAGCAGACGCTTGCGAATGGCCTCCTCAACGAGCGCGAGCGCTTCCTCGGCTTGTCGCGCTTCGGCTTCTGCAACTTCGGCGCGAAGCTCTGCGGCCGTCAACTTATCTTTCTGAGCTTCAATGCAGCTCTGGGCTTGCTCCAGCGCTCGGCAGGCATCTTGCAGCTTACGTTCGGTGGTGACGGTGAGTTCACGCTGTGCCCGCTCGGCGGCCTCCGCTCGCGCTTCGGCCAGCCGCAATCTTTCTAAGGCGCTCGTGCAAAGCGAATGGGCGCGGGCTTCGGTCTCGCGGGCGCGCTTCTCCATATCGCGGAAGACATCGGCCGCTTGATCTACCAGATCGAGGGCCGTTGCTCCCTTGTCCGGTGCCTGCGGTGAGGGAAAGCTCAGGACGCCCTCATCCCATCCAACTGTCGCTCTGGAACCACGCTGCGCCATGCAGATCAAGCTCGTCGCGAACACACCTACACGAGCAGTATCATGAATAGCTATGGTTAACGGATGGTTAAACCGTTGCATGCCTGGAGATGTCGCGACAACGCGCGCCGGGCATTGGCACGCAAAATCAGTCGGCAATGTCCTCTGGGCGCGCCTAGCGTAGGAGCAGAGGCTCGCGCCGGCGGCTGGACCGACACATCGACCGCTAATCCCTCCTCTCCATGCAAATTTGGTCGGCTGCCATTCCACGGCAATTGACCTCAGCCGAGTTCCGCGACGGTTGACCTTTTTACCGCCACCCAGTTGGATGCGCGCGCAACGAGGGGCTTCTCATGAGTTTTTCCAGCATCTTTGCGCAGTTCGTCGCGTTCGTCGGTGGCATCGCGCTGCAATGGCGGCGGCTGTCGGGCACCGAGCCCGCGCCGGCCTGGGGCCAGGCGCCCGCCATTCCCGAAGCGAAGCCGCAGGGGGCGCTGCCGACCCTGAAGATGCCAACGGCCAAGGGCTGGAGCGAGGGGCAGAAGCCGACGGTCGCCCCCGGGCTCAAGGTCAATGCATTCGCGACCGACCTCGACCATCCGCGCTGGATCGAGGTGCTGCCGAACGGCGACGTGCTGATCGCCGAGGCGACGCAGATTGCAGGACCGCCGAGGTCCGTATTTCACTACGCGATGCAGGCGACGATGCGTCGCGCCGCAGCGCTCGGCGTCAGCGCCAACCGCATCACGCTGCTGCGCGACAAGGACGGTGACGGCGTCGCCGAACAGCGCGGCGCGTTCATGGAAAACCTCAACCAGCCGTTCGGCATGGCGCTGGTCGGCGACACCTTGTATGTCGGCAACACCGATGGCGTGATGGCCTTCCCCTATGTCGCGGGCGCCGACCGCATCACCGCGCCGGGCAAGCGGCTCACCACGTTCAAGCCGAGCGGCCACTGGACGCGCAGCCTGCTCGCGAGCCCGGACGGCAAGAAGCTCTACGCCGGCGTCGGCTCGCTCAGCAACATTGCCGAAATGGGCATGGAGGTGGAGGAAGGCCGCGCAGCAGTCTACGAGCTCGACCTCGTCGCCGGCACGCATCGCATCTTCGGTGCTGGCCTGCGCAATCCGGTCGGCCTCGCGTGGGAGCCGAACACGAGCGTCCTCTGGACCGTCGTCAACGAGCGCGACGGGCTCGGCGACGAGACCCCGCCGGATTATCTCACCTCGGTGCGCGACGGCGGCTTCTACGGCTGGCCCTATTGCTACTGGGGCAAGACAGTGGACGACCGCGTGCCGCAGGATGCGGCAATGGTCGCCAAGGCGATCACGCCGGACTACGCACTCGGAGGGCACACTGCCTCGCTCGGCCTGTGCTGGATGCCCGCCGGCACGCTTCCGGGCTTCCCGGACGGCATGGTGATCGGCCAGCACGGCTCGTGGAATCGCAGCAAGCTCTCCGGTTACAAGGTCGTGTTCATCCCGTTCGAGAACGGCAAGCCCTCCGGCCCGGCGCGCGACATCCTGTCGGGCTTCCTCGCGCCCGACGAGAAGGAGTCCTACGGCCGTCCAGTTGGCGTCGCGATCGGTCCCGACAAGTCGCTGCTGATGGCCGACGACGTCGGCAACGTGATCTGGCGCGTCACCGGCGCGTAAAGGTTCACGTCCCGACGCAGAGCGTGGCGCGCTGCTTGCGCAGCAGCGCGATCACGGACAGTGCCGTGATCATCCCGGTCTTGGGATTTTCGGACGGGATGTTCTCGATTGACATCGAGAAGCGCGCCGAATCCGCCTCGACCTCGATGCGGTGAACGTTGCGCGTCACGGTCGGGTCGGCCCAGATCTGCACGATGGTGCGATCGGGCCCGACGCCCGCAAGCGACAGTGCCACCGCGACGTTGAGATTAGCAGGAAAGCCTTTTGCAGCTTCACGCGCAGTGCCTTCGAACAGCTTCAGCGGCTCGCGCAATCTTTCGATATCGATGTTGTTCTCGACGATGAACGGCGCCCCCTTCAAACCATCGATCGGCTTACGCGTGACCATCTTCACGGAATGGATGGTGCCGATCGCGGCGGCGTTGACGGCATCGAGGCCGATCAGCGCGCCCGTCGGCACGATGATGCGGCCGCCACTGGCGCGGGCGAGATCGATCAGGTCGGAATTATCGAGCAGCGCACCGACGCTGACGACGACCGCCGCCTTGCCGCGCTTCACCGCGGGCTCGACGATGGAGCGCAGATGCCGGCTCGGGGCGCATTCGACCACGATGTCGGCGGCGTCGCCGAGCTGGTCGATGGGCATGACCTGCGGCGGGCGGCGCAGGCCGCTCAGAAAGGTCTGGTGCTTTGCGGGATCGCGCACCGCTACGGCGGAGAGTGTCAGTCCCTCGATGCCCTGATCGAGCGCGGTCGCGATCTTGGTGCCGATCGAGCCCAGGCCCGCGATGGCAACCCGCAATTCGTTCGACGCTCGCTGTTCGGTCATCCCACCCCACCTTCTCGCTGGACTGATGTCATAGCGCATCATTTTCTGTATAAGCCAGCGCGAATTGAGTTCGACTTGCCAGCCCGCCAGGACTCCTTGCGGCCTGGACCGTGATCCGCCGACCCAACCTGCTGATACCTTGAACGGAGCATTTTCATGCGCACCCATTCGATCGCAGCAATTCCCGCCGACGGGATCGGACCCGAGGTGATCTCGGCCGGCGTCCGCGTGCTGGAGGCGCTGGCCAAGCGCAGCGGCGACCTCGCCTTTGACGTCAAGACCTTCGACTGGGGCTCGGACTATTACAAGAAGCACGGCGTGATGATGCCGGCGGGCGGCCTCGCCGAACTGAAGAAGTTCGACGCAATCTATTTCGGCGCGGTCGGCGCGCCCGACGTGCCCGATCACATCACGCTGTGGGGCCTGCGACTGCCGATCTGCCAGGGCTTTGACCAATACGCCAATGTGCGGCCGACCAAGATCCTACCGGGCGTCGCTTCGCCGCTGCGCAATGTCGGCGTCGGCGATCTCGACTGGGTGATCGTGCGCGAGAATTCGGAAGGCGAGTATGCCGGCATGGGCGGCCGCGCCCACAAGGGCCTGCCGGAAGAGGTTGGCACTGAGGTGGCGGTCTTCACCCGCGTCGGCGTGACGCGGATCATGCGCTACGCGTTCCAGCTCGCGCAGTCGCGTCCGCGCAAATTCCTGACCGTCGTGACCAAGTCGAACGCACAGCGCCATGGCATGGTGATGTGGGACGAGATCGCCGCCGAAGTCGCCGGCGAATTCCCCGACGTCAGCTGGGACAAGATGCTGGTCGATGCCATGACCGTGCGCATGACGCTGCATCCGAAGAGCCTCGACACCATTGTCGCGACCAACCTCCACGCCGACATCCTCTCCGATCTCGCCGGCGCGCTCGCCGGCAGCCTCGGCGTGGCGCCGACTGGGAACATCGATCCGCAGCGCCGCTTCCCCTCGATGTTCGAGCCGATCCACGGCTCGGCCTTCGACATCACCGGCAAGGGCATCGCCAACCCGGTCGCAACCTTCTGGACCGGCGCACAGATGCTCGAGCATCTCGGCGAGAAGGACGCCGCGTCACGGCTGATGGCGGCCGTCGAACGCGTTTGCGCGGCCGGCGTGCTGACGCCCGATGTCGGGGGCAAGGCGACGACGAAGGAAGTGACGGATGCCGTGATCGAGGCGATCCACGGGTCGAACGTCTGAGCGGGCCTACTCCGTCTCCCCGCGCGCGGCAGAGGCGAAGTGCTCCTACTTCCGCCCCGGCGGCGGCATCGCCATCGCGGCCACCGGCTCGGGCGGCGTCAGGTGGCGCGGGACGATGATGGACTGGCCGGGGGTGAGCGGCGCGTTCTCCGGTAACGAGTTGCTCTGCGCGAGCGTCCATACTGGCACGCGGTGGGCCGCGGCGATGCTCTCCATGGTGTCGCCCGTGCGCACCGGAACCCGAACGCCGGAGTCCCACAATTCGACCAGCGTATCGGCGGGCACGAGATAGCGCAGCGGCACGGCATCGGCCTGGGTCTGGACCGGGATGCGCGGCAACTGCGTCACCATCTCGATGATCTGGCGATGGATGTCGTCAGACTTCTCGATGTTGATGTGGGTGACGCGCGAGTTCTCCTTGAGGTCATAGCTCGCATAATGACCGCGATAGCCAGGCACGGCCACGACGTCGCCGCCGCCGAGCACGCTATCGGACATGAAGATATTGATGAAGCGCTCGACATTGAGCGGCACCTCGCTGGTCGCATGTGCGGAATCGATGGCGATGACAAGGCTGATCGGGATGTTCTCCTTGGCCGCCATCTCGGAGATGACGACCGAGCACAGCCCGCCCATGGAGTGGCCGATCAGCACGATCGGCGCCGGCGTCTCCTTGTAACTGGAAATGACGCGGTTGCCGATCAGCCGGCAAAGGGTGAATTCATAGACGTCGGCCGAAAAGCCCGCCTGCGTCAGTTTCTCGCTGAGCCGGTCCATGCCGGTCGAGAAAATCGGCCCCATGGCACCGCGAAACAGGTAGACCTTCGGCGGCGGTAGCGGTTCGACAGGTGGCGCGGGAGGCGGTGGCGGCGCGATGGCCGCGACTGCTGCGCGCTTCGGCTTGGCGGGTGGGGCCGCGGCCGCGCCCGTGCCCAGGGCAAGCAGCGCAATCGCTGCCAGCACGACAATTCGCCTTAAATCGATCATCGGTCCAGCAGTCCCGCCACGGAAGGCGATCGCCTCCCCAAACGGGCTTAGTGACCACCGATTGGGTGGTTTTTGGGGCACGAAAGGGCGTCAATCCCGGCGCCCGGACCATGCCGGGAGGCCCGGGCGCCTAGGGACTCAGTACTTCGCGACGACCGGGCCGCTCCAGTCGAACTTGTAGTTCAGTCCGGCTTTCACGATGTTTCCGCGGGTCGAGAACCTGTAGGTCGCGAACGCGGTGTCGACGGGATTGGTCTGGAAGCCCGTGATCGTTCGGCTGCCGAGATCGTAATAGAGGTACTCGCCCTTGACGCTCCAATTCCTGGCGACGGCCCATTCCGCGCCGGCGCCGACCGTCCATCCGAACCGCATGTCGGAGGCGTTCGCGATGAACTGGCGTCCGATCGGCGGCAGGTTGAAGAACTCATTGATGTTGGCGCTGTCCTTGACGTTGGCGTAAGCGAGACCTCCGGTCACGAACAGCAACAGCCGCTGCGACACGATTCCGCCGAGACGGCCGCGCACCGTGCCGAAGAAGTCGATCTTCTCGCTCGCGGTGGTCCGGACAACTGGTCCGATCGCCGGGAGATCGACATTGCGGGAGTCCTTGATGTCGGCGTAATCGAAATCCGCCTCGATGCCGACCAATCCGCTGCCGAACTGATAATTCCAACCGACCTGTCCACCGACGAGATAGCCTTCCGGCCGCAATCCACCGACGGCGAAGGGTACAACTCCCGGCTGCGAGGACGTGATCAGAGGGGAGCCCGAAACGGCAACGTCGCTGGTGTTGTTCCAGACATAGCCACCGTTCACGCCGGCATAGAAGCCGCTCCAATTGTAGCCGGGATCCACTGCCATCGGGCGCGCCTTGACGGCGAGGTCCGCGGCCGAGGCGGCCACAGGTCCAAGAGCGAGGAGCACGGCAGCCGCAGCAAATTTCTTCATGTTCATTCCCTGTCCTCGCGCCCGATGACCGGACACGAGATTCCAAAATTCTGCAAAACAGGGCTCATCCTAACCGCCCTAACACACAACTGGCTGTCACCCCAAAGGCACAGCCCTCGCGGACAGCCGGGACAATTCCGACGACAATAGGCACCTGGCGACGTTGATCAGGTGTCCGACACGCCGTCATCCAGGGGATGCTCGTCTTTGCTTGCAGGCATCCCGTCAGGATCGCGCGGCCATCTCGGCAACTCGTGTCCAAGTAGTCGCAAAAACGATGCCGCCGCCGACTTGCTTGTCGGCGGCGGCATGATGTCGTTAGCCGTCTCCGGCTAGAGGCTTTAGTTCCGGGCCGGCGCCGTCGCGGCCGCCGAACGGGCCCGACGCGGTGCGCCGGGCTCGGCGACCGGGGCTGCCGGTGCGCGCGAACGCATGACCGCGGCGTCGATCTCGGCGATCACGCGGCGCTGGATCGCCTCACTCTTGTCGATCGAGATATGGCCGACGCCGGTGCCGCGCACGTCAACATTGTCGAGCTTGCCGCGAAGGCCGGCCGCGGCCCGAACCGGCTCGCCAGGACCATCGCCAATGTAGATATTGATGTAGCGTTCGGCGCCGGTCGACAGCTGGGTCTTGAACACCGAGTCGAGGCCGATCGCGAGCTTCACGGGAACACCGAGCTGGTTGAGCTTGGCGATCATGTCGGGGAGCGCGGTCGCGCCGGAGGAATGACCGACCAGGATGATGGTCTTGAGCCGACCCGCCTTGTAGGCGGTCGCCGCCTCGTCGGCGAGCGAGGACCAGGACATGAAGTTCGCAACCGTCACCGGAATGCCCTGCGCCTGGAGCCGGGCGCCGATCGTGTCGAGACCGAGCGAGAAGACGTTGAGCACGCCGCGGAGCAGATAGACATGCGTCGTGGCAGCCGCCTGAGCCGCGGCCTGGGTCGGAGCGGCCCTGGCGCTGGTCGGGCTGATGGCAACAGCTGACAGCAGGAGCAGGCAGATCGCCCACGCGCGGAGGGCGGACAACTGGCTGGCGCCGGCGGTGTGACGGCCGTTCGGTCTCATCGATCTTTTCCTCGGGGACATACGCTTTGCGATTGGCCGGAATCGTAGCCATGGCCCGCTCGCAGACGCAACCAAGAGCCGCGTGAACGACGATCTTAGCCGTCGCCCGTGACCATCGCGCAACACTTAAACCCAAAAACCTGCCACCGAAGGGCCTGTTTTGAGACCATTTTTCTCCGGCCAATTGCAGCCGGACAGGTGCGTTCCTATTTCAGGGCTCCGCTGACCGCCCCCCGGGCCGGGTTCCAGCCTCCCCTCCCCAGTCTTCCGGCCATCATGTCCTCCATCATTTCCCTCACCAATTTGTCGAAGACCTATGGGTCCGGCTTCAAGGCGCTCAAGAACATCAATCTCGACATCAAGCGCGGCGAGATTTTCGCGCTGCTCGGCCCGAACGGTGCCGGCAAGACCACGCTGATCTCGATCGTCTGCGGCATCGCCAACCCGAGCGAAGGCAAGGTCACCGTCGGCGGCGAGGACATCCAGACCTCGTACCGCAAGGCACGCTCGCTGATCGGCCTGGTGCCGCAGGAATTGCACACCGACGCCTTCGAGACCGTATGGGCGACCGTGAGCTTCTCCCGCGGCCTGTTCGGCAAGCCGAAGAACCCTGCGCATATCGAGAAGGTGCTGAAGGACCTCTCGCTGTGGGACAAGAAGGACAACAAGATCATCACGCTCTCCGGCGGCATGAAGCGCCGCGTGATGATCGCAAAGGCGCTCTCGCACGAGCCGCAGGTCCTGTTCCTGGACGAGCCCACCGCCGGCGTCGACGTCGAACTGCGCAAGGGCATGTGGGAGGTGGTGCGTGGTCTTCAGCAATCCGGCGTCACCATCATTCTCACCACGCACTACATCGAGGAAGCCGAGGAGATGGCCGACCGCATCGGCGTCATCAACAAGGGCGAGATCGTGCTGGTCGAGGACAAGGTGACGTTGATGCAGAAGCTCGGCAAGAAGCGACTGACGCTGCACCTGCAGGGCAAGCTCGATACGCTACCGGAGAGCCTCGCTCCCTACAAGCTGGACCTCTGCGACAGCGGCGCGACGCTGGTCTACGACTACGACACCAGGGGGGAGCGCACCGGCATCACCAGCCTGCTCAGCGACCTCCGCACCGCCGGCATCCTCTTCAACGATCTCGACACGACGCAATCGTCGCTCGAGGATATCTTCGTCGACCTCGTGAGGACGTCATGAACTACCGCGCCATCCGCGCCATCTATCTGTTCGAAATGGCGCGCACCTGGCGCACGTTGCTGCAAAGCATCGTCTCGCCCGTGGTCTCGACCTCGCTCTATTTCGTGGTGTTCGGCGCCGCGATAGGCTCGCGCATCAGCGAGGTCGAGGGCGTCAGCTACGGCACCTTCATCGTGCCGGGCCTGATCATGCTTTCGGTGCTGACGCAGAGCATCGCCAACGCCTCGTTCGGCATCTACTTCCCGAAATTCGCCGGCACGATCTACGAGATCCTGTCGGCGCCGATCTCCTATTTCGAGATCGTGCTCGGCTATGTCGGCGCCGCCGCGACCAAGTCGATCATTCTCGGACTGATCATCCTGGCTACGGCAGGCTTGTTCGTACCACTGCATATCCTCCATCCAGTCTGGATGCTGACCTTTCTGGTGCTGACGGCGGTAACCTTCAGCCTGTTCGGCTTCATCATCGGCATCTGGGCCGACGGCTTCGAAAAGCTGCAGATGATCCCGATGCTGGTGGTAACGCCGCTGACCTTCCTCGGCGGCAGCTTCTATTCCATCAACATGCTGCCCCCGGCCTGGCACACGGTGGCGCTGCTCAATCCGGTCGTCTATCTCATCTCCGGCTTCCGCTGGAGCTTCTACGAGATCGCCGATGTCAGCCCGAGCGTCAGCATCGGCATGACGCTGGCCTTCCTGGTGATCTGCCTGGCCATCATTTGGTGGATCTTCCGCACGGGTTATCGGCTGAAGAATTGACCCCTGCCGTCATTCCGGAGCGCGACGAAGTCGCGAACCCGGAATCCATTCATCCACCGACTCTGCCGCACAATGGATTCCGGGTTCGCCTTTCGGCGCCCCGGAATGACCATCCATTACCTGTAGCAATGGAAGTGATGATACCCGTCGTAATAGCCGTGGCAGTGACGGTAGCGATGGTGCGGAATGCCGAACACGCCCTCGACTGCGCCGACGGCTCCGCCGACACCGGCACCGACGACACCTCCGACCGCGCCACCCACCGGGCCGGCGATCCGGTTGCCTTCATAGGAGCCCTCCCGGGCGCCGCGTACGATGCCCTGTGCATGGCTGGCTGGTGGCAGCGACAACAGGGCGAGAAGGATGGCGGCGGCTGCAAACAGCAGGCGGACGGGCAAACCAGCCGGCGATGGCGCGGCGGCGATACGGGCTTTGTTCATCTTCAGTCCCAAGCGAATTATACGGGAAGTACACGGGGAAACGGCGGCGAACGCCAATCGAGGGTAGCCACGATCAACGCCCGGGGGGCCAAATGGTTGCGCCTTTGTGACGAATTGTCGGCGTTATGAACGTGCACCGCTCGCGAAAATGTCAGCACCACCGGGACAGACACGGCACAAAGCGGCCTTGCTTACGTCCGGCATCACGTTAACGATGGGCAGGCAGGCCGCTGGAACGAAAGCCGGATTGCAGGCATGTTGCACGCCGGGGGACGGAGAGCCGCGGCGCTTGCGTGAACAGGCCGGAGGCCAGGACTCAAATGCGTTCCCAGATGCGTTCCTTATTCATTGCCTTCACCTCCCTGATGCTTTTGAGCGCGGGCACCGCGCAGGCCAAAGTCGCCATTACCATCGACAAGGACAATCAGCAGATGACCGTCGTGGTCGACGGCGTCACGCGCTACCACTGGCCGGTATCGACCGGCGTCCCCTCGCGCGAGACGCCGAATGGCGCGTTCCGCGCCTTCCGCATGGAAGAGGAGCACTACTCGAAGGAATTCGACGACGCGCCGATGCCGCACTCGATCTTCTTCACCAAGATCGGGCACGCCATCCACGGCACCGACTCGGTCGGCCGTCTCGGCTCGCCCGCCTCGCACGGATGCGTGCGGCTATCGCGCCAGAATGCATCGACACTTTACGCGCTGGTGCAGCAGCAGGGCGTACTCAACACCACGGTGACGCTGACCGGCTCGGCGCAGGTCGCCCTGGCTCGCAATCCGCGCGGTCGCAACGCCGATGCGGTCGCTCGCGCCGGGCTACCCGCCGAAGAGCAGTACGGTGCCGCCGGTGGTCCCGTGTATCTGACGCCGCCGGCGCAGCCCGCGCGTCGCTACATGCCGCAGGACGACAATTACATTTATCCGGCCGATGGCAGCGACACCGGCGCGCGCTATCCGGCACCGCGCGGCAGCCGCGCGCTCTATGACGCGCAGGTCTATCAGCAGCAGCAGCGGCCCTATTACGATCAGGGCTCTGGCCAGCAGGGCTACTACTATCAGCCACAGCCCCGCCAGTATTACCCGCCGCGCGGCTATTATCAGAACTGACGCTATCTGAACGCGGCATGCACGTCGCGCAGCTCGCGGACAGCCGAACTCAACCCAAGCTGCCGCCCAGGATTCCAACAGGCGCGAAAGCCTGTAGAATGTCCGGATGCGCCAAAAGGCGTTCAGATTCGGCCCTTTCCGCTTGCCCTCCGAGCTTCCATGCCCTCACGTGCTGCGATCATCTTGACTGTGCTGTCACTTCTCACTGCAGGGCGGACAATGGCTTTCGATCTCGAGGCGCATCGCGGCGGGCGGGCGCTGCTGCCGGAAAACACCCTGCCGGCCTTCGCCAATGCGCTGTCGATGGGCGTGGACACGCTGGAGCTCGACGTCGGCGTGACCACCGATGGCGAGGTCGTCATCTCGCATGAACGCGGCCTCAATCCGGATCTCGCGCGCGGCGCCGACGGCACCTACATCGCTCCGCCCGGCACGCCCTTCGTAAAATTGCAGCTCGCCGAAATCAGGACCTATGACGTCGGCCAGATCCGGCCGGACAGTGCCTACGGGAAACAATTCCCCGACCAGCGCGCCGTGCCGGGGACACGCATTCCCACCTTGAGCGAGCTGTTCGCGCTGGTGCGCAAATCCGGCAACACGCGCGTACGCTTCAACATCGAAACCAAGATCGATCCGAACCACCCGGACCAGTCCCTCGACCCGCAAGCTTTTGTCGCGAAGCTGCTGCGAGTGATCGAGACTGAAGAATTTTCCGACCGCGTCATGATCCAGTCCTTCGACTGGAGAACCCTGCAGCTCGTCCAGCGGCAGGCGCCGAAGATGCCGACGGTGTACCTGACGCTCCAGCGCGGTTTTGGCCAGACGGTCACGCTCGACAAGGCGACCAACTGGACGGCCGGCTTCAGCCTGGCCGATCACGGCGGCTCGCTGCCGCGGACGATCAAGGCTGCGGGCGGCGCGATCTGGTCGCCCTATTTCGGCGATGTGACCGCGGCATTGATCGCCGAAGCCCATGCGCTCGGACTGCGCGTCGTGGTGTGGACGGTTAACAAGCCTGAAGACATGGCGCGCATGATCGAGATCGGCGTCGACGGCATCATCTCGGACCGGCCGGACTTGTTGCGGCAGGTGGCGGCCGAGAAGGGCATTGCGTTACCGGTGGGAACACCGGTCGAGCCGTAGTATCCGTTCGCCGCCGTCCAGCCTGATTGCATGCAGCGCAATCTGGGCGATGATCGGCTACAACAACCCCCTCACAGCCACGGAGCCAGCGTGTCCATCGCAATCAATTGCTCGACCTCGATGCGCGGGCGCACCACGGCGTACTGGTCGCCCTTGACCAGCACTTCCGGCACCAGGGGTCGCGTGTTGTAGGTGCCTGACTGCACCGCGCCGTAGGCGCCTGCGGTCATGATGGCGAGGAGATCGCCGGGCTTTGGCGTCGGCAGCGTGCGGTCGAGGGCCAGGTAGTCGCCGGTCTCGCAGACCGGGCCGACGACGTCGGCCGAAATCGTGGCGGCGCCCTCGGGGGCTTGCCTCACCGGCAGGATATCGTGATGGGCCTCATACAGCGTCGGACGGATCAAATCGTTCATCGCTGCGTCGATGATGACGAAGTTCTTGCCGTCGCCGTGTTTCACGTAGACCACCTTGGCGACGAGGATGCCGGCATTGCCGACGATCATGCGCCCCGGTTCGAACATCAGCGTGCAGCCGAGATTGTGGCTGACGCGCTTGACCATGGCGGCATAGGCGTCGGGCGCCGGGGGCGCCTCGCGATCCATGTAGTAGGGAATACCGAGGCCGCCGCCAAAATCGACATGCGAGATGTTGTGGCCATCGGCGCGCAGCGTCTGCACGAATTCGGAGAGGATGCGGAACGCGGTCTCCATCTTCGAGAGATCAGTAATCTGGCTGCCGATATGCACGTCGGTGCCGGTCACCTCGATGCCCGGCAGTTTTGCCGCACGCGCATAGACTTCGCGGGCATGCACGAGCGGGATGCCGAACTTGTTCTCGGACTTGCCGGTGGAGATCTTTGCGTGCGTGCCGGCATCGACGTCCGGATTGACGCGCACGGAGATGCGCGCGGTCTTGCCCATCTCGGTCGCAAGGCGCGACAACAGCTCGAGCTCGGGCTCGGATTCGACGTTGAGGCAGAGGATGTCGGCGGCAAGCGCGGCGCGCAGCTCGGCCTCGGTCTTGCCGACACCCGAGAACACGATCTTGCTGGCCGGAATGCCTGCAGCGAGCGCGCGCTTCAATTCGCCGCCCGAGACCACGTCGGCGCCGGCGCCGAGCTTGGCCAGCGTGCGCAGCACCGACTGGTTGGAGTTCGCCTTCATGGCGTAGCAGACCAGGACCTTCTCGCCGGCGAAGGCCTCAGCGAAGACGCGGTAGTGGCGCTCGAGAGTCGCGGTCGAATAGCAATAGAACGGCGTGCCGACAGTTGCGGCCAGCTCGGACAGGTTCACCGCCTCGGCGTGCAACACGCCGTTGCGATAGTCGAAATGGTTCATGGCATTGGCTCAGTTGCCCCAGCCTATCTGCTGGGCTTTTCGTCCAGGAGCGGGTCGAGAATAAACGATCTCTTCTTGCCGTTGGACGCCGCGGGCGCGGCGTCCGCACCGTAGGTGGGATTGAACACGCTGGGCGTCTTCTGGGCTTCGGTCTCGGTGTCGGTCGGAGCGGCGATATTGGCCGTCGAGGCGCTGGAAGCGGTCGGCGGCAAATCCAGCGGGCCCTTGCGGCCGCAGCCGGCAAGCGCAAGCGCTGTCAGGCTCAAGACAATGATGGCCCACCCCGAGCCGGCCGGGCGAAACTTTGACGTCACGACGAAATCCCCACTACGCGGGGCGCACCATACAGAGATTGGCGCGCTCTGGCGAGAGCCGGATGACCATGAAACATAAGCGAAATTTTGCCTTCAGCCCAATTTTCGCTCTTTTTCCAGCCGCTTCGCCCAAGCCTTTGCCTGGGACGCCACGTTCTTCGGCGCGGTGCCGCCAAAGCTGGTCCGGCTCTTCACCGACGATTCGACCGAGAGCACGCCGAGCACGTCCTTGGCGATCTTGGGCTCGATCGCCTGCATGTCCTCGAGCGGCAGTTCGTGCAGCGCCACGCCGTCCTGCGCGGCCTTGGCCACGATCCGGCCGGTGACGTGATGCGCCTCGCGGAACGGCATCTTCAGCGTCCGCACCAGCCAGTCGGCGAGATCGGTCGCGGTGGCGTAGCCCTCGCCGGCAGCCGCCTTCATCCTGGCCTCGTCGGGCGCGAGGTCGCGAACCATACCGGTCATGGCGCGGATCGCCAGCGACAGCGCGGCAAAGCCCTCCATGGCGCCCTGCTTGTCCTCCTGCATGTCCTTTTGATAGGCGAGCGGGAGGCCCTTCATCACGATCAGGAGGCCGTTGAGCGCGCCGATGACGCGGCCGGTCTTGGCGCGCACGAGTTCGGCGGCATCCGGATTGCGCTTCTGCGGCATGATCGAGGAGCCGGTGGTGAACTTGTCGCTGAGGCGAATGAGGCCGACCAGCGGCGAGGTCCAGATCACGATCTCTTCGGCAAAGCGCGACATGTGCACCGCGCAGATCGAGGCCGCCGACAGCGTCTCCAGCACGAAGTCGCGGTCGGAGACCGCGTCGAGCGAGTTCGCCATCGGGCGATCGAAACCAAGCGCCTTCGCGGTGGCGTGGCGGTCGATCGGGAACGAGGTACCGGCGAGCGCGGCCGCGCCGAGCGGAGATTCATTGAGCCGCTTGCGGGCGTCCTGGAAACGGCCGCGGTCGCGCGCGGCCATCTCGACATAGGCAAGCAGGTGGTGGCCGAAGGTGACGGGCTGTGCGGTCTGCAGATGCGTAAAGCCCGGCATTACAGTTCCGGCATGCTCGAGCGCGCGTTCCACCAGCGCCGACTGGAACGCGGAGAGTGCGGCGTCGGTCTCGTCGATGACGTCGCGGACGAACAGGCGAAAATCGGTCGCGACCTGGTCGTTGCGCGAGCGCGCAGTGTGCAGGCGGCCGGCAGCTGGGCCGATCAGCTCGGACAGGCGGCTCTCGACGTTCATATGGATGTCTTCGAGCGCGCGCTTGAACGCGAAGCCGCCCTGGCCGATCTCTGACAAAATCGTGTCTAGACCCTTGCCGATATTTTTCGCATCAGAGGCCGTGATGATGCCCTGGCTGGCCAGCATCGCGGCGTGGGCCTTGGACGCGGCAATGTCCTGGGCAAAGAGGTGACGATCGACGTCGATGGAGACGTTGATCTCTTCCATGATCTCGTCGGGACGTTCCGAGAACCGGCCGCCCCACATCTTGTTGCTCATGATCCCCTGCTCACGCCTTGCCTGTCGCGCTGCTAGCGGCCCTTGCTGTTGCTGCGCGGCCCTGCCGCACGTTTGCTGGCCGCCGCCAGCCGTACTAAGAGGCCCCCTGATAGCCATATCTGCGACCGGATGACAAACGATATGCTCGACCAGAAGCCCTCCGCCACGCGCCGGATCCCCCTCGTTATCGCCACCGTGGCGATCGGAGGGCTGGCCGGCTTCGCCGCGCTGTACGGACTGGGCCTGAGCCGGGCCCCATCCGGCGATCCGGCGTGCCGGGCGGCGGTGACGACGGCGCAGAAGATTGCCCCGCTCGCCCAGGGCGAGGTAGCGGCGCTGACCATGGCGAGCACGCCGCTGAAGCTGCCCGACCTCGCCTTCGAGGATGCCGACGGCAAGCCGAAGAAGCTGTCAGATTTTCGCGGCAAGACGCTGCTGGTGAACCTCTGGGCCACCTGGTGCGTGCCCTGCCGCAAGGAAATGCCGGCGCTGGACGAGCTCCAGGGCAAGCTTTCGGGCCCGAATTTCGAGGTGGTGGCGATCAACATCGATACCCGCGATCCGGAAAAGCCCAGAACTTTCCTGAAAGAGGCCAATCTGACCCGGCTCGGCTATTTCAACGACCAGAAAGCCAAGGTTTTTCAGGACCTTAAGGCGATAGGCCGGGCGCTGGGCATGCCGACCTCGGTGCTGGTCGATCCCCAGGGCTGCGAGATCGCGACGATCGCGGGACCGGCGGAATGGGCGAGCGAGGATGCGCTCAAGCTGATCCGGGCCGCCGCTAGCCCTGCCGCGGCTAGCTTCTAGACGATTGCACAAAGATTGGGCTAGGACCGCTCCCACACTTTCAAGATTGGGGAATACGAGACCGTGGTTCATATCGATGAAAAGCTGGAGCCCATCCTAACGGAGGTTCTGCACAGAAATTCGGGCGAGGAAGAATTTCATCAAGCTGTCAAGGAGGTACTCGGAAGCCTCGGCCGTGTGGTGGCCAAGCATCCACGCTACGCCAACAGTGCCCTGATCGAGCGGCTCTGTGAGCCGGAGCGGCAGATCATCTTTCGTGTGCCCTGGGTGGACGACAAGGGGCAGGTTCGCATCAATCGCGGCTTCAGGGTGCAGTTCAACTCGGCGCTGGGCCCCTATAAGGGCGGACTGCGCTTTCACCCGTCCGTGAACATCGGCATCATCAAGTTTCTTGGCTTCGAACAGACGTTCAAGAACGCGCTGACCGGCATGCCGATCGGCGGCGGCAAGGGCGGATCCGACTTCAACCCGCGCGGCCGCTCCGACGGCGAGATCATGCGGTTCTGCCAGTCCTTCATGACCGAGCTTCATCGTCATCTCGGCGAATATGTCGACGTTCCGGCCGGAGACATCGGCGTGGGCGGTCGCGAGATCGGCTTTATGTTCGGACAGTACAAGCGGCTGACCAACCGTTATGAGGCGGGCGTTCTGACCGGAAAGGGACTCGTCTATGGCGGTTCCCGCGCCCGCACGGAAGCGACCGGCTATGGAGCGACGTATTTCGTGCAGAGCATGCTGCAGACGAAGGGGCAATCGTTCGACGGCCGGCGCGTCGTGGTCTCCGGTTCGGGCAATGTTGCAATCTATGCCATGGAAAAGATCGCCGAGTTCGGCGGCAAGGTCGTGGCCTGCTCGGATTCGAACGGATACGTCGTCGACGAGCGCGGCATCGACATCGAACTCGTCAAGGAGATCAAGGAAGTTCGACGTGAGCGCATTTCCCAATATGCGCATCTGAAGAAGGCCGGCGCGCACTATATCGAGGGAGGCTCGATCTGGGACGTCCCGTGCGATGTCGCGCTACCCTCTGCCACACAAAACGAGCTGACTGGAAAAGATGCGCTGACACTCATCCGCAACGGCGTTGTTGCGGTCGGTGAGGGAGCCAACATGCCAAGCACGCCCGACGCCGTGCACGCCTTCCAGGAAGCCGGCATCCTGTTCGGACCTGGCAAAGCCGCCAATGCCGGCGGGGTCGCCACCTCGGCGCTGGAAATGCAGCAGAACGCATCGCGCGACAGCTGGACGTTCGAGCAAACCGAAGAGCGTCTCGCCGACATCATGCGCAATATTCACGATCGCTGTGCCGAGACCGCTGCCGACTACGGCGCACCAGGCGACTACGTTCTGGGCGCTAACATCGCAAGCTTCGTTCGCGTTGCGGAAGCGATGGAGGCGCTCGGCGTGATCTGAGATCGCGCGCTCTCACCCCGCTGCTGCCGCCTCGCCTGGCGAAGTCGAAGCCGCGGAACCTGTCATCGGGCCGCGCTTCGCGCAGGCCCGGTGGCGGCGCCCCGGAATGACAGGAGTGAACTAGGCGTCGGGAGCTAGTTAGGCGGCAATATTCAGATTGCCGCCGATGCCGGGGCCGACATTGGTGAGTGAGGGCTGACCGGCGCCGAGCAGCGTCAGGACGGTGGATTTCTCCATATCCATATTCTGCTTCGTCAGCGTCGCCGCGATATTCGACTGCCGCGCGCCCTGCTGAGCGGCCAGCATGGTGCTGACCATCGCCATCATGTCCATTACGCAAACCCTCGTACCGGCAGCAGGCTAGGGACGATGGGTTAACGGGGCGTGGAGATTTCGGACGGTTTCGTGTTCCGGACACAGTCCGACACGAAGTGCCGTAGATTTCATGGGGCAAAGCGAAGCGTGCCCACCAAATCCACCGCATGATTGGAAACAGGTGGGCACGGCGCTGCGCGCCTTTGCCCACCCTACGGCCGCGCGGCCTTACCTGGTCGGAACCGGCTTGGCGCCGCGGTAGTCGTAGAAGCCGCGCTGGGTCTTGCGGCCGAGCCAGCCGGCCTCGACGTATTTCACCAGCAGCGGGCACGGCCGGTACTTGGAGTCCGCCAGGCCCTCGTGCAGCACCTGCATGATCGACAGGCAGGTATCGAGGCCGATGAAGTCGGCGAGTTCCAGCGGGCCCATCGGATGGTGCGCGCCGAGCTTCATCGCGGCGTCGATCGCCTCGACGTTGCCGACGCCTTCGTACAGCGTGTAGATCGCCTCGTTGATCATCGGCAGCAGGATTCGGTTGACGATGAAGGCCGGGAAATCCTCGGAGACCGCGACCTGCTTGCCGAGCTTGGCAACGAATTCCTTGGACGCCTCGAAGGTCGAGTCGTCGGTTGCGATACCGCGGATCAGCTCGACGAGTTCCATCAGCGGCACCGGATTCATGAAGTGAATGCCGATGAAGCGCTCGGGCCGGTCGGTGGCGGCGGCAAGGCGGGTGATTGAGATGGAGGACGTGTCGGAGGCAACGATCGCCTCCGGCTTCAACACGGCGCAGAGCTCATGAAAGATCTTGCGCTTGACCTCTTCCTTCTCGACCGCGGTCTCGATCACGAGGTCACAGTCGGCGAGGTCGTCGAGCTTCTCGGCAAGCGCGATGCGCGACAGCGCCTTGGTCTTGGCATCCTCGGTGACGACCTTCTTGGAGACCTGACGCGCCAGGTTCCCGTTGATGGTGGCCATGCCTGACTTGAGACGATCGGCCGAGATGTCGTTGAGAACCACGTCGAAGCCGGCCAACGCCGCGACATGCGCGATGCCACTGCCCATCTGACCCGCGCCGATCACGCCGACCTTCTTGATCACTGCCGCCATAATATTATCCACCGGAACGGCGCGCATATCGCGCCTGCCTATCCCCCAAGCCGGGAGGTCTGATCCAATCAGAAGCCTGATTTAATCAGAACCCGGGCCCGAAACCTAGATTGGATCGCCTCTCCGGCGTGCCCCGCGCCAAAGAAAACGCCTCAGAAATGAAAAACCGGCCGGAGTATACCTCCGGCCGGTGTTTTCAGCGCATTTTACTTGCCGAGCTTGCCGAGTTCGGCCGTCAGCTCAGGAACCGCCTGGTAGAGGTCGGCGACCAGGCCGTAATCGGCGACCTGGAAGATCGGCGCGTCCTCGTCCTTGTTGATCGCGACGATCACCTTGGAGTCCTTCATGCCGGCCAGATGCTGGATCGCGCCGGAGATACCGACCGCGACGTAGAGCTCGGGGGCCACGACCTTGCCGGTCTGGCCGACCTGCCAGTCGTTCGGCGCATAGCCGGCGTCGACCGCCGCGCGCGAGGCACCGACGCCGGCGCCGAGCTTGTCGGCGAGCGGCTCGATGTATTTCGCGAAGTTCTCGCGGCTCTGCATGGCGCGACCACCGGAGACGATGATCTTGGCCGAGGTCAGCTCCGGACGGTCGCTCTTGGCGACCTCCTCACCGACGAAGGACGACAGGCCCGGATCGGCCACTGCGGCGACACTCTCGACCGGCGCGCTGCCGCCGGCAGCGGCGGCCGCGAAGGTCGAGGTGCGGACCGTGATGACCTTCTTGGCGTCCTTCGACTTCACCGTCTGGATGGCGTTGCCGGCATAGATCGGACGCTCATAGGTGTCGGGGGCGACCACCTTGATGATCTCCGATACCTGCATGACGTCGAGCAGAGCGGCGACGCGCGGCATCACGTTTTTGAAGCGCGAGGTCGCGGGCGCGACGATCGCGTCATAGGACGGCGCCAGCGAGACGATCAGCGCGGCCAGCGGCTCGGCGAGATCGTGCGCGTAAGCGTCGCCTTCGGCGACCAGCACCTTCGCAACACCGGCAAGCTTGGAGGCCGCCTCGGCCGCAGCCTTGGTGCCCTGCCCGCCGCCGGCGACCAGCACGTGAACGTCGCCGCCGAGCTGGGAAGCCGCGGTCAGCGCCTTGTTGGTGGAGTCCTTGAGGACTTCGTGTTCGTGTTCGGCAATCAACAGCGTCGTCATCAGAGCACCCCGGCTTCGTTCTTGAGCTTCGACACCAGCTCGGCGACGTCCTTGACCTTGACGCCGGCCTTGCGGCCCGCGGGCTCTGCCGTCTTCAGAACTTCGAGGCGCGCGGTGACGTCGACGCCGTAATCGGCGACGGCCTTCTCCGCGATCGGCTTCTTCTTGGCCTTCATGATGTTGGGCAGCGACGCATAGCGCGGCTCGTTGAGACGGAGATCGGTGGTGACGATCGCCGGTCCCTTCAGCTTCACGGTCTGCAGACCGCCGTCGACTTCGCGGGTGACCTTGAAGTCGCTTCCTTCGACCTCGAGCTTCGACGCAAACGTCGCCTGCGACCAGCCGAGCAGCGCGGCCAGCATCTGGCCGGTCTGGTTCGAGTCGTCGTCGATTGCCTGCTTGCCGAGAATGATCAGACCCGGCTGCTCTTCTTCGGCAACTTTCTTCAGGATCTTGGCGACAGCGAGCGGCTCGACGGTGCCCTCGGCCTTCACCAGGATGCCGCGGTCGGCGCCCATGGCGAGACCGGTGCGGATCGTCTCCGACGCCTGCGCCGGTCCGATGGAAACCACTACGACCTCGGTGGCCTTGCCACCTTCCTTCAGGCGCAGCGCTTCCTCGACCGCGATTTCGTCGAACGGGTTCATCGACATTTTTACGTTGGCGAGTTCAACGCCCGATCCATCGCCTTTGACGCGGACCTTGACGTTGTAATCGACCACCCGCTTTACCGGTACCAAGACCTTCATCGATCCTCTTTCACTCAATTTGGGAGGGGGGTTATCAACTGGCGCGGAACCTAAAGGCCTGATCCGGCCCGGTCAACGCGCGAAGGGGCCAAATTTTAGATCGTAGAAATGCGCTGCTCGATGGGTCAGCGATTCTGGCCCGGAATCCAGAGCACGTCGCCGGCGCCGTTATGGTTGGCGGCGCGGCTCGCCACGAACAAAAAATCCGACAGGCGGTTCATATACTGGATGCCAGCAGCACCGACAGGCTCGCCGGGCTGGGCCGCCAGTTCCACCATCACCCGTTCCGCCCTGCGGCATATCGTACGGGCGACGTGGAGATAGGCGGCGGCCGGCGTGCCGCCCGGCAGCACGAAGGAGGTCAGTGGCGCCAGTCTGTCGTTGAGCGTGTCGATGTCGCGCTCGAGCCGCTCGACTTGGCTTGCGACCACCCGCAGCCGCTCCGCCTTGCCTTCACGCTCAGGCACCGCGAGATCGGCGCCGAGATCGAACAGATCATTCTGGATGCGGCCAAGCATTGCGTCGAGCTCGGGCGCGTCCTTGGTCTGCAACCGTACCACGCCGATCGCGGCATTGGTCTCGTCGACCGTACCATAGGCCGCGATGCGTAGATCGTATTTCGGACGGCGTTCGCCCGAGCCGAGCGCTGTCGTGCCGTCGTCACCAGTCTTCGTATAGATGCGGTTGAGCACGACCATATTTAACGCCCCATCGCCCAGACCGCGACCATGGCGATGACGATCGCCACGAACTGAAGCAGCACGCGCAGGCGCATCAGCTTCTGCGAGGTGTTGGGCGAGCCGCCGCGCATCATGTTGACGAGACCGAGCAGCAGCACCAACGCCACGGCGCCGGCTGCCACCGGCAGGATGAAAGTACTCAGGAGGGATGCCATTGGAGGGTGATAACACCGTGTGCGGCGGTCCGCTACGGCATTCGCGATCTGGCTTTTAAGCCAATAATGTCAGAAGCTGGCAGGATGATTTCCGATTTGCGTCCGCAGCCGGCCATCTTCGCTTCTCCCCGCTTGCGGGGAGCAGGTGTGCTCTGGGGCAAGCTGTGAGGGCCATCCGCTACATCTACGTCGTCGTGATGGATGCGTTCTACACGTTCCTGGCCGACGACGGCTGGGCGATCGCAAGCCACATCGCGCTGTCGACGCTGATGGCGCTATTCCCGTTCCTGATCGTGCTGACCTCGCTCGCCGGCTTCTTCGGCTCCAAGGAACTCGCCGACCAGGCGGCTGGGCTGATGCTCGAGATCTGGCCCAAGCAGGTCTCCGATTCGATCTCGGGCGAGGTGCACGACGTGCTGACTACCACCCGCTCCGGCGCGCTGACCATCGGCGCGGTGCTGTCGGTCTACTTCGCCTCGAACGGCGTCGAGGCGCTGCGGGTTGCGCTCAACCGCGCCTATGCGGTGGTGGAGATGCGGCGCTGGTACTGGCTGCGGCTGGAGTCGATCGGCTACACGCTGGTCGCGGCCTTCACCGCGCTCGCCATGGCGTTCTTGATCGTGCTCGGCCCGCTGATCATCGAGGCAGCGCGGCGCTACATTCCGCTGTTCGTCGAAAGCAACGAGAGCATCCTCACCTGGCTGCGCTATGGCATCACCATCGGTGCGCTGGTCGTGGCGCTGTTCATCCTGCATGCCTGGCTGCCGGCCGGGCGGCGCAGCTTCTTCCAGATCCTGCCCGGCATCGTCTTCACCATGGTGGCGTCGCTGATCTCGGGCATCGTGTTCGGCCAATATCTGGCGCGCTTCGCCAACAATTACGTGACGATGTATGCAGGGCTCGCCTCGGTGATCATCGCGCTGGTGTTTCTGTACTTCATCGCCGCGATCTTCGTTTACGGCGGCGAACTCAATGCCGCGATCATCAAGTCGCGGCTTCCTCACGGCGTTTCGCTTCAAGCAGCGCAGTCGCTAAAGCACGCGGAGACACAGGCTTGACCAGGAATGCGTCGGCGCCGGCTGCGCGCGACGCCGCCTCGTCCTCGACGCGGCCGGAAACGCCGATGATGGGGATTTGAGCGATCGGCGTCGCCATGGTGCGGATCCGCCGGATGGCTTCGATGCCGTCGATGCCCGGCAGCACCATATCCATCAGCACCGCGTCGAAAGCCCCCTGGGTGAGGCGGTCGACCGCGTCCTCGCCGCGCCCGATGAACTCGGCATGATGGCCGAGCTCGGTCAAAATGGTGTTGAGCACGACGCGGCCGAACGGATTGTCCTCGACGCTGAGCACACGGAGCGCCGCGACGGCATCGGCCCCGCTGGCGTTCTTCGCCTTGCGGGAGTTGCCCGGTCCCGTCGCATCCACCGACACCGTCAATGTGAAGGTGGCGCCGCCGCCACGGCGCGGTGCGACCGTGATGTCGCCGCCCATCGCGCGCGCAAGTTGCTTCACCGAGGATAGACCGAGGCCGGCGCCGCCGAAGCGCGAGGCAATCGTGACATTGGCCTGGGTGAACGGGCGGAACAGCCGCTTGATCTCGGCCATGGACAGGCCGATGCCGCTGTCGGACACCGAGAAGGCGACGCCGACGCTACCTTTGCCCTTTGCCTTGTCCTTGGCCGGACGCCAGGGCGCCACCGCTAGCGCCACGCCGCCGTGCTCGGTGAATTTGACGGCATTGTCGATCAGGTTCTCGAGCGCAGCGCGCAGGCGCACGGGATCGCCCACCACCAGCCCGGGAAGCTTTTCGGAGATGTCGATCTGCGCCTGGAGGCCCTTGGCCGCGGCGCGTCCGGCAAGCGAATCGCCGGCGCTGCGAGCGAGCGCCCGCAGGTCGAACAAGTCCTGCCGCAGTGTGGCGCCACCCTTCCCGGTCCGGGCTGCGTCCACGAACAGCGTGGCAAGGCTCGCCAGATGTTCGGCACCGGCCTTGATGGTGTCGGCCCAGCGCCGTTCCCGCTCACCGAGATCGGAGGTCGCGAGCAGGTCGCTGATCGCCAGAATGCCGGTCAGGGGGGTGCGGACCTCATGGGCAAAGGCGGCGAGCGCGGCGTGGACCACGTCAGGAGCGACGGTCTTGGTGGTGCGCTTACGCGCCGTGCCAGCCGCCCTGGACTGCTTCCGAGGCGGTCGCCTGGACGTCCGCGTGGTGCGCGCTGCGCGCGTTTTCGCCGCCATAAATCCCCTTGGGAGCATCCCCTTCGACCCCCGGGTCGTGAAGCGAGCATGGCACGGCGGAACCCCAGGAGTCACGGCGGCGTTTTGCTAAACCCCAGAGAAACTTAACCTAATCCCAACAGCCGGCGGATGCCGATAGGCGAGGCACCGGCGGCGCGCAACTCCCGCAGACCGGTCGACAGGCTCGATTTCGACAGCTTCCGCCCCGCCTCGTCGCGAATCAGCGGATGGTGGCGATAGGCGGGTTCCGGCAGGCCGAGCAGAACCTGGAGCAGACGATGGACTGAGGTGGCGTGAAACAGGTCCTGGCCCCGCACCACCTCGCTGACAGCCTGGAGGGCGTCGTCCACGACCACGGAGAGATGGTAGCTGGTCGGCGTCTCCTTGCGGGCCAGGATGACGTCCCCCCAGGCCTCAGGCTGCGCCGGGACGATGCCGCGCTCGCCATCGAGTCCTTCGCCGAGTTCATTCCAGGTCACGCTGGCGGCGCGGCGGCAGGCGGCCGCCATGTCGAGCCGCAGCGCATAAGGCGCGCCGGAAGCGATCAGCCGGTCACGCTCATCGGCGGATAGCGATTTCGCAGTGCCGGGATAGAGCGGGGCGCCATCGGGATCGCGTGGCCATGGGCCGTCAGCTTCTCTTGCGGCTACTAGCTTTGCGATCTCGGCGCGGCTCTCGAAGGCGGGATAGACGAGTCCAAGCGCGGAGAGCTTCTCCAGCGCGGCGTGATAATCGCCGAGATGCTCGGACTGCCGCCGCACCGGCGTCTCCCAGGCAATCCCGAGCCACGCGAGGTCCTCATAGGCCGCTGTCTCATACTCCGGCCGGCAGCGCGTCGCGTCGATGTCCTCGATCCGCAGCAACAACCGCCCGCTGGTGTCGCGTGCGCGATCGGAGTTCAGCAGCGCCGAATAGGCGTGCCCGAGATGCAGGAGGCCGTTCGGGCTGGGGGCAAATCGGAAAACGGGTGGCGCCATATGCACAGATCTCGTCATGGCCGGGCTTACCCCGGTCATCGATCGTCCAAGACTCTGTTACGATAGGAGATGGATGCGCGGGTCAAGCCCGCGCATGACGAGCTGAGCCACATGACCATTCATCTCGAAACCCAGTCCGACCTCGCAGAGGCCATCCATGCGCTGATCAAGCGCGACCCGCGCCTCAAGCCCGTATTCGAAATCGCGGGCATGCCCGCGCTGCGCCGGCGCGAGCCGGGCTTTATGGGGCTTGCTCACATCGTCTGCGGGCAGCAGCTTTCCACAGCAAGCGCCGCGGCGATCTGGGGACGGTTGTCGGCCGCCTTCGATCCGTTCGACCATGACGCGGTGCGCCGCGCCCGCACCGACCGGCTCGGGCGTCTCGGCCTCTCCGCCGCCAAGATCAAGACACTGAAACACCTCGCGCGCGAAATCACCGCGCAGCGGCTGAACCTCGAAGTGCTCGGCGAGGAGGAGGCCGACGCGGCGCATCACACGCTGGTCGCACTGC
Source organism: Pseudomonadota bacterium (assembly GCA_023388935.1). Taxonomy (GTDB): domain Bacteria; phylum Pseudomonadota; class Alphaproteobacteria; order Rhizobiales; family Xanthobacteraceae; genus Bradyrhizobium. The sequence continues at coordinate 8,223 of JAEWFG010000034.1, read as the reverse complement.
CCGGCATCGGACCGTGGACAGCCGACGTCTATCTCCTGTTCTGCCTCGGCCATGGCGACGCCTGGCCCGCCGGCGACCTCGCCGTGCAGGAAGGCATTCGCATCGGGCTGGGCTTGCAGGCGCGGCCGACGGAAAAGCAGATGGTGCCGCTGGCCGAACCATGGCGTCCCCTGCGCGGCGCGGCGGCGCATCTGTGGTGGAGCTATTACCGCGCGGTGAAGAAGCGCGAGGGCGTGCTGACCGCCTGAAGCCGCCGAACAGCGTTTAAAACTATGTTGCTGTTGCAAACGGCGCGCGCGTGATCGATGAGATGCCGGCACGGACACAAGCCGGGACCGACGTCATGACGGCGACCGACTTCATCGTTGCCCGCGACGATTTCGAAACCTGCAAGACGATCGCAACCACTCTTCCTGCAGCCGATGCGCTCCCACAAGATGCGCTGCTGGTGACGTCGCTGCCATCAGACGCCAGCCGCCTTCGTCGACATGGCCGGCAACAGCGCGCTACGCGCCACATTGCACCGGCATTTCGGCGACCGGATGAAATGCTCCGTGCGCGTCGGATTGACGCATCGCGCCACCGCTGCCGACGAGGGCGAGCTGCCCGGCGCAAAGCCACGCTGGTTCTCCGCACCCGACCAGATCCGCAAGCGCCAAGGAGTGGAGCCCGGGCGGCATCGAGCAACGCTTTGGTGCAGCATGGTCGGGTTTCACGCCGCTCTTGGAGAAGTGCCTGACCGTTGTCGAAAGCCGCGGGCCGGAGGCGGTGCGGCGCGTTTATCTCGACACGCTGAAAGGGCGCATTCCGCCTGAGCAGGGCCACATGCTCTCGCTGCTCGGGTAAAGCGCTTTCGACGCAGGCTGATCCGGTATAGCGTCGTGCTCGGTCATTGGAGCATGATCTCTTCGGAAAACCGCTGCACGCTTTTTCGGATCATGCTCCAGAGGAAACGCCGCGAAGACGGCCACGAGGTCGCACATGCTGGACAGGACGAAGGATATTTCCGTCTCCGCGCAAGCCTGGCTCGATGAATTCGAGCGCGCGCTGGGCAAGCCCGATCCCGCCGTGCTCGACCGCCTCTTCCTCGCCGACAGCTTTTGGCGCGACGTGCTGGCGCTGAGCTGGAACCTGCAGACGCTTGTCGGGCGAGATGCGATCGCAGAGCAGTTGACGACGCTGGCGCCCAAGGCGGTAGCAACCAACTTCAAGATCGCACCGAACCGCGCGGCGCCGCGCCAGGTCACGCGTGCCGGCACCAACACCGTCGAATCGATCTTCAATTTCGAGACCGCGATCGGCCGCGGCAGCGGCATCGTGCGGCTCGTTCCAGATAGCGCCGACGGCGATCGCCTGAAGGCGTGGACGCTCCTCACCGCGCTTGACGAACTCAAAGGCTTCGAGGAGCAGATCGGCACATCGCGGCCGCGCGGCCAGGCCTATTCGCGCGATTTCCGCGGGCCGAACTGGCTCGATTTGCGCAACGCGTCGTGCGACTACGCCGATCGCGATCCTGCCGTGCTGGTGGTCGGCGGCGGTCAGGCCGGGCTCGCCATTGCGGCCCGGCTGAAGCAGCTCAAGGTCGACACGCTGATCGTCGACCGCGGGACGCGGATCGGCGACAACTGGCGCAAGCGCTATCATGCGCTCACTCTGCACAACCAGGTGCAGGTCAATCACCTCCCCTACATGCCGTTCCCGCCGAACTGGCCGGTGTATATCCCCAAGGACAAGCTGGCGAACTGGTTCGAAGCTTACGTCGACGCGATGGAGCTGAATTTCTGGACCGGCACCGAGTTCGAGAGCGGCGCCTACGACGAGGCGAAGGGCCACTGGACGGTGACGTTGCGGCGCGCCGACGGCAGCAAGCGTACCATGCATCCGCGCCACGTGGTGATCGCGACCGGCGTCAGCGGCATCGCCAACATGCCGGACATTCCCACACTCGACAATTTCAAGGGCACGCTGCTGCATTCGAGCCGCTACGAGGACGGCGAGAACTGGATGGGCAAACGCGCCATCGTCATCGGCACCGGCAACAGCGGCCACGACATCGCTCAAGATCTCCATTCCAGCGGCGCCGAGGTGACGCTGGTGCAGCGCTCGCCGACGCTCGTCACCAATATCGAGCCGTCCGCTCAACTTGCCTATGCGACCTATAATGAGGGCACGCTCGAGGACAACGATTTGATCGCGACATCGATGCCGACGCCGCTCGCGAAAAAGACTCACGTGATGCTGACCGAGCAGTCAAAGGAGCTCGACAAGGAGCTGCTCGACGGCCTGCGGCGCGTTGGCTTCAAGCTCGATTTTGGCGAGGCCGGCACCGGCTGGCAGTTCAAATACCTTACCCGAGGCGGCGGCTATTATTTCAACGTCGGCTGCTCCAACCTGATCGTCGAGGGCGCGATCAAGCTCAGGCAATTCTCCGACATCGAGAGCTTCACGGCCGAAGGCGCTCAGATGAAGGACGGTGCGATTGTCCCAGCCGACCTCATTGTGCTCTCGACCGGCTACAAGCTGCAGGAATATCTGGTGCGAAGGCTGTTCGGCGACGGCGTCGCCGACCGCGTCGGCCCGGTCTGGGGTTTTGGCGACGGCCTCGAGCTGCGCAACATGTATGCGCGCACGAAGCAGCCCGGCTTGTGGTTCATCGCCGGCAGCCTCGCGCAGTGCCGGATCAACTCGAAATATCTCGCGCTGCAGATCAAGGCGGTCGAGGAACGGATTTTGGAGCACCAGGTGGCTGCAACGTAAACCAATCGTCATTCCGGGGCGCGCTCAGCGCGAGCCCGGAATCCATCCATCCGCAACATACGCTGCAAAATGGATTCCGGGCTCGCGACTTCGTCGCGCCCCGGAATGACAGGAGGAGAGGACATCCCATGCCAGCCATTCTCGGCACCGGCGAGCACCGCTACCGCGTCGTCGAAAACTTCGCAAAGCTTCCCGACGGCTGGCAGCTCACCGATGTCGCCTCCGTCGCGGTCGACAGCAAGGACCGCGTCTACGTCTTCAACCGCGGCGCCCACCCGATGGTGGTGCTGGACCGCGACGGCAATTTTTTGCGGAGCTGGGGCGAAGGGCTGTTCTCTCGCGCGCACGGGCTGCATATCGATGCCGACGACAATCTCTATTGCACCGATGACGGCGACCACACCGTGCGCAAATGCACCACCGACGGCAAGGTGCTGCTGACGATCGGCATCCCCGAGAAGCCGTCGCCATTCATGAGCGGCGATCCCTTTCACCGCTGCACCCACACCGCGCTGTCTCCGAAGGGCGAGATCTACGTCTCCGACGGCTACGGCAATGCGCGCGTGCACAAATTCACCCCCGACGGCAAGCTGATGACAAGCTGGGGCGAGCCCGGCACCGATCCGGGCCAGTTCAACATCGTGCACAATATCGCCACCGACGCCGATGGCTGGGTCTACGTCGCCGACCGCGAGAACCACCGCGTGCAGGTGTTCAATGGCGAGGGCAAATACGAGACGCAGTGGAACAATCTGCACCGGCCCTGCGCGTTGTGCTGTTGCGGCGGCGGCAAGAACCCGACCTTCGTCATCGGCGAGCTCGGCCCCGGCATGGCCGTCAACCGCAAGGTGCCCAATCTCGGCCCGCGGCTGTCGATCGTGGACGCCAAGGGAAAGCGCATCGCGCGGCTCGGCGGCGAGGAAGGCCCCGGTGTCGCGAGCGGAAAGTTCCTGGCGCCACACGGCATCGCGCTGGATTCGAAAGGCGACATCTATGTCGGCGAGGTCGGCGTCACCGACTGGAAGACCAGCTTCCCGGACGAGGAGATGCCGGCCGAAGTGCGTCGCACGCGGTGTTTGCAGAAGCTGGAGCGGGTGCGGGAGTAGTTCAATCCTGTCATTCCGGGGCGCGCGCAACGCGAACCCGGAATCCATCCATCCCGGGACATGTGGCCCAACGTCCCGCCCCGGAATGACAGGCAAGGCTACTCCACCTTGATCCCCGATGCCTTGATGATGGGCCACCAGCGTTCCGCCTCTTCCTTCTGGTAAGCGCGCAGTGCGTCCGGTGATTGCTGCACGAGCGGCGAGACCTGGATGCCAAGCTCGGCGAAGCGCTGCTTCACCTGCGGGCTCGCCAGGATCTGCACCATGGCGGCGTTGAGCCTTGCGGTGATGTCTTTCGACGTCCCTTTCGGCACCCACAGGCCGTACCAGAGCGAGGCAGAATAGCCGGGGAGACCGGCCTCGTCGGCGGTCGGAATGTTCGGCCAGGATGGCGAGCGCGCCTTGCTCGTCACCGCGAACGTCTTGATGCTGCCGGCGCCAACCAGCGACTTGAAGTTCGAGGCCGGCTCGATCATCGCGTCGATCTGGCCGGCGACGAGATCCTGCATCGCGGGACCGTTGCCGCGATAGGGCACGAACTGGAATTGCGTGCCGGTCTCCTTCTGCAACGCGATACCGGCGAGATGCCCGGTGGCGCCGACGCCGGCGATGCCGACCGATGCCTTGTCCGGGTTGGCCTTCAGCCACGCTATCAATTGTTTGAGATCGTCAGCCGGCAAATCCTTGCGACCGACGATCAGGAGCGGCTCGCTGCCGATGAGGATGACCGGATCGAGATCGCGCAACAGATCGAACGGCAACGCGTAGAGCCCGCCGGTCAGCATGTGCGTGGTCGAGGTGCCGATCGACAGCGTATAACCGTCGGCTGCGGCGCGCACCGCGCGGCCGACGCCGAGCGAGCCGGCCGCACCGCCGACATTTTCGATCACGATCGGCTGCTTCAGCACGGCGTTCAGGCGCTCGCCGAGGAGCCGCGCCAGGGTGTCGGTCGCACCACCCGCCGGGAACGGCACGATCATCGTGACGGGACGCGTCGGATAATCGTCGGCCGCAGCACAGCGAATCGACGCAGCACCAAGCACGGCCGCGAGCAGCACGGCGAGCCAACCTCGCATGGATCCCCCCAATCGCGGCGTTTTTGAGCGATTCGCCACCCCGCCGCCGTATTGCTTGCCCCTGAATAAGTCGCTCAACGGGCTTCACAATCCCGTCACGCTGCATGTAGTATGTCAATACATGCTGCTTCGCAGCGTACATTGGAGGCCGGGAGCGTTACTTGAACGCACATGTCTCGCAAGGCAGTTGGCCGGTGTTGGTGCTGAATGCGGACTTCCGGCCGCTGAGTTACTATCCACTGTCGTTGTGGTCGTGGCAGGACGCGATCAAGGCGGTGTTCCTCGATCGCGTCAATATCGTAGCGCATTACGATCAGGCGGTTCGGAGTCCCACGCTGCAAATGCAGCTACCGAGCGTCGTCTCGCTCAAATCCTTCGTCAAGCCGACCACCCATCCCGCCTTCACCCGCTTCAACGTCTTCCTGCGCGATCGTTTCGCCTGCCAATATTGCGGCTCGCCCGAAGACCTCACCTTCGATCACATCATCCCGCGCAGCAAAGGCGGCCAGACCACCTGGGAGAACGTGGTCGCGGCGTGCTCGCCTTGCAACCTGCGCAAGGGCAATCTCACCCCGGCACAGGCAAGAATGTTTCCGCGCCAGAGCGCGTTTGCGCCGACCGTGCACCAGCTCCACCGCAACGGCCGCCTCTTCCCGCCGAACTATCTGCATGACAGCTGGCTGGACTATCTTTACTGGGATACCGAGCTGGATCCGTAGGCTGGCATGGCGCTGCTATCTCGGACTGCGCACCCGGCACTTCGCCGTCCGGACTCTCTGTCCGCAGCGCGGCCAGTTCCAGCCCGGGATGTCGAAGTCGACGTCGCCGATCGTCGCCTCATAGAAGTCGGAGAAGCGTGAAACGACCTCCGGATCGATCAAGTCGAAGTGGGCGACCTTATTGCGTATCCAACCCGCTTGGCTCAGCAGACTGGGTTCGTTGGGACTGAGCAGGTCCTTCCGTGAACTCCTTCAAGTCGTAGAACTCTAGTTTCCAGCAGTCTTCGATGGTCTTTACGTGATCGTGGATCTTTCTGATGTAGGTAGGCTATGCCCCATACCAAGGTCACGAACCGAAACGCGACGCGTGCCCCCGGCCGTTGCCAGGAATCATCGTACCACTTCAGCTTGACCGGATCGTTTCCCGCAAGGAACTGTCGCACCACATAGAACAGCAATGGTCGCTTGGCTCCGATCAGCGAGCCCAGACACAGGAAGCCGAAGCTCGCAGTGAGAAAGGACTCCTTCGCCTGCGTAAAAAATACACTGTACGAAATCAGCGACACCGCTGTTCCCAGCACGATAAATGACATCACGATGATGCCGAGCGGCTGCAGCTTGTGAGACGTGACCCATGACCGTCCTGCGTTGATTGCTGGAAACAGCCCGCCTGCGACGAGCGCCAGCACAGTCGGGACGCCGTAACGTGTCAACAGGAAGAACGTCACGATTGGCATGAGGACGCGAAGAACAGCGCCGGCATCATTTGCGCGAAACTAAAATTTACGTCGGGCTCGGCGTTGAAACCCGGTTGGTCAGGGGGAAACTTCCTGTTTCGCGGACATTAAAGTCTGCATGATCCCGATCGTGAGGCACTAACTAGTCTAAGCCCCGCTCGCTCCTGCCGATTGATGCAAGTCAAAGGGCCCGACCGAGTAGATTTTAGCGGGACGACTGGCTTATTCAGCTGCAACTAACGCCAAGCAGGTGGGCCATGGAATGCGCGCTTCGGGTCACTCGCGTCATCTTCGAGCTGTTCGCCAGGTGTCTGCCTATCCCCCGACAGCGGCGGAATAGTAGACATCTACCAACCGCGGCTTGGGGCCATCACCGAGGCCAGTCTAGGATGCAGTGAGCATCCAAAGAGAATGAGCGGCCACAAAAATCCCCGCGCAGAGCAACCATGGGCGGGGAAGGAGATCACCCCTCGGGAAGCCTCAGCCTCCCGAGAAGATTGAGCGCTAAGCCTTAATCAGATATCGTGACAGTTGCACCTCCCTCTCCGACCACACATCCCGGCCCCTCCTCCAAATAAAAAGGACCGGCCACCTGGGGCCGGTCCCCTTGATGGGAATGATTTAGCCAGCCCCTTTGGGCCTGAGCCTCAGGGCTCACGCCTGGTTAGCCCCCAACAGCGGCGCAAGAGCAGACATTTCGGGATTGACGCTTTGGGCCATAAGCGACCTCGCGAGGCTTCCTTCTTCTGATCAGGTTGTTGCTTTGATCTGCATCAACCCAAGGCGACCAGCCAGCCCTAACTTTGCAACGAACCCACGATCAAGGGAGGAAGGCAGTGAAGAGGCATGCCGTTAGTTCACTTCTGTGTGCTGCGATAGGCCTGATCGGCTCGACGGGACTGGCATCTGCGGACATGGTTGGACACTATGAGTGCAGCGTCGTCGGCCCAAGTATCCCCGAGCCAGTTGGAGATCGTGCTGATCACATGATCCAGAGCATCCAGTATTCATGTATTGGCGTGGACGGCTTGCTCAAGGGTGCTGCCATGACAGGCAATGCCGTGGTCGAATGGCAAGGACCCAAATCAACCTTTTTGGCCGCCTCTACTACTCATCGAACTCCCGGAGGGCTCGCCGTTGGCCAGCTACTCGAGGGTAGCGGCTCGATGGTGATGAAGGACGGCAGGCCTCTCGGGCAGGATGCGTCAGGAAAGGCGACGATCAAGTTTGCATCAGGCACGCTTGCCGGTCTCTCAGGAAAGATGCTCAAATGGATCTCAAGGCCTGTGAGCTTTAATCGTTTTGAGCAAGAATACTCTTCAGAGTGATGTAGACCTGCTGCGCGGCGCACGCACACTGCGCCGCAGTATCTTTCAAGTGTTATCTTATTCACTATACCGATGAACACGCATCTCGTGCCCCCGCTCGACGACGATTACTTCAGAAGGATCATCGCGGAATTAATGGAAATCAACCCCGACTACCTTATGCCGGCGCACTGTACGGGCGAATCATTCTACGACATGGTCCGGCGCGAAATGCCGGGGAAGGTGTTCCAGTCAAACGTTGGGACCCTTTATACGTTTACAGCTTAGATGTGATCGCGCCCAACTTTCCCGAAGTAAGATCGCACGGTCAGCAGTTCCTGTTGCGGCGAAAAGGTCTGCAACGGGTCATTAGCGCCGTTTTGACTGTCAACCACGCACTTCCGGTCTACGCCGAACAGCCGACATTTTCGTGGGCAGTCGGCATGTCTCAAACGGGTAGAGTCGAGATGTGGCGCGGTGGCGGTAGGCTGAACATATCTGTTGGCCGCCTCTTTCGTCTG
>JAEWFG010000353.1 GCA_023388935.1 Pseudomonadota bacterium | reverse complement strand
TTGCTGGAAGAACGGCTTCGCAAGGCGCGGCAGGCCTTTTTCTGATCCTTGAGGCAATTCTGCGTAACCGGTGGCGATGATGATAGGCAGGTTTGGCAAACGGGTCCTGACCGCGTCCGCAAGCTCGGACCCGGTCATGCCGGGCATGGCCTGGTCCGTAATTAGGAGATCGATATCGCGCTCCTCTTCAATGACCCTGAGCGCCTCGGCCCCGCTTGTCGCGGCGAAGACCGTGTGGCCAAGCTCTTCCAGCATCGCGGAAGTATTGAAGGCGACGAGCGGATCGTCATCGACGCTGACGATCCTCAGCGCCGGGATTGCGGGTGGGGGCGGGGCGGTGATTTCCTCGTACTGCCGTTCTTCTTCGGTGAAGGCAACGGGCAGGCAGAGCTCCGCCGTCGTCCCCTCGCCAGGTTTACTTTTGAGATAAAGTTTGCCGCCGGACTGTTCTGTCATGCCGTGCACCATGGGCAACCCGAGACCCGTGCCTTTCCCTACGCCTTTCGTCGTGTAGAAGGGTTCGGCCGCACGCCGCAATGTCGCCTCATCCATTCCGACGCCGGTATCCTTCACCGCGAGGCAGACATAGTGCCCGGGCGCAAGCCCCGGCTCGTCGCGCACTGTCCGCTCCCGCCCCGAGATGATAATCGTCCCGCCATTGGGCATCGCGTCTCTTGCGTTCATCGCAAGATTGAGAACGGCCAGCTCAAGCTGGTTTGCGTCGGCGGACACTTTCGGCAGGCCGACCGTGAAACGGGTTTCGATTTGGACGCTTGATCCGAGTGAGCTCTGAAGCAGATCCGTCATCCCGTTAACGAGCTCGGCGACACTGACGGTCTGCAGTTTAAGCTCCTGTCGCCGCGCGAAGGCGAGCATGCGCTGGGTGAGCGCCGCGCCGCGCTGCGCGCCCTGCAGTGCGTTGTCGAGAAACTTGTGCATCTGTGCATCGTAATCTGGAAGGCGGCGCTTCATCAGCTCAAGGCTGCCCTGGATCGCCATCAGGAGATTGTTGAAATCGTGCGCGACGCCGCCGGTGAGGTGACCGATTGCCTCCATCTTCTGGGACTGCACCAGCGCTTCTCTGGTGCGTTCGAGCTTCTCTTCCGTTTGCTTGCGCTCGGTAATGTCCCGCGTGATTTTGGCAAAGCCCATAAGCTTGCCCTCATCGTCGCGGATCGCGTCCAGCACGACGCTTGCCCAGAACTTCGTCCCGTCCTTGCGGACACGCTGGGCTTCACGCTCGTATTTACCTTCCCGCCGCGCTGTTTGGAGCGCAGTGTCCGCAAGCCCTTCGGCCCGGTCCTCGTCGGTATAGAAGATCGAGAAATGCTTTCCGATTATCTCTTCCGGCTTGTAGCCCTTGATCCGTTCCGCGCCGGCATTCCAGCTTGCGACCAGGCCTTCCGGAGTAAGGAGATAGATCGCGTAATCGGTCACACCCTGCACGAGGAGGCGGAATTGCTCCTGGTTTCGGCGGAGTTCGGCTTCGGCCTCGCGCCGCTCTGTCAGGTCGCGTGTGACCTTGGCATAGCCGACGAGCCTGCCGTGGTTATCCCGGATGGGATCGATAATGACATAGGCCCAGAAGCGGCTGCCGTCCTTACGGACGCGCCACCCTTCACTCTCGAACTTACCTTCGCGGGCTGCCGTCTCCAGCGCCCGGTGCGGTAATCCTGATTTGCGGTCTTCCTCCGTATAGAAACGGGAAAAATGCTGGCCGATGATTTCGGACACTTCGTAGCCCTTGAACCGGCGCGCGCCGGGATTCCAGCTTGAGACGATGCCTTCTGGATCAAGCATGTAGATTGCATAATCGGTCACCGCCTCCACCAGCATGCGGTAACGGCCTTCGGGTGATTGCGAGGCTTCGAACGTGTTGATTTGATCCAAAACAGTATTCCGCGCCGATGTCATTACACAGCTTAACAGGAGGAAACGCGCGGTGGTTGAAAAAGTTCCCCTCCCATGCGGGAGAGTCAGCCGCCTTGTATTAGTTGAGCGCGTTAGCTCAGCAGGGGCGCAATAGTGCTGCCGCGCAGGCGTTCTTCAAGCGACGTGGTCTAATTGATGCGCCGTCCCATGGCAAACCTCCCCGATTGTTATCGTGCTCTGCCAACGTTGCCGCAAGGAGCTTTGCCTGTTTCAGCCCAGGTTGGAACCTCAGTGAGGTCAAAGGTTTATTGCCGGAGCGAAAGGGCGCAGGATGCTCGCGGGTTTCATTTTCGACGTTGAAGGGACGCTGATCGACAGCGTGCCGCAGAATTTGCGCAGCCTGCAAGACGCGCTTGAGCAACACGGCTACCGAGTGCCGTATCAGACGCTTCAGCTCTATTCCGGTCTCGACGGCGATCAGACACTGCAGCTCGCCATTCCGGAGGCGGGCGAGGCTGAGCGGCGGGAAATCCTGCAGATACAGGGCGCGATCTACGAGCGCGAGTATCTGCCAACCGTCCGAGCGTTCGATGGTGTGCGCGATCTCTTCCGGGCCATCACCGAACACGGCGGCCGCGTCGCGCTTGCGACTGACTGCAAGGGCCTGCCTTTCAGGCGGTATCAATCGCTTCTGAACGCGAACGAATACATCACCGCCACCGCCTGCGGCGATGACGTCGAACATGGTAAGCCCGATCCGCGCCTCGTCGGCATCGCCCTCCGCAAGCTTGCCCTGCCGGGCTCGCAGGCGGTCATGGTCGGCGATACGCCATATGACGCCGAGGCCGGAATTGAAGCTGGCGCAAAGGCGGCGGGCGTCCTGACAGGCGGCTTCGGTAATGATACGCTTTTGCAGGCAGGGTGCTTCGCTGTTGCAGCCGACGTGCGCGGTCTGCTCCCAAGTCTTCTTCGGGGTGAAGCCGAGCCCGAGCCGCATCAGACGGACTGGCTGCGCAGCGCCTGAGCGGCGCGGCATTCGCATTGAGGCTGCCGACACTGCACGCCCAAAGAATATTCGCGGGCCATAGGAAATGTCCACTCCCCTCACGCGTTGTCAGGCAACCTTAAACCAGGGAGGACAGATCATGCGGATTTCAACCTTGACGTTCTCGGCTCTGCTTGCGGTGACGGCTGTGCCCGCCTTTGCGCAGCAAACTTCCCCTGCTCAGGTGCAGGAGGAAGCGGATAAGGGCATCAAGACCAAGAATTCAGGCGCGTCGGGCGTTGTCGGCGAACAAAAGGCCGGATCTGATAACATGCCCGGTCAGATGGGCAGCACAACCGGCCAGCCGAGCGCGCAAAACTCGGGAACGGGCGTGAGCGGCGCCCCGGGCGGCAAGAACGGCCCGCCGCCAAACGCCACGACAACCGGCAGCAATCAGGCTGTGCAGCAGCAGGACAGCTCGGGCGTCAAGGGACTGCCGGGAAACAAGAGCGGCCCGCCCGCTAAGAAATAAGCCCGTAAACATTCTCATTCATCGGGCAGCCGGCAACGACCGGCTTCCGCGTCATGCATGGCAGAGGCTGGCTGCGCAGCGCCCCAGCCGGACACGCCGCTGGTGGCGCGCTTACGCGGCTTCACGCGCTGCAGTCCCGAGACGCTTCAGGTACGAAGCCGCCTCCAATGCTTTGGCGGCAGCGGAAAAGATAGCGCGGGATCGCTCTTCAGCAGGACAAGCCAGTTCGCGAGATACTGCGCGTGGTCGGCCCGTATTTCCTGCGTGATGCCAAACTCGGCACAAAGAAAGGCTGCGCCGATCTCTGCGACGAGCTCTTCTGCGGCATAAGCCTCATCGCCGAAGCGCTTGCCCATATCGCGGTCAAGACGGTTTTTTGCGCCGGTCCAGTGCGTGAGGTCGTGCACGAGCGTCGCGTAGTAGCCTTCGCTGCGCGACATGGTTTGCGTTCCTCAGAACAGATCCTCGGCGGGCATCTGGACGTGATCGGTTGAGGGACGATAGTACGCGCTGTCGCCGCCATGCTCGATCCGTGCGCCGGTCGCGAGGACGAACCGGTCCGCAGCAGCGATTCGCTCGACAGGCCCGAGCGGGGCCGCTGCATCGGGTGCGGCGTAGCCATCCACCTGCGATGCGTTGAACACGATGACGCCCGCGCAACACGGCGCTTGCCGTCGTCGCTTGAGTCGTCGGGATCGGGCTCCGCCTCAAACTCCTTGTAGAAGATCACAAGGCTCGATTTCTCGCCGGAGCGAACCTGGGCGCCAAGCTCTGTCCATTGGCGGTACGTTGCCCATACGGGCGCGGTGCAGTCCTTCAGCTCGGCCATGACCCAGAGGCTGATGATGTTGACGCCGTTATGGCCCGATCCTGCGCAGCAGGACGCGCTCAACAATTTGCGGCAAAGCCGCACGCGCTACACGACTTCCTGCGTGCAGACGCGTCTTGATGCCCGCTTAGGAACTCCAGCCTTTCCGCTGGGTTTTTCAGCTATGAGCGAACCTCTTCCATGGCTGATCGAGCGATCCATCCAGATCGCCTGGGACTATCTTGAGCGAGCCGGCGAGATTGCCGACGCGGCGGAGGCAAGCCGGTTTCTTCAGAAGGCCGTGGATGAGATGGTGATGAAGGGCGAGCGGAGAGCGCTCATGCTCGCCAACCGCGCCATCGAGGCGTACCGGCATCGCGACCTTCAACTGGCCTCGTGGAGGAATGCATGGAAAAGCCGACCCAGGAACAGCTCGACGAGCTGAAGAGACTGAGCAAGGAAGCCCGCGTCATCGATTGGTCGGAAGTCGTCCAGTCGAAAGACGAAGCTGAAACGCGCATTCGCGACCTGAAGGAAAAGGCGCGGATGGAGTAGGGGTGCAGGCAATGCCGGACAAACCGATTAACGGCCGCGAACCTGGCTTCTCTGAAGAGGACATTCAGCGCGACGAGCTCGGCCCGCGCGGCGTGCCCGGCAAGCCGTCCCCTGGAAAGATGACGCCGCAGGTGGAAAAAAATACGCCGAAAGATCCCGACACGGGCCACACTGAATAGCTGCCCATGAGCGCGTAGCGCGGCTTCGCCCTGACCCCGCTCCGGCATGCTCGCGGAACTTTTACGCGGCCTGTTAGGGATACTCTGTCGCCACCTGTCGCAACCACACCTTGCGTGAAACGGTGCTCAGAAACGTTCTTCACAAACGACCAATGCCGAACCCTGAAGGGCCGCGTCGACCATCGCGCGGAGTCGTTGAGGGTTGGACGACTCCGTGAGAGACAATTGCAGTGGCTCTTGGCGCAAATTGAACATCACGTGGATGAAATCGGGCTCACGCTTCGATTGCGTTCTTGATGCGTCTTCGTGTCAGGGGTAGATCGCGCAGGCGTTTCCCGATGGCATTGGCAACCGCATTTGCGATCGATGCGGCCGCGGGGCCCTGACCGGTCTCGCCGCTGCCCAGAAACGGCTGGCCGGGGCGATCGAGCAGATGAACCTCGATGCTGTCCGGAAGCGCATTGAAACGCAGGATAGGGTAGGTTTGCCAATCGATACTGGTGATCCTCGTGTCGTCGAAAGTCACGCTCTCATAGAGCGTCCAACTCGCGGACTGCACGATTGCGCCCTCGATCTGATTGATCAGTCCATCGGGATTAACAATTTGTCCGGCATCGACTGCGGCAACGGCGCGTACGAGGCGTGCCCGACCGGTGTCACGGTTGACCTCGACCTCGGAGGCGATGGCGCAATAGGCCGCGAGGTTTTTGTAGCGAGCGAAAGCAAATCCGTAGCCGTGATCGGTCGGCGGCTTCTGGTCCTTCGTCCAGCCGAAGCTTCTGGCAGCTTGCTCAATCACGTCGCGAGCGCGCTGGTCCTTGAGGTGTCTCAGCCTGAACTCGACAGGATCCATGTTTGCAACAGCCGCTAGTTCTTCCATAAAGCTCTCAATGGAAAACACATTGTGGTAGGCGCCAAGCGCGCGCAGTGCAGAAATCCGGAGCGGCATCTCGGCAATGAAGTGATGCACGACCTTTGTGTTGGGAAACGAATAGAAAGGAACCGCGTTGCGGTCGCCACCGCCCTCCGGCAAGGGTAGGGGCTTTGGCTCCGGCGGGGCGATTGGTTGCGCCTTGTGCTGCGCCGCAAGCAGTGCGCCAGCGCCGCCGGGGCGCATTGAATGCGTATTGCTCCACACCTCGAACTCCCAATCCGCGATCCGCCCTTCGGCATTGAGCGATGCCTTGAGTCGCGTAAGCATGGCGGGGCCGAACGGCTCCCAAGCATGCTCCTGCTCACGCATCCATTGCAGGCGAACCGGACGCCCGGGCAAAACGCTAGCGATCAGTGCCGCGTCAGCGGCGGCATCGTCGGCACCATTGTGACCGTAGCAGCCGGAGCCTTCGACGTGAATCAAGCGAACGCTTTCGAGCGGCATGCCGAGCATCTCAGCGATGGCCTGGCGGTCGGGATAGACTCCCTGGGTGTGAGTCCAGATGGTCATCGTGCCATCGGTGAACTGAGCGACCGCACATGACGGGCCAATCGAGCCATGCGCCTGATAGGGCCGTGTGTAGGTCGCCTTCAGCGTTCGCTGGCCCGTGACCGATGGGTCGCTGAGATCGAGGATTGTGGAGTCCCGCGACGGCAACCCGGTCAGGATCTCGCGTGGATCGGGCTGCTTTGGAAGCCTTGCGCTTTCTCGCCACCGCGCCGCGACCGCAAGGGAACTCATCGCCTTGATCGACTGAAATTCCCTTTCTGCGACCACGGCGAGGAAGTTGCCGTCGCGAATGACCTTGACCACGCCTGGCATCTTCTCAGTGGGCGAGGTCTCGCAGTCGATCAGATGCGCGCCATAGCTTGGTGGCCGCACCACGCGTGCATGCAACATTCCGGGCAGCCGGATATCCTGGACGTAGGCGGCGCCACCCGTGACCTTGGCAGGAATATCGACCCGCGCGATCGGTCGCGCCATCACCTTGAAGGTCGCAGGATCCTTCAACCGCGAGCTCGGCTGCGCCTGCGCGTGCAGCAGTTCGGAGGTGACCAATTCGCCATAGGTCAACCGCATGCCATCTTGATTGACGACAGCGCCGTTCTCGGTTCGCAGAGTCTCGCCCGGCTGCCTCAACCGGTGCGATGCTTCCTCAATCAGCAAGTCGCGCACTTGCGCGGCAGCGTTCTGGATCGCCGTGCCGCTATCCTGCATGGAGTGACTTCCGGCGGTATAGCCCTCGTTGGCGGTCAGCTTGGTGTCCGCCGTCACGAGCGTCAGGGTGTCGAACGGCACATCGAGTTCTTCAGCGGCGATTTGTTATAAGGCGGTCCTGATGCCTTGGCCGAGTTCGGCCTTACCGGTGAACGCCGTGATGCTGCCGTCGGCATCGATCCGAATCCACGAATCCAGGTAAGGCGCTCGGGCAAGGCTGCCCGGTCGACTGGGCGTGCCTGGAGCCGCGTGTTCCTGTGCTGTCGCCCGGCCGAGCGAAAAGCTGACGATCAGTGCGCCGCCGCCCATCAGCACACGACGGCGATCAAGAGTGAGGGGAGCGTTCATGACGGATTCTCATGCACAGCGGGTGAGGTGCCGGCTTCGCGCAGCATCCGTGCGGCGCGATGCACGGCGCGCAGGATGCGCATGTGAGTCCCGCAACGGCACAGATGCGGTGCGAGCTCCGCCCGGATCTGCTGATCGGTCGGCTTCGAATTGCGCTGCAACAGCGCCTGTGCTCGCATCATCATGCCGGCAATGCAGTAGCCGCACTGCGCGGCCTGCTCCTCCATGAAGGCGCGCTGGATCGGCGCCGGCCTGTCGACTGTGCCCAGTCCCTCGAGGGTCGTAACCTCCTTGTCCTCCAGCAAGAGGAGCGGCGTGATGCAAGAAAGTACCGCCTTGCTGTCGACCATGACTGTGCAGGCGCCGCACTGGCCGAGACCGCAGCCATACTTGGCCCCATTCAGCTGGATGTCGTCACGCAGGATGTAGAGCAGGGGAGTGCCCGGCTCGGCCTCGATTTGGTGGTCTTGACCATTGACCTTCAAAGTCATCATGGCTTGTCTCTCTGCAACGTTTCGGTGGCTATGTTTGGCGCCTCTGCCGAAGTCTGAAGGAAAGCGGCCTGGGCCTTCTTAGCCTCGGCCAGGGTGCGCTCGACATTGCCCCACGCGGCCTCGTGACCGAATTGAGAGCGGAGATAGGCCAGGAGGGCACTCATCTGGGCGTCGGTCATGCTCGGGGCGAAGCCGGGCATGATCGGACTGCGCTCGCCGTCCAGCGCTGGCAGGCCGTACAGAATGGTGTTGGCGGCGTTGCGCGGATCCGGTGCGCTGATGGCGGTCGAGAGATGGAGATTGAGCCTGGCATAGGGAAGCGGCCGAGAGGTCTCGTGGCAGCCGGCACACGCCGTCGCGTAGATCGCTGCGCCGGTATTGGCCGCAGGCAAAACGGCATTCAGCGCGGAGATCGATGCTGATATCTGCGGTGTTGCGGTCTGGGCCTTGTTCGCTTCGGCTCGCACTGCTTCGGCGCTGCGAATGCGGTCGGATGCGAATGGTCCGAAGAGGCTGGCGGCATACGTGGAAATCGCGCGGACATCGTCGACGTCTGCAGATGAAAGATTGCTCACCACCTGTGCCATTGGTCCAAGCGCAACACCATGATCCGGATGCCAGCCGCGTCGCAGGTAAGCGAACAGTGCTTCCTCCGTCCACGGGACCGGTGCCGGGGATCGCGTATTGATCGCGTAGGCAAGCCAGTTATCGGCTTCACCACCGCCGAACGCCGCTTCTTTCCGTTCAGCGCCGAAGGCATTGCGCGGCGTGCGACAGGCGCCGCAGTGAGCCAATCCTTCGACCAGATAGGCGCCTCGGTTCCATTCGCTGCTTTTCGAGGCATCGGGACGGATTTCGTCGTGCCGCAGGTAAAGTAGCTTCCAGGCGGCGATGAGCGGCCGCTGATCGAATGGAAAGGAGAGCTGATTCTGCTGGGCCGGTGCATGGACCGGCCGGCGCGTCATGAGGAAAGCATAAAGGGCGCCGTCGTCCTCATTGGTGACATGGGTGAAATGATCATAGGGAAACGTTGGATAGAGGTGCCGGCCGGCTCGGTCGACGCCGGACTTCATCGCACGCCGAAACGCCGCTTCCGACCAATAGCCGACGCCCGTTTCCGGATCGGGCGTGATGTTGGTTGAATACATGGTCCCGAACGGCGTGCGCACCGGCAAGCCTCCCGCGAGTTGCTGGCCCCCGCTCACCGTGTGGCAATCAATGCAATTGCCGATAGCGGCGAGTTGACGGCCGCGTTTGACCAGTTCGGGATCGAAGGATCGAGGGGCGGGCGGGTCGATCAACCCAATTGCCGGGCGCCAAGCAAGCCCCAGCGACGCGCCGATAATCACCAGCGCGGCTAAAACGGCCAACCCGATCCGCATTGATATGGTCATACCGGATCTTCGTGTGCGACCACGCTATAACTAAGCCTCTCCTCACCTGTTTCGCCAATCGCCTACCCACTCACTAGATTTTGACATTTCTCGCAATGGAGTCTTCAGTTTGAAGGACACCGCGAGTGCTCGTCCAGGCAGCGCGGGCCTCCACGATCTGACTGAGCGGCGAGCCGACGTGCGTTTATCGAGCTTGTGGAACTCTTGCTTACGATCACAAATTTGGGTGCCGCGCTGATCGGGTCATGGCTTGCCGGAGTAGGTCTGACATGCGCGTCGAACGCGGCCAATGCCGCCGACGTCCGGCACGGCGAGGCTGCATTCGTTCGTCAGTGCGCGATTTGCCACACCGTAGACAAAGGAGCACCCAACCGTTTTGGGCCAAATCTGTTCGGGATCGTTGATCGTCGCGCCGGCACTGTGCCTGGGTTCCACTATTCGGCAGCATTCAAAGACGCAGTATCGTGGGACTGGAACGTCGATGCTCGGCGCGGCTGGATTTCAGCACCGAAGCAGATGGTCCCGCGGAGTCCCATGAGTGTGTTTCAAGGCGTATCGGACTGCGATCGCGATGACATCATCGCCTACCTCGCAACGCGGAAGGACGTCCATGAGAGTGCGTATCGCGTCTGCCGTCGGCCTCTTCTTGGTTCAATCGCGCTCGTTGCCAGGCTCGCGGCACAACTCACCGCAACGACAGTCAGCAAGGGCATATCGGCGGCAACGAGATCGGTGGAGTTGTGACGAGCCGCTTCGGCCCAGAGGCCGGCGTCAGGGTGATTGCGGAAACGCGCGATCTCGGTACGCGATTTGCCAAGATCGTCGTGACCGACGATTTCGGCCGCTACCTGCTGCCTGATCTACCGAAAGCGCGCTATCGTCTCTGGGCGGCGGCTATGGCTTGGTCGATTCGAAGAAAATCGACGTCGATCCCGGCAAGACGCTGAACCTGACGGCCGAGATCGCAGGACATCACGGCGCTTTTAGGAACCCATCCCGGGCCGCGAACTTGAATCCGGCGATTGTTTTGGGGGATCGAAGTGACGCGGAGCGTCATCGACACTTGCCTGGGAGCGCTTGGCGACCACTTCAGGGTTAATGGATTTCGGGTACCCTCGCGAGGCCGAGCCATGAGGCGTTCAGTTTGGCTATATGTCAACGTTCCATCCGAATGCGTGAAAGTGTTCGCCTCATACGATGCTGCGATCGAATGGTTGCACGAGAACGATCCTGAAGGGATGGCAGTTGAGTATCCGCTTGAAGAGGAGGGCGCGCCGTCCATCGTGCCAAAGCGAACGGACGTGCAGGTTCTTGTCGAAGCCCTCTTGGAGGCTCGATCGATCCTGAACGACTACTTGGTACCTAACATGCCGAGAAGTGCTGGCGTCGCCGTCGATAGATTGCTGAATGCTTTGACCAACGAGCAGGTGTTATCCGCGGTTAGTCGAATCGAAGGACGCCAACGCTTTGGGTTGGTGAAGGTTGAATACGATCGTTGACGCGAGGTGTGTCTAAGATGCTACGTGCCCTGGTTTTTCTAGTTGGAGCGTCGAAGAACGTCCTGTTGTTTTCCAGATGGCCACGGAGGAAGTTGAGAACATGGGCCCGTCGGAAAGCAAGATCAAGCTGGGGATCGCGGTGGCTACGTCGGGCTTTGTGGCTGGCACCTCTGCGGCGTCCGCTCAGCCAGTGAGATGGACGACCTACACCATTCCGGAGACCACGACGTCCGTCGACCTTCCTGCCTCGATCTTCGCCGAGGCAGCCGGCAAACCGGACGGCCGGGGACAACGTTTCCGCACCGCCGACGGCCGAGCGGACCTTACTATCCAGGCTGTGCCGAACCTCTCCAACGATTCACCCGCTGCGTTTCTCGCAAAGAAGCGTCCGCCGTCGCATATCCAGTACAAGCGAGTGACGACACGGTTTTTCGCGGTCTCCAGGTATAAGGGAGACAAGGTGGCCAGTGAAGAGCACGATTGGGACGACATCGTCGCCCGCATCAGCCTGTCGCTCCGTGGCGGATAGCACGCTTGCCGCCGCCATGTAGCAAGCGAGAAGATCGATTCGCCGGCTTGCTCGGTCAAGGCCAATGGGAGGTATGGGGCGACATGCCTCCCGACATCCAAGAGTAGACCACAACGAAGGGCAAGGAGGCGAGCGCGAGCAGCTTACGCCGCTCCTGCACGATCGGCATCTGCGCACGCTGCCCGCAAAGCCAGCCTGAGGAACTTAGGTTTGGCAAAAGCGACTATCGGATTGGTCGCGCACCGGCGGCTTGTTCAGAGTACAGCAATGTCAGACACGATCACGACCACCGGTATCACTGCCCACGGTGCCTCCGCGATCGATAGCTTCAATATCGAATTGAAGGCGACGAAGGACTATCGGAGACCGCGCCAGCAAGGGCGCCTTCCGCGAGATCCTGGAAAAATGGCGGAGGCCTTCGCAAGACGTGCGAGGTCCCGTTCGGCAAGGAGCCTTCCGAATTTATCAGCACAAAGCTTCTCGATGCGGTCCTGGTCGGCGATGACACCGGAGCCTCTGCGCTGGTGCACAGTGCCATCGAGGACTTTGCCGAGGAGCTGGCCTAGGTCACGCGCCGCTTTCTGAAACTAAAGGCTTGGAAATGACCGAGCACGTCGTGGTAGGGGGCGGCTTCCGCGACAGCCGCCTCGGCGAGCTCGCCATCGCCCGCGCCGAAATCATTCTCAAATCCGAAGACTTCAAAATCGACGTGGTACCGATCCGGGCTCATCCCGACGACGCCGGCCTCATCGGGGCTCGGCACCTGGCGCCGTCATGGATAGTAGAATCGAAAAGCCTTAGGAACGGAAGAGCTCAATCACTATTGGACTGTGAGGACTGCTCTGAGGCAGCAGTCGGAGGAAGTGATGCAGGAAGTTGCGGAAATGCTCGAGCGAAAGGAGCTGCTGGATCGCCGCCAAGACGTTCGCCCGGAGACTGGCCGAACTCAAGCGCGAGCTTCGGCGGATCGACAGGACGCTGACGCGCATGGACGCCGAGGCGATGGCCATTTCGCGGCACTAGCAGCAGGAGCTTTCGCGATGCTCGAGACGAATGATCTGTTGGTGAAATGTCCACGGTGCGGCGCCTGGCCGATGCCGGTCAGCGTTCAGAAGAGTGCCCTTTCGCAGTCGGAGATCACTTTTCGATGCTCGGAGTGCGGTAGCGAGCAAGCCGGTCGGCTCCGCCGGGCCTCCTCCCGGGTCAACGAGCATCGCAATATCGACGCCGCCTGAGCAAACGAGCCGATTTGCCTCTACCATCGTGTTCTCTGAAACATGTCTCGCCGATTTGGGACCGGAATGACGGAAGCTGCGACCTTTGCGCAAATTCCGCTTGAGTTCGGACGTCCCTTTCCGACCCTGCCCCGGGTTGACGACGGAACGTGTAGGGCAGCTGAGCCAGGCACATAGCGATATCTCAACTTTGACCGCAAAGCGCAACAAAGCGGACATCTGTCCGTTGTCAGAGCCTTCGCCATCATATCAGACGCCGTGAAAATAAACCGTTATCTGTAACGCGCTGACCAGCCAGCGCTGTGTTATTCTGCACGTCAATGCGATCAGGAGGCGCGCCATGGCTGCCAGCACGTACGGCGAACGACCGTCGCCGATTCCGCTAAGGCCCCCAACCGCGAGGCCAGCATGCGCTCGCTCACAAGAGCCTGCCTTGAAGTGTGCTGCGCCGCAGGTGGTCAGCTCGGCAACAGCAGCGGCTCGCGCGATGATCGCATCGTGCCGCTGCTCACCCGCGTCGCACAGGTGCAGGCCTAACCTCAAGGGTTCTGCCCGCGGAACGTGAACTGTCGGGCACTCGCAATTGGTAACCAACAGGAGTGCTGGCCTCTCAAAATCCGCTCTGAAGATTATATGTCCGCTTCAGGCGATCACTGACCGTTCGCGCCGCGGAATCAATACGCTCGAGATCAGCGCCATCTTTCGCCATAATGCAGAGCGTCCAATTTGTATCGCGCGCACGGTCGGGTTGGAATTCGACCTCGACGGAAAGGACGTATTCGCAGCCTGGAATAGTCCGGATTTCCTTGAGGGCGATGAGTTCGGGCTGCGCCTTCGAAACCAGCGTTTTGTGCACGCCACTTCTCCCAGAGTCGCCGAGACTGGGGCATGGACGAGGGCGGCCAAGCCGGGCATGACTCCCACCTCGGCCGCCCTACGTGTCAAGCTTCAGTACGGGACGCCGTAGTAGTCGTTGACGGAACGCATGCGACCGGTGTCCTGCCAGTCCCAGTTCGCCCCTGCGCCGTACTTGGGCGCCCCTTGGAGCTGCTGCTCAGTGATGTTGGTGCGGTAGGGCATGCAGTTTGTAAGCATCGTTGTGGGCTTTGTGCTGCTTAGCGGACATGGACCGGTCGGCTCGACGGAGAGCCTCAACGGAATTGGGAACAATGTCCAAGCCATCCGATTGGAACATCGGTACAGCCGAGCCGGGATAGACAAGGAAGTATTCCTGGAGAAGCGTCTTTATCAGGAAGGAGCCACAAATGGATGACGAACGAAAATCATCAAAAGCGGGGAAACGGGCCGCTGAAGGCTTACGCGAAGCAACTGCTAAGGAAGAAGCGAAGAACGAGAGCAAGATGGGGCACGATCTAGCTAAGGGCGCTGATCGCTTCGAAGAACGCTCCAAAAGCTCCGATGGAAAAAGCGCAGAAGAAAAACAAAAAGGATAAATCCAAACAGCAGACCCGTCGCGCATTCCTAACAAACGGCCTCCGCAATGACGACGGAGTTTACCCACGAGGGGTAGATCCGTGTCGTACACGAAGCCTAGACAAGATCTCCCAAGTCAGGCGATTTGCCGATGTTTGGGGGACGTAGCTTTCGTTGGGTCCTACACCGTGGGAACGGAAGCTGCGGCTTCGATCAGCCCTTCGCTCTTCAGATCGTTCCGGAACGGGGTCGGGATCTTGGCTTGGAGCGAATTCCAGTCCTCCTCGATCTGCTGGGCGCTACGCGCTCCCACAAAACGCGACCGCGACGTCCGCCGCCGCTGAGAACTGCAGGGAGGCGGTCCGCGGATCCACGCTGTAACGGGGAGCTTCTCGCGCCGTAGTCGGGCCGGCAGGAATGCTCCAGGCGTGCGCAAGCTCGACCAGACGCCGTTGATCGGATAGATTCGATATGCGTCGCGATGGCACTTAGACAGATCCAGATTCGAGCTGGCGAAATCGCCCGAATGCGGGTTCCATCCCGGAAACCATCGAAAATTTCAACGCCGCAAATGGTGAGCAGGCTTCGCGCGCACTGAAGCACTCCGGCGCTCGAGCGGTGCTTCGTTACTAGGGAGCACCAATGCGTTAAGCCTCGTGTCCCATCAGACGGCTTGCTATGTGCACTTTGCAACAGTGCTGCGTCGGCAAAGTATATTACCGCTGGCTGTTCAATTCCGCCATTTCTTCCGAATACTTCCGGAACATGTCAATTCGCCTGCTTGTGAATTCTCCAATGACGGTGGGAACTTCAAATGGCGACCTACTGCGGCAAGTCTTAAGGCGAATTCAAGAACGAATTGCATATTGGCTTGTACGATTTCCAGGAGCTTCGCTTGATAGGCGTGCACGTTCCACGTGGCTAAAGCCTCATCAAAGCCTTCGACTGAAACGTTTTGCTTTGTCGTCTGACTGAACTCATCGTGCAAGGCAGCCGCCCGATCTTCGACGAGGGGAACTGCTTGCACTGAGTCGTGACGAGGGTTGGGAGGTGCTTCAAAGGGACCTGCAGAAGAGCACAACGGGTTCGCTTTCGTACTTCTAACAATATCCGACTTGGTTCGCTGGGCCCTGGCGGCCATTTTCGGGCCGTGGGCGCGCTTTGACACTGTTGGTCGCTTACGCTTGCTCATCAGACACTCCGCAAGGATTAGTGGACCACAAGACAATCGGGGTGCGTAAGATAATAGGCTGCGCGGTGTAAACGTTCCCAGCTCGGGACGATGGGCATTTCGTCTCTCAAATCGCCCGGGTTCTGTTTTGGGCCAACCTAACTGTGTTACATTTTGAACAGAGCGCGAAGCACTCCAGCCATATGCTCTGATTTTCGTGCAAAAGTGTACGCAACAAATTTGCAGATGGGTCTAGCCTTCGGTGGTCGAACAGAAGGTGGTCACATGAACATCCGAGCACTACGCTTCTTCGCACTCTTTAGTTTCATCGTCGCTTGTCCCCTCCATGGCGTCGCTGCCCAAAACTCACCTCCAGAACTTGAGGCGTGCCGCACAACTGGGCTCATCGCACTGAAAGAACGAAGTCCAGCGATCACGGACATCTCCTTTGACGTGGATGGGATGACGATTGCAAAAGCCAATACGAAAGTGGAGGACACAATCATTCGGACGATCGTGATCGGGGATGCCTATCTTGAAAAGGGTAAGAGCGATACCCGGCGAACTTTTCTTTGCCTGATAGGCGAAAAAGGTAAGGTGCTTCTCACGTTCTTTACGGACAAATGATGCGAGTCCTAAGTCCAAACTAGCAGCCGCATAGCCATCGCCAGCACGGGGACGGACCGTCGTCGTCTCAGCGCCCGGCCCTGGCCCAAACTCCACGCCCGAAAAATAACCCCCGGCTCGATCAGGCCAGTGAAGCCCGGTGATGATCGCAAGTGCAGCCGATCGAGCAGCCTCGCCACCGTCCTGCCATGCCGGCAGCCGCGCCATGCGGCCTGGCGACCTTCCGCTTGGTCAACTCGTCTGGCGACGTCGCCGACGTTGTCGGTCAGATCTTGACGATTGCCTTCACCGAAAACTGTAACCGAAGACCGCCGGGCGGCCAGTTTCGTAGATGCTGGGGAGAATCAGCTGCCAAGGCTGGAGGCGGTCATGCGGTCCAGTCTCGTCGCGATGCGCGAGTCGAGGAGATTGCCCGTATTGGCACATGTTCCGCGTCGGCCGCGAACAGACGTGGTGATTAGGCGGCAGCCTTCAGGGCGTCGAGACGCCTGCGAAGAAATGCCAGCACCATCACCTCGTCGGAGGTGAGCTTAGCGTACTGGCGCTTGAATTTTTGCGCGATCTTGGCCTCGATCATTTTGACGAGATCGCCGGACATGTAGGCGCTCAGGATCTCCGGGTGCACGTAGCATTTCCGGCAGATGGCGGGCGTGTTGCCCAACTGTTTCGAAACGCTCTCGATGGCTGCGACAACGTTGCGCTTCGCCTCGGCCTGACTGTCGTACTTCTTGAATTCGGACAGCGCCAGCGCTGCCAGCACGGTCCCCGCCCAGGTCCGGAAATCCTTGGCGCTGAAGTCTTCGTCGGTGATCTCCTTGATATAGGCGTTGACTTCGCCGGAATCCACGGTGCGCGGTTCGCCGTCGTCGTCGAGGTACTTGAAGAGTTCGTGTCCGGGGATGTCGGCGCAGCGCTTCACGATCGAGGCGATACGTTTGTCATCGACCTGCAGCTTCCACTGCTTTCCCGACTTCCCAGTGAACTCGAAGCGAAGGATGCCCCGCCCGATCGCGACATGCTTGCGGCGCATCGTGGTGAGCCCGTAGGACTTGTTCTTCTCGGCGTACTCGGCGTTGCCGACCCGGATGAGCGTCTTCTCCAGCAGGCTGACGATCGTGGCCAGGACCTTCTCGCGGGGCAGTCCGTCGAGCTTCATGTCGGCCGCGACCCGGTCGCGCAGCGCGGGCAGCGCGGCCGCGAACTGGATGATGTGCTCGTACTTGTTCTGGTCACGAAGCTCGCGCCATTTCGGATGGTAACGGTACTGCTTGCGGCCACGCGCATCGAGTCCGGTCGCCTGGATGTGGCCGTTGGTCAAGGGGCAGATCCACACGGATTCGTAAGCCGGCGGGATGCCGATCGACTTGATCCGCCGGATCACGGCGGCATCGGTGATGCGTTTGCCGTCCTTGTCGAAGTAGCTGAAGGTGGTGCCCGTCCGCTTGCGCGCGAAACCGGGGGAGGAGTCGGTGACGTATCTGAGGCCTTCCTCGGCGATCGTGGCCGCCACCTCCGCGGTGCGGTCCAGAACCTCTTCGTCTCTGCCGGTTTGCCGCAGCATCCGCCTGTCCCTCGAGCTTCACTAAATCCATAAGGATCGAGGGCACCCGTTCGTTCCGTTTTGGCGTGCCTCAGAGGTCCTCTCGCAAGCCTTTGTAGAAAGGATGCCGGACTTTTCCCTCAGCGGACTTCGCCCGGTACTCGATCTCGGCGAGCAGCTTGGGTTCGACCCAGATGCCCCGGTGCGCGATCCGCTTGGAGTAGGGCTGCATCTTCCGGATGAGCGGCTTCAGCCGCTTCTGGAGCTCGGCAGCCGAAACCTTGTCGAAGCCGTGATCGACCTTGCGGGCGTAGATGAGGTGGTCGCCCTTTCGCCGCCCGGATACATGCCGTCCCATTTGCCTTCGTCGAGCGCGAAGCCGGCGATGGTCAGGGTCTCTCGCTGCG
>JAEWFG010000231.1 GCA_023388935.1 Pseudomonadota bacterium | reverse complement strand
CGCCGTCATTCCGGGGCGATGCGCAAGCGTCGAACCCGTAATCCATCGGGCCGCAATCCGATAAAGTGAAATGGATTCCGGGCTCGACGCTTCGCGTCGCCCCGTAATGACGGGCGGAGGGATTGGTGCCTAGCGAGGGGCTCCGTACAGCTGCCGATACTCGTCCTCATACGGCGCATAGGAGTCCTTCAGCGTCGCCATGTTCAGCAGCATGCTCGCGACCACCGTGTTCGCCTTGTCGAACACGCGCGTCTTGATCCAGGCGCTCTCGGTGCGGCGGCTGCCCGACAGCGCCACCACCTCGCGCTCGACTTCGTAATCCTGGTCGACGAAGAGCGGGCCTCTGACCAGCCTGATCTCCTGGTCGGCGAACAGGCCGACGGCCGGCCCCTTGGCTGGCAGCGGATCGTCCTTGGAGCGGTACTGGAACAGCACGCTCAGCATCTCCATCGGGATGATCGCCTTGCGCCAAGGATTGTCGGCGCCCGAATAGTACGGCGAGTTCTCGGTGATGACGGCGAGCTTCTGCCTGAGCGAGAACGGATAGAGGTCGCCCATGTTCTGATCGAACGCCATCCGCACCGTCTGCCGCTTGCCGGTCTGCGCCACCTTCACGTCGCGCAGGATCACGGGATCGGTGAGCGGCTTGAGCTCGGCGAGGCGCGCCTCGAGCGCAGTCGCGGCCAGCGGATCACCGACCGAGGCGGAGCCGCGCAGCACCTCGGTGCCGTCACGCTTGACCATCTGGATCCGGCACTGGCTGGTGCCGGTGGGAGGCTTCAACACGATCGCCTGAACCTCCTCGCCATCGTAGCAGACGCTGCGGTAATGCGCGGAGAGGCAACCGGTCTCGAACCAGGCACGTCCCCAAAGACGCTCGCCGAGCGGGGCGAACTGGCTGAAATGCGTCGGGCCCTCGATGGTGCCGCCCTTGAAGCCGAGCTTTTGCGCGGTGGCGTCGTCGTGGATCGAGGCGTGCGCGTCGTAGGTTTGCGCCTGCAACATCTGGCGCGGCTGGCGCCACGGCCCGATCAGAGCCTCCGCCGTCTCTGTAATCTCGGTGTCGAATGCGCTTGTAGCCATGGTGTTCTCCACTGGAAGCCATGACTAGCAGGAGCGCCACGGATGCGGCCAGCCATATTGACTTCGCTGGCCCATGCTTTTGACTGTCACAATTCGCGTCGCGCAGCCGCAATCCCTCCCGCAGCGCAAACTCCACGCCGACCAAAAAACGAGGACTCCCGAAATGACGCTGATGCAGGTCGAGCTGGACGACAAATACCGGCTCGAATCGAAGCGGATCTTCTTGTCCGGTACGCAGGCCCTGGTCCGATTGCCCATGTTGCAGCGCGAACGCGACCGGCTGCAGGGGCTCAACACCGGCGGCTTCATCTCGGGCTATCGCGGTTCCCCGCTCGGCATGTACGACCACGCGCTGTGGCGCGCGAAGTCGCACCTCCAGCAGCACGATATCGCCTTCGTCCCCGGCCTGAACGAAGACCTCGCGGCGACCGCAGTCTGGGGCAGCCAGCAGGTCGGCCTGTTTCCCGGCGCCAAGGTCGATGGCGTGTTCGGCATCTGGTACGGCAAGGGCCCCGGCGTCGACCGCTCCGTTGATGCGCTCAAGCATGCCAATGCAGCCGGCACCTCGCTCAATGGCGGCGTGCTTGCGCTCGCCGGCGACGACCACGGCTGCCAGTCCTCGACACTGGCGCACCAGAGCGAGCAGGTGTTCGCGGCGGCGCTGATCCCCGTGATCAATCCCGCAACTTTGCAGGACTATCTCGACCTCGGCCT
Organism: Pseudomonadota bacterium; assembly: GCA_023388935.1. Taxonomy (GTDB): domain Bacteria; phylum Pseudomonadota; class Alphaproteobacteria; order Rhizobiales; family Xanthobacteraceae; genus Bradyrhizobium. Next base: position 1,264 of record JAEWFG010000231.1, on the reverse strand, counting down.
CTACGGTTTCGCACTGTCCCGCTTCTCCGGCTGCTGGGTCGGCTTCAAGGCGATCAGCGAGACCGTCGAGAGTTCGGCCTCGATCTACAGCGATCCCGAGCGCATCCAGATCAGGCTTCCCGAGGATTTCGAGATGCCGCCCGGCGGCCTCAACATCCGCTGGCCCGATCCACCGCTGGAAGCGGAGAGGCGGCTGTTCGGCCCGAAGATGGCCGCGGTGCAGGCTTTCGCCCGCGCCAATCAGCTCGACCGCATCGTGCTCGATTCAAAGCCGGCACGGCTCGGCATTCTCGCGACCGGCAAGGCCTATCTCGATTTGCGCCAGGCGCTCGCCGACTTGGGCATTACCGACAAGGATGCGCAGGATCTCGGCCTGAGAATCTACAAGGTCGCGATGACCTGGCCGCTGGAAGAATGCGGCGCGAAGCGTTTCGCGGAAGGTCTGCAGGAGGTCCTGGTCGTCGAGGAGAAGCGCGGCTTCATCGAAGACCAGCTCATGCGCATCCTCTACAACATCGATGCGTCGAGGCGCCCGACCGTTACGGGAAAACGCGACGAAAGCGGCGCGCCGCTGCTGCCAAGCGAGGGCGAGCTGACGCCGACCATCGTCGCGTCCGCGCTGGTGGCGCGGCTGCGCAAGCTCGGTCATCACAGCCCGGTGCTGGAGCAGCGCCTCGCGCGGCTCGAGGCGTTCGACAAGCCCGTCACCACCAGCGCGCCGATCAAGCTCGCGCGCACTCCGTTCTTTTGCTCGGGCTGTCCGCACAATTCCTCAACGCGCGTGCCCGAGGGAAGCCGCGCCATGGCCGGCATCGGCTGCCACGGCATGGCCTTGAGCATGCCGACCCGACGAACCGACCTGATCTCGCATATGGGCGCCGAGGGCGTGAACTGGATCGGCCAGTCGCCCTTCACCACCGAAAAGCACATCTTCCAGAATCTCGGCGACGGCACCTACACCCATTCCGGCCTGCTGGCGCTCCGCGCCGCCTCCGCCGCCGGCATCAACATCACATATAAGATTCTCTACAACGACGCCGTCGCGATGACCGGCGGTCAGCCGGCCGAAGGCAGCTTCAACGTCGCGCAGATCGCGCATCAGGTCTGGGCCGAGGGTGTGAAACGTCTCGCGATCGTCTCGGACGATCCAGGCAAATATCCTGATGGAAACTACTTCCCGCAAGGCGCGACCATCCATCACCGCCGCGAGCTCGATGCCGTGCAGCGCGAGGTGCGCGATATCAAGGGGCTCACGGTCGTGATC
>JAEWFG010000275.1 GCA_023388935.1 Pseudomonadota bacterium | reverse complement strand
CCGGGCGTGTCGGGTGCGATCGAGAAGAAGTTCAACGACCTCGGCATCTTCCACTACTGGCAGCTCGCCGAGCTCGACCACGACACCGCGCACAAGATCGGCGAAGAAGTCGGTCTGCCGAGCCGCGCGGATGCCTGGGTCGCCAAGGCCAAGGCACTGACCGCGGAAGCGGAATAGTCAAAAAGAGCGATGGGTTGTCCGGATAGGATCCGGCCACCATTTCAGTTGACGCGAATTCCTGAGATGGACCGCGGCGGGGCGCTTCGATGCCGCGCCGCGGCAAACCGGCAGGCAAGAGGGATTTTCAACGATGGCAACGATTACAGCCGCGATGGTCAAGGACCTGCGCGAATCGACCGGCGCGGGCATGATGGACTGCAAGGCCGCGCTGACCGAGAACGACGGCAACATGGAAGCGGCGCAGGATTGGCTCCGCAAGAAGGGTCTGTCCAAGGCCGCCAAGAAGTCGGGCCGCGTCGCGGCCGAGGGCCTGATCGGCGCGCTCACCAAGGGCACCAAGGGCGTCGTGGTCGAGGTCAACTCCGAGACCGACTTCGTCGCGCGTAACGGCCAGTTCCAGGGCCTGGTCAAGATGATCGCGCAGGTCGCATTCGACGTCGGCGCCGATGTCGAGAAGATCAAGGCCGCCAAGGTCGGCGACGTCACGATCGAAACCGCGATCAATGACGCGATCGCCACCATCGGCGAGAACATGACGCTGCGTCGGGCTGCTTCGCTCGAAGTGAAGCAGGGCGTGGTGTCGCACTACGTCCACGGTGCGGTCATCGACGGCGCCGGCAAGATGGGCGTGATCGTGGCGCTGGAATCGCCCGGCAAGGCCGACGAGCTCGCTGTGCTTGGCCGCCAGATCGCGATGCATGTCGCCGCCGCCAACCCGCTTGCGCTCGATCCGTCCGGCCTCGATCCGGCGGTCGTGAAGCGCGAGAAGGACGTGCTCGCCGACAAATATCGCCAGCAGGGCAAGCCGGAGAACGTAATCGAGAAGATCGTCGAGTCCGGCCTGAAGACCTACTACAAGGAAGTCTGCCTGCTCGAGCAGGCCTTCATCCACGACACCGCCAAGTCGGTGGCGCAGGCGGTGAAGGAAGCTGAGGGCAAGGTCGGCGGCGCCGTGAAGATCGCAGGTTTTGTGCGCTATGCTCTCGGTGAGGGAATCGAAAAGCAGGAAAGCGACTTCGCGGCAGAGGTCGCAGCCGCCAGCGGCAAGAAGTAAGCGCCGGAACGTTCCTTCCGGCGTGCCGCCGGAAGCGGCGCCCGGACGAGGAAAGTGCTCATGACTGATCCGGTCTATCGTCGCGTCGTGATCAAGCTGTCCGGCGAATATCTCGCGGGACAGCAGGGTTTTGGTATCGACCAGCCGACCGTTGACCGGGTCGCTGACGATCTGATCGCCGCCCGCCAACTCGGCACCGAGGTCGCCGTCGTCATCGGCGGCGGCAACATCGTGCGCGGCGTCGAGGTGTCCTCACGCGGCGTGTCGCGGCCAACCGGCGACACCATGGGCATGCTCGCCACCATGATGAACTGCCTCGCGCTGGAAGCGACGATCGAGCGCAAGGGCACGCCGGCGCGCACGCTGTCGGCGTTCGTCATGCCCGAGATTTCCGAACTGTTCACCCGTGCCGCAACGCACAAATACCTCGCCGAGGGCCGGATCGTGCTGCTCGGCGGCGGAACAGGCAATCCGTTCTTCACCACCGATACGACCGCCGTGCTGCGCGCCGCCGAGATCGGCGCGGAGGCCGTCCTGAAGGCGACCAATGTCGACGGCGTCTACTCGGCCGACCCGAAGAAGGATCCGACGGCCACGCGGTTCGACCGGCTGACGCATTCACAGGCGATCGAGGGCGGCTACAGGGTGATGGATGCGACCGCCTTCGCACTTGCCCGCGAGACGTCGCTGCCTATCATCGTGTTCTCGATCGCGGAGCCTGGCTCGATCGGCGCGATTCTGTGTGGCAACGGCCACGGAACCATCGTCGCCGGCTGACCGCTCATCGGTCGCGCCCGAGGGAAGGGCGTGGAGAGGTTGCCGGGATTTTGAAGGAGAGACGTGATGGCCACGGGTAATTTCGACATCAACGAAGTGAAGCGTCGCATGCAGGGCGCCGTCCAGTCCCTCAAGCACGAGCTTGGCGGACTGCGCACCGGCCGCGCGTCGGCCTCGATGCTCGACCCGGTCCAGGTCGAGGCTTACGGCAGCCACATGCCCCTCAACCAGGTCGCCACCGTCAGTGTTCCGGAGCCGCGGCTGATCTCGGTACAGGTCTGGGACAAGTCGATGGTCAAGGCGGTCGAGAAGGCGATCGTCGATTCCAATCTCGGCCTGTCGCCCGCGACCGAAGGCCAGGTGCTGCGTCTGCGCATTCCCGAGCTCAACGAGGAGCGCCGCAAGGAGCTCGTCAAGGTCGCGCACAAATACGCGGAAGCCGCCAAGGTCGCGGCGCGCCACGTCCGCCGCGACGGCCTTGATGTCCTGAAGAAGCTCGAAAAGAACCACGAGATGTCCGAGGACGATCAGAAGCGTCACGCCGATGACGTGCAGAAGGCGACCGACGGCACCATCGCCGAGATCGACCAGTTGCTGGCCGCCAAGGAAAAAGAAATCCTCACCGTCTAAGGCCGCCTCATGTCCAACGCCGCCGCGCCCGCAATGGAAAGACCCGACCGGTCCGAGGCGCCTGCGCATGTCGCCATCATCATGGATGGCAACGGGCGTTGGGCGGCCGCGCGCGGCTTGCCGCGTGTGGAGGGGCATCGCCGCGGCGTAGAGGCCTTGCGCCGCGTGGTTCGCGCCTCGCACGAGCTCGGCATCCGCTATCTCACCATCTTCTCCTTCAGCTCGGAGAACTGGTCGCGCCCGGCGAGCGAGATCGGCGATCTCTTCGGCCTGTTGCGGCGCTTCATCCGCAACGATCTCGCGAGCCTGCATCGTGACGGCGTCAGGGTCCGCATCATCGGCGAGCGCGAGGGGCTCGAGGGCGACATCTGCGCGCTGCTGAACGAGGCGGAGGAACTGACGCGCGACAACACGCGCCTGACGCTCGTCGTCGCCTTCAACTACGGCTCGCGGCAGGAGATCGCGAAAGCGGCGCAGAAGCTCGCGCGCGAAGTCGCGGAGGGCAGGCGCGATCCTGACACGATCGACGCCGAGACCTTGGGGGCCCATCTCGACACGCCCGACATTCCGGATCCCGACCTCATCATCCGCACCAGCGGAGAGCAACGCCTGTCCAATTTCCTGATGTGGCAGGCCGCCTATAGCGAGCTTGTCTTCGTGCCGATCTACTGGCCCGATTTCGACAAGGCGGCGCTGGAAAGTGCGATCGCCGAATTTGCCAGGCGGGAGCGCCGATTCGGCGGCCTGGTCGCGAAAACCGCCTCGTGAGCGGACCCGACGCCGCACCGGCGGGCTCCCAGCCGGCCTCGAACAACCTCATGCTGCGTATCCTCGCAGCGCTGGTGCTGGCGCCGCTGGCCATTGCGCTCGCTTATGCCGGCGGCTGGCTGTGGGCGTTTCTCGTCACGCTGGTGTCGATCGGGCTGTTCGCGGAATGGCTCATGGTTGTGGGCGCAGGCTCGGTCGCGCTGACCGCCTCCGGCACGATCGTCATCGCCATCATGGGATTCTGCGTCGCCTTCGGCGCGCTCAAGACCGCTGTCATCATAGGCTTCGTCGGCGGCGCGATCGTGACGCTGATCGCAAGGAGCAAGTTCGTCTGGGCCGCCGCGGGCTTTGCCTATGCATCGGCGGCGCTGCTGGCCTCGATCCTGGTGCGGCAGGATCCCGTGAACGGCTTCGCCGCGTTGATGTTCGTGCTGCTCGTGGTGTGGGCGACCGACATCGGCGGCTATTTCGCCGGCCGCAGCATTGGCGGACCGAAGCTGTGGCCGCGGGTGAGCCCCAAGAAGACCTGGGCCGGCGCGCTCGGCGGCTTCGCCGCGAGCCTTGCGGTGGCCGCGAGTTTCGCGGCCTGCGGGCTCGGAAGGGCGGTTCCGCTGCTCCTCGTCAGTGCTATCCTGTCCGTGGTGTCGCAACTCGGCGACCTCTTCGAGTCCGCGGTGAAGCGGCGCTTCGGTGTCAAGGATTCCAGTCACTTAATTCCCGGCCATGGCGGGCTCATGGACCGCCTGGACGGCTTTGTCGCCGCCATCCTGATGGCATGGATTATCGGCTTCCTCCGCCATGGTGTGCATAGCGCCGGAAGCGGTCTTATGGTTTGGTGAGGATATGAGCGCGGTCCCATTGCGTAACAACAAGGCTGCGGCATCGGCCGTCCGCAGCGTCACGGTTCTCGGCGCCACCGGCTCGATCGGCGACAGCACGATGGATCTGCTGCGAGGCTCTCCCGAGCGCTACCGTGTCGAGGCGCTGACGGCGAACGGCAACGTCGAGGCGCTGGCAAAGCTCGCGAAGGAATTTTCCGCGCGCTACGTCGCGATCGCCGACACTTCCAAGCTCGCCGAGCTCAAGGCTGCGTTGGCGGGAACGAGCACCGAATGCGGCGCCGGCGAAAGCGCGGTGATCGAGGCAGGCGCGCGTCCGGCCGATTGGGTGATGGCGGCTGTCAGCGGCGCGGCCGGACTGAAGCCGGCTCTGGCGGCGGTCGATCGCGGCGCCCATGTTGCGCTTGCCAACAAGGAATGTCTCGTCTGCGCCGGCGATTTCTTCATGCAACGCGCAGCGAAAGCGGGCGCCTGCATCCTGCCGGCCGATTCCGAGCACAATGCGCTGTTCCAGGCACTGAGCTCAGGCAATCGCGACGAGCTCGTCCGTGTCATCATCACGGCTTCGGGCGGGCCGTTCCGGACCTGGAAGAGCGCCGACATCGAGCAGGCTACGCTCGCCCAAGCGCTGAAGCATCCGAACTGGAGCATGGGCCAGAAGATCACGATCGATTCCGCCTCGATGATGAACAAGGGGCTCGAGGTGATCGAGGCCTCCTATCTGTTCGCGCTGAGCCCGGACGAGATCGATGTCCTCGTTCATCCGCAGTCGATCATCCATGGCATGGTCGAGTTCTCCGACTGCTCGGTCGTGGCCCAGCTCGGTGCTCCCGACATGCGCACGCCGATCGCGCACTGCCTCGGCTGGCCCGACCGCATCAAGGGGCCGGCGGCGAAGCTCGATCTGGCCAAGATCGGTCAGCTGACCTTCGAGGCACCCGATTTCGAGCGCTTCCCCGGCCTGCGCCTCGCCTACGATTCGCTTCGGACCGGGAAGGGGGCGACCACCGTCTACAACGCGGCCAACGAGGTCGCGGTCGCCGCCTTCATCGCCGGTAAGATCCGGTTCGGCGCCATCGCCCGGCTGGTCGAGGCGACGCTGGAAGACTGGATCCGCGGTGGGAACCAGGCGCCACTGGCCTCCGCCGATGATGCAATCTCTGTTGACCATACTGCGCGAAATAGAGCTGCCGCCCTATTGCCTCAAATTGCCTTAAAGGCATCCTAGATGGTTAAGGGCCAGAGCCTTGCGGCGCTGGATAAGGGAAATCGATGACTGAGTTTTTTGTCCATAGTTTCAATGCGTTGAGCCATGGGCTCATCGGCTACATGGTTCCCTTCCTGTTTGTCCTGACCATCGTGGTGTTTTTCCACGAGCTCGGTCATTTCCTGGTCGCGCGCTGGGCTGGCGTTCGGGTGTTAACCTTCTCGCTCGGTTTCGGACCTGAGCTGGTCGGATTCAACGATCGTCACGGCACCCGCTGGAAAATCTCGGCGATTCCGCTCGGCGGCTACGTCAAGTTCTTTGGCGACGAGAGCGAGGCTTCCACGCCATCGGCCGACACGCTCGCCGCCATGACGGCTGAGGAGCGCGCCGGTAGCTTCCACCATAAGAAGGTCGGCCCGCGCGCCGCCATCGTCGCGGCCGGCCCGATCGCCAATTTCATCCTGGGCGCGCTGATCTTCGCCGGCATGGCGCTGTACTACGGCAAGCCGAGCACGATCGCGCGCGTCGACGGCGTCGTCGCCGATGGCGCCGCCGCCGCGGCCGGTTTCAAGATCGGGGACGTCGTTGTCCAGATCGACGGCAAGCCGATCGAGAGTTTTGCCGACATGCAGCGAATCGTTGCGATGAATGCAGGTTCGGCGCTTGCCTTCCAGGTCAAGCGGGACGGCGCCATTGTGTCGCTTACTGCGACACCTGCGCTGCTCGAGCGCAAGGACCCCTTCGGCAACAACCATCGCGTCGGCGTGCTCGGTGTCGAGCACAAATCTCAGGCCGGGGAGGCCTCGACCGCGCCGGTCGGCGTCGGCGAGGCGCTCAAGATCGGGGTCGAGCAGGTTTGGTTCATCATCACGAGCACCTTCAAGTTCCTGGGCTCGCTGTTTGTCGGAAACGGCAACCCCAACGAGGTCAGCGGCGTCCTCGGCATCGCGAAGATGTCGGGGCAGGCGGCCAGCGCCGGGTTCCAGTTCGTGATCAACCTCTGTGCCGTGCTGTCGGTGTCGATCGGCCTGTTGAACCTGTTCCCGATCCCGCTGCTCGATGGCGGTCACCTTATGTTCTATGCGGCGGAGGTGGTCCGTGGCCGGCCCTTGTCCGAGCGGGTTCAGGAGATGGGATTCCGAATCGGGCTGGGCTTGGTGCTGATGTTGATGGTGTTCGCGACCTACAACGACATTCTGCGGATGGCGGCTTCCTGATAGAGGCTTTTTTGTGGCGTTGCTCTTAGGCAACGTCTTGGTGTGAAATTGAAATTGCGGCGCGCTCGGCCGTTTGCGGCGTCGACGAAATTGGCTACAAGCGGCCTGAACTTGGGGAATCTCCAGACCGGCATTGGGGTTGGGTCTGGTGCGGAATGATAAGGGCGCGTTGCGCAATGAAGTTTGGAATGCGACTCCGGGGTGGCTTGCTCGCAGCCCTGATCATGTTCGGCGCGCCGGTGGTTGCCCCGATTGGGGCTACTTTTGTGTCTTCGTCTGCGCTTGCCCAGACCGTCCAGTCGATTTCCGTCGAAGGAAATCGCCGGGTCGAGGTGGAGACCATCCGCTCCTATTTCAAGCCGGGTCCCGGCGGTCGCCTGGATCAAGCCGCCATCGACGATGGCCTGAAGGCGCTGATCGAGACCGGCCTGTTCCAGGACGTCAGGATCAACCGCGGCGCCGGCGGCCAGATCATCGTCTCCGTGGTGGAGAACCCGGTGATCGGTCGCATCGCCTTCGAGGGCAACAAGAAGATCAAGGACGAGCAGCTCACCGCTGAAGTCCAGTCCAAGGCGCGCGGCACCTTCTCGCGCGCCATGGTGCAGTCGGACACGCTGCGAATCGCCGAAATCTATCGCCGTTCCGGTCGCTACGACGTGCGCGTCACGCCCGAGATCATTGAGCAGCCCAACAACCGCGTCGATCTCATCTTCACGATCGAGGAGGGGGTCAAGACCGGCGTCAAGTCGATCGACTTCGTCGGCAACAATGCGTTCTCAGCCTACCGCCTGCGCGACGTCATCAAGACGCACGAATCGAACCTGCTGAGCTTCCTCGCCAGCAACGACATCTACGATCCCGATCGCGTCGAGGCCGACCGTGACCTGATCCGCCGCTTCTATCTCAAGAACGGCTTCGCCGACGTCCAGGTCGTCGCCGCGCTCACCGAATACGATCCGGAGAAGAAGGGTTTCAACGTCACCTTCAAGATCGAGGAAGGCTCCCAATACCGTGTCGGCGCGGTCGATTTCCGCACCAGCATTCCGAACTTCGATCCGACCTCGATGCGCTCCTATTCGCGCGTCAATGTCGGCTCGCTCTACAACGTCGAATCGGTCGAGAAGTCGGTCGAGGAGATGCAGGTCGAAGCCTCGCGCCGCGGCTATGCCTTCGCCATTGTCCGCCCCGGCGGCGACCGCAACTTCGAAGCGCACACCGTCTCCGTGGTGTTCAACATCGACGAGGGCCCGCGCACCTATATCGAGCGCATCAACCTCCGCGGCAACACGCGCACGCGCGATTACGTGATCCGTCGCGAGTTCGACATCTCCGAGGGCGATGCCTACAACCGCGCGCTGGTCGATCGTGCCGAGCGGCGCCTGAAGAACCTCGACTACTTCAAGAGCGTGAAGATCACGACGGAGCCCGGCTCGTCGAGCGACCGCGTGATCCTGATCGTCGACATGGAAGAGAAATCGACCGGCGACTTCTCGGTCTCGGGCGGTTACTCCACGACCGACGGTGCGTTGGCGGAAGTCTCGATCTCGGAGCGCAACCTGCTCGGCCGCGGCCTGTTCGCCAAGGCCGCGGTGACTTACGGTCAGTATGCACGCGGCTATTCGCTGTCGTTCGTCGAGCCGTATCTGCTCGACTATCGTGTCGCGCTTGGCCTCGATCTCTATCAGCGCCAGCAGCTCTCCAACAGCTACATTTCCTACGGCACCAAGACGCTCGGCTTCTCGCCGCGCCTTGGCTTCAGCCTGCGTGAAGATCTGTCGCTCCAGCTGCGCTACTCGATCTACCAGCAGGAAATTTCGCTGCCGTCCTACCTGGCGAACTGTAACAACGTGCTCGGTTCGGCGGCCTTCAACCCGAGCCCGGCCTTCGCCAACTCTCAGACTCCACCGATCGACCTGAGCTCCACCAATGGCCTCGGCTGCTACAGCGACGGCGAAGCCTCGCTGCCGGTCCGTAAGGAGCTGGCGAATGGCGCGACGCTGACCTCGGCGCTCGGCTACTCGCTGAACTACAACACGCTGGACAACAACAAGAACCCGACCGACGGCTTGCTGATCGATTTCCGGCAGGATTTCGCCGGCGTCGGCGGCGACGTCACCTACCTGAAGTCCGTCATGGACGCGAAGTACTACGCTCCGCTGGTGTCCGACATCATCGGCCTCGTCCACCTTCAGGGCGGTATTCTGACCCAGGTCGGCAACAACGACATTCGCATGCTCGACCACTTCCAGATGGGCCCGAACCTCGTCCGCGGCTTCGCCCCGAACGGCATCGGCCCGCGCGACATCAACCCGTTCGACACGCAGGACGCGCTCGGCGGCACCAAATATTGGGGCGCTTCGTTCGAATTGCAGATGCCGTTCTGGTTCCTGCCGAAGGAAGTAGGTCTGAAGGGCGCGGTCTATGCCGATGCCGGCGGCCTCTATGATTATAAGGGGCCGACAAGTTGGGCGTTTAATCCCGTCAATGGCACTGGTACCAATGAGGTGAACGTGCCTGGCTGTATCCCGTCGACCACCAATCCGGTCAGCGCGGGCACCTGTACGGGCCTGATCTACGACGACAGCAAGGTGATCCGGACGTCGGTCGGTATCGGCCTGATCTGGCAGTCGCCGTTCGGTCCGCTGCGGTTCGACTACGCCGTGCCGCTGACCAAGGGCCAGTACGATCGCGTGCAGCAGTTCAGGTTCGGCGGCGGCACGACCTTCTAGTTCGATCAGCACAGCACGATCCGGGTCGCTGGAGCCGGTTTCCGAAAGGGATCGTGCCAACCCGGGAGATGAGGCATGATGCGGCTTGGCCGCTTCATGCCGAAGCCGGACCGCGACGGGGTGGAATGGCCCAGCCGACCTTCTTCAAAAAGCCGCTTGCCTCAGCGCTGGCTGACATCGCCACGCTGACCAAGGCGCAACTGGTCGACCCCACGAGGGGCGGTCACGTCATCACGGGTCTGGCTTCGCTCGACGAGGCCGGCCCGATGCATCTGACGTTCTTCGACAACCTCAAATATGCTGACGAGCTCAAGGCGACCAAGGCTGGGGCCTGCCTGGTGAGTCCGCGCTTCGAGGCCCAGGTGCCTGCGCATGTGGCCGTGCTGCGGATAGCGCAGCCGTTCCGCGCCTTCGTCGGGATCGCCCGGGAATGGCACGGCGATGCGCTGCGCCCACTGTCCTGGGTCGGCAATGACGGCATTTCCGCCTCTGCTATCATCGATCCCTCGGCGCGGCTGGAGGATGGCGTCATCGTGGATCCCCTGGCTGTGATCGGCCCGGAGGTCGAGATCGGCAGCGGCACCGTGATCGGCGCCGGCGCAGTCATCGGTCCCGGCGTCAAGATCGGGCGGGACTGCAACGTCGGCGCCCGCACGGCCATCCAGTGCGCGCTGATCGGCAACGACGTGCTGATCCACCCCGGCTGCTCGATCGGCCAGGACGGCTATGGCTTCGTCTTCTTCGGCCCCGAAGGCCATCTGAAAGTGCCGCAGACCGGCCGTGTGCTGATCCAGAACAATGTGGAAGTCGGCGCCGGCACCACCATCGATCGCGGATCCCTGCGCGACACCGTGATCGGGGAGGGCACCAAAATCGACAACCAGGTCCAGATCGGCCACAATGTGACGATCGGCCGGAATTGCCTGCTGGCGGCCCAGATCGGGCTCGCCGGCAGCCTGACGATCGGCGACAACGTGGCGCTGGGAGCAAAGGTTGGCATCAACAATCACCTGAAGATCGGCGACGGGGCCCAGGTCACCGCGATGAGCGGCGTCAAGGACGACATCCCGCCGAACGGACGCTGGGGTGGTTTTTTTGCCAAGCCTACCAAACAGTGGTTCAAGGAAATCATCGCGGTGGAGCGCCTGGTACGCGACAGCAAGGCCGATCCGAAGAACGAGGGGCGGGAATGACGGCTGAATCACCGATCAAGTTCGAGCTGGTGGATATCAATGCGATCCTCCGGACGCTGCCGCACCGTTTTCCGATGCTGCTGATCGATCGCGTGATCAACATCCGCGCCGATTACAGCGGCATCGGCATCAAGAACGTCACCTTCAACGAGCCGGCCTTCCAGGGGCATTTCCCGGAGCGCCCGGTCTATCCCGGCGTGATGATGATCGAAGCGATGGCGCAGACCGCGGGCGTCATCGGCATCACATCGGTCGAGGGCACCGAGAAGCCGCGTGCGGTGTATTTCCTCACGATCGACAAGTGCAAGTTCCGTAAGCCCGTACTGCCCGGCGATACCATCGAGTACCACATGCGTTCGATCGGACGTCGCAAGGCGATGTGGTGGTTTCACGGTGACGCCAAGGTCAACGGCCAGGTCGTCGCAGAAGCCGACGTCGGGGCCATGCTGACGGATTGAGCGGATTTAGCTCCGCGGGACAGGCTCGCGCGCCCGGCAGTCGTAACGGCCGCCGGCTACCTCGCGCCTGAGATTCCAGTTGAAGAGTTAAAGCTCCGCATGAACGCGTTGATGAGTTGGGAGGGCCAGCTCATCAGACGCGTGAAATACGCCGATACGATACGTCACTGGACAGATCGGGCATAGTCGCGCTAACCACCGGAAAACCAAGCGACTTCAATAGATAATCAGACCTTCTTGATGAGTAAGATTGATCCCACCGCACGAGTCGAGGACGGCGCCGTGATCGGCGAGGGCACCGAGATCGGGCCCTATTGCATCATCGGCCCCCATGCTGTGATCGGAGCGAACTGCAAGCTGATTGGACAGGTCACGGTCATCGGCCATACCTCGATCGGGGACGATAGCGTGATCTCCCCCTTCGCCGTGCTCGGCGGAGCGCCGCAGGACCTCAGCTACAAGGGCGAGCCGACCCGGCTCGAGATTGGCTCGGGTTGCATCATCCGCGAAGGCGCGACGATGAATGTCGGCACCATCAAGGGCGGTGGCCTGACGCGCGTCGGCAATGGCGGCTACTTCATGAACAACAGCCATGTCGGCCATGACTGCATGGTCGGCAACAACGTGATCTTCGCGACCTCGGCGACGCTCGGCGGCCACTGCGAGATCGGCGACTTCGTCTATATCGGTGGCCTGTCGGCGGTGCATCAATTCACGCGCATCGGCCCGTATGTGATGGTCGGCGGCATCTGCGGCGTGCGCGACGACGTCATTCCGTATGGGCTCGTTAACGGCCAATATGCGGTGCTCGAGAGCCTTAACCTGATCGGCATGAAGCGGCGCAATTTCACCAAGCAGCGTCTCGCGACCGTGCGCTCGTTCTACCAGAAGCTCTTTTACGGCCCCGGCACTTTCGCCGAGCGGCTCGAGGCGGCGCGGCCGCTCGCCGGTGAAGACCCCGCCATCGCCGAAATCCTCGACTTCATCGGCAAGGGCAAGCGCCCGCTCTGTCTTCCCGCCATCGGAAAGTGAACCTGGGATGGCCGCGGACATGACATCGGCGGCAGGAATTTCATCGCCGGTCGGCGTGGTCGCAGGCGGCGGCGCCATGCCGTTCGCGGTCGCCGACTCGCTCGCCGCGCGCGGCATCACGCCGGTGCTGTTTCCCCTGCGGGGGGCCTGCGATCCGGCCCGGGTGGAGAAATTCCGCCACCGCTGGATCTCGGTCGGCCAGCTCGGCCGCGCGATGCGGCTGTTCCGCGAGGAGGGCTGCCGCGACCTGATTTTCATCGGCACCCTGGTGCGGCCCTCGCTCTCGGAGATCCGGTTCGACTTCAAGACGCTGCGCCTCCTGGCCAACGTCGTCCGCGCCTTTCGCGGCGGCGACGATCATCTGCTGTCTGGCGTCGGACGCATCCTCGAGCAGGACGGCTTTCGCATGGTCGGCATCAAGGATGTCGCGCCTGATCTCCTGATGCCCGAGGGTTGCATCAGTCGCGCCTGGCCGAGCGACACCAGCAAGACGGACATCGAGCACGGTCGCGCGGTGCTGACGGCGCTCGGTCCGTTCGACATCGGCCAGGCTGCGGTGGTGATCGATGGCCACGTGGTTGCGGTCGAGGATATCGAGGGCACCGACGCGCTGCTCGCGCGCGTGGCGCGCCTGCGCGAGGAGGGGCGCATCCGCGCCGCGACCGGGCGTGGGGTGCTGGTGAAGATGCCGAAGAGCGGG
>JAEWFG010000272.1 GCA_023388935.1 Pseudomonadota bacterium | reverse complement strand
TCACGACCGCGTAGCGATACTCGGTGTAGTTCGGCACGGGGCGCAGCACCACGGTCGGGGGCAACGGCTCGCCGACAACGACGCGCTCGTGGATCACGACGGAGTCGTCGCGCGGGATTCCGCCGAGGACGGCATTCGGAATTTCGAGGCCGGCGCCAACGGCCGCACCGACGGTGCCGCCGATCATCGCGCCGACCGGGCCACCGATGTCGCCACCCGCACGCGCGCCGTCCCTGGCTCCCTGTTCGGTCGTCGACTGAGCAAAGGCTGCACTCGACGCCAGCAGCGACACAGCAGCCAACGAAATCGCAAGACGGGTTCTCATGTCCAACACTCTCCAGTGGTTGTTGATGCGCCGTCAACCACGGGGCCGGAGCATTGTTCCGGTTCTCCCATGATGAAAGGCATCGTCAAATCTGGAGACTGTTCCCGCGTAACAGTTCAGGCCGCGGCGCCTGGATCAAGGTGCTGAACAATTGGGCCAAGAGCGTGAAGCTCGCCCGATACCCAGCAGCCTCCTGGCTGCCCGAACGCCAGCCCCGCAAGGGTCCTGGGCTCGGGGCAGTACAGCGTGACCATTCCGGTCGTCGCCACCCAGGAGAAATTGAAAATGGCCTACAAGAAGAAAGCCGCCCGCTTTGATGAGATCCTCAAGACGCCCAAAGACGGCAATCTCGGCGCGGCGCTCCCTGGCGCCATGGAAGCGATCGAAGCCGCCTTTCCCCCGCTCGCCGGGCAGCTGCCGAAGGATTACGGGCGTTTCGAGGGCCGCGTCCTTGACGAAATGATGCGCATGTTCGATTCCGAGGGCCTGCGGAGCGCCTCGGAGGATGTGTTCGGGCGCATCTACGAGTATTTCCTCGCCGAGTTTTCGAAGCAAAGCGCGCATGATGGCGGCGAGTTCTTCACGCCGCCCTCGATCGTGCAGACCATCGTGAATGTGATCGAGCCCGACCACGGCGTCATTCTCGAAACACATGCGATGGGCGCATCGAGCCAAGGCACAGACCGCGGGCAATGATCATTAAAGCGGTGTTCTTTGCCTCATTGGCCTTGTTCGAGATTGCTTGGCTGTATGCTCTTGCCAAAGCAGCGATAACCGTTGGCTATTGGGTGCTATGATAGATAGAAGCGCGCCAACGCGAAGCAAACCATCCACCTGTCGCAGCACAGGCTGAGAGAAACGTCGGGGTTGGTCGCGTACCGAATGGTCGGCCAATTGGAATGCCGGGAACGGGCACGAGTAAGGGTAAGGAAGACCAGACGCCAGCCAAGGCCCGCTGCCCTGCTCAACCGCATTTGGGTGCCATTTTGGCACCCTAAGTTCCACTCTTGCCTTGCTCTAGCATTGCCATCTCAACTTGGTACGAAAGGTCTGTAAGATGACGAGCGAGGCGGTCAAACACCTCGCGCTTACGCGTGTCGGTCGCGAGATCGCGAATTAGAGCGCATTGGGCCGCCTCCTTCCGCAGCTTATCCAGGTGGGCTTGATAGTCTTTCATGGACGCCGTCCCCTGCTGCCACTTTTTCCCGGAGCGACTTTCGGCAAATAAATTGCGCTGTCAATCCGGCCTCCGGGTGCGCGGAGAGAGCAACCGGACGGCGCGCGCCACCCTTTCGGCAAAGCTGCAGTCTGAAAGAAGGAAATTAGGACACTCACTCACCAGCTCGGCAGCTCTGCCAGCGGAGTGAGGGAGAGGCCGCCAACTCGGGCGGGCTCACTTCCTCTGCAACGGATTAGGCCAAGTCTCGGGCGGGATCGCTTCTTTTAGAAGCTTCCGAGACCGCTCCAGTGGCTCCCGCGAGCGGGCGAGCATGATCCTCGTCAGCT
This sequence comes from Pseudomonadota bacterium, assembly GCA_023388935.1. Taxonomy (GTDB): domain Bacteria; phylum Pseudomonadota; class Alphaproteobacteria; order Rhizobiales; family Xanthobacteraceae; genus Bradyrhizobium. The sequence goes on along the minus strand of JAEWFG010000272.1, from coordinate 2,044 downwards.
CAGTCCCGGCGGTTGTTCGCTCTGTGGGCGTGCGCGACGTAGTCCGCAAAAAGCTCCATTTCTCGAGGGTTCAGCATTGGGAAGGCCTCCCAGTTGCGTGACCTGCCCATAACATAAGTTAAATTGGCGAATAAGGACACTAATTGGGACAAAGCCTCAAATACGGACAGCACGCCGTCGGGACGCGGACCGGCTTGCAAAACTGAAATGAAGGCTGTGATCTTCGATCTATGCCGACTCCGGCAAAGTTCAATCCGCCCCAGCGCCGATGGGGAGCCGCGCTGGGGCGGCCCGGCAGTGGCAGGGACAAGCATACCTGCCGAGCGCGACAAAAACGCCGACAGCCGGCAGGACGTTCCTAAATCCTCGACAAAAACGGGCGGCCCTGGCCAAGGTCAAGCTGTTGGTCGGCGCAACCTAGGAGATGCGGAGCTTGAGTGCCGTTTTCGCGATCTCGGCGGGATCGTGAACGCTTGCGCCGATCTCGATGACCTTGCGCGCAACAATCTCGTCAGCGCGTCGTGCGATCAGCCAAATCGAGTGAGCGCAGCGCGAAGCCGTACGCCTCATCAAGTCTATCGATTTCCTGAGGCGTCAGGTTGCTGTCCTTGAGCAGCGCCTGATGGGCATCCCGTATCCCCCTATTGCCACAGCACGCCCGGCGGGAACACGTTACATCGCGGGTGCCCAAATTGCGAATCCCAGCGGGCAGCGGACTGAGCGAAGCCGCAAGCTGGTCGCCTTTGCGCGATGCAAAAAAGCCCCAGCTCCGTCCACGCAGAAGGGGGGCAGCGACAGAGCTGGGGCAAAGTCCGCACTCAACCACCCGACAGGAAGCGGGCTGCCGTCCTGCGGGCGCGGGAAAATGCAAAAGGGCCGCCCGGTGTTCCTGACTACGCGATAGGATTTCAAAGCAGCGATAGCTGCACGTCGACGCCGCCACCGTAGCGTTCAAGAAACTGCTCCAGAAACGCACCTCGCCGCGCGCCGCATAGCGCCGTTGCAGCGCCTCTACGATCTCGCCCGAGGCCTCGCGCGACCAACCCTCGCTCGTGTTGAAGCTGACGACGCGAACGGGGTCGGTGTACCATCAGATCGCGCAGGCGTGCCTGTCATTCCGCGGGCAACGCAGTCGAAGCGCAAGCGTTAGGAGGAAACATGGCGCACTGATCTGCTGTTTTGGAATGTTGGCGATCACATTTCGTGATTGAACATATTCAAAGTTAAATTATTTAATTTGAGGCGCTATAAATGTTTTCGATCTTCGACAGTGGAGAGTTCCAATGACAGAGCGAGAAGACGACCGGCGGGAATTCCTGAAGACCTGCGGCAGGTTTGCCGTCGTGACACCTCCAGCACTCACTGCGCTGCTCTCCACTTCCCTCACCAGCACCGCTGTCGCCCATTCCGGCGGCGGCTTGCATCACGGTCCGCGTGGCAACAATGGCTATGGCAATGGAGGCGATGACGGCAGCCCCAACGGAAAGCCTGATAAGGATCGCTGACCACCAGCGTGTGCTCTGAAGCCGCAAGGCGAGCGCGAGGCATCGCAACTGGCCAAACGCTCGGACTTCGACTGCCAAATAAGGCCGCCACAATAGGGCGGCCTTAGTTCTTGGATAGAGGCTTTTTTGGTTCTTCGGCAATCGCCTCAATATCGGCCAGGGGCAGTTCGCCGGTGCGATCCTTCAGCTCGGCTGCACTCCACGCACGAGTGACGTTGTTCTGTCGAAGGGAATTACGTGAAAAACACAAGACGGCGGTAGCGAACTGTTCTAAGTCGTCGTTTGTGAAGAACGTGTCCGAGCACCGTTTCACGCAAGGTGTGGTTGCGACAGGTGGCGACAGAGTATCCCTAACAGGCCGCGTAAAAGTTCCGCGAGCCAGCGGCGGAGCAGGCTGAAGTTGTAGCCAGTTGCGGCGAGCACGGCGTTGATGCGGTCGCCGTCGCGGCCCTTGAGATGGTTACGGCGCATCCGGTGGTCGTCCTTGAGATGGCCGATCACGGGCTCGACGGCGGCGCGACGCCGCATCTCGCGACGGA
>JAEWFG010000256.1 GCA_023388935.1 Pseudomonadota bacterium | reverse complement strand
AAACGGAAAGCAGAAAGCAGAGGCTCATGCCCACAATCGCTTTGGTCGACGACGACCGCAACATTCTCACATCCGTCTCGATCGCGCTGGAAGCCGAAGGCTACCGCATCATGACCTACACCGACGGTGCCTCCGCGCTTGACGGTTTCCGTACCACCCAACCCGACCTCGCCATCCTCGACATCAAGATGCCGCGCATGGACGGCATGGAGACGTTGCGTCGGCTGCGGCAGAAATCCGATCTGCCGGTGATCTTCCTGACCTCCAAGGACGAAGAGATCGACGAGTTGTTCGGCCTCAAGATGGGGGCCGACGACTTCATCCGCAAACCGTTCTCGCAGCGCCTCCTGGTCGAGCGCGTCAAGGCCGTGCTGCGCCGCTCGGCACCGAAGGACCCGACCGTCGTGCCAAAGGAGAACGACGCCAAGGCGCTCGACCGCGGCCTGCTGCGCATGGATCCGGAACGACATACCTGCACCTGGAAGAACGAAGCGGTGACGCTGACCGTCACCGAATTCCTGATCCTGCAGGCGCTCGCGACCCGGCCCGGCGTGGTGAAAAGCCGCAACGCGCTGATGGACGCCGCCTATGACGACCAGGTCTATGTCGACGACCGCACCATCGACAGTCACATCAAGCGGCTGCGCAAGAAGTTCAAGGTGGTCGACAACGACTTCGAGATGATCGAGACGCTCTACGGCGTCGGTTACCGCTTCAAGGAAGCCTGAGGCGCACGCGCGGTTCTCGTTCCGTCGGGACCGGGATGGCTCCAAAGCGCGATGAGATTAGAATGAACCGTCATCGCGCTTGGGTTATTGTTTGGGCATGATCCTTTCGGAAAGCCGCTGCACACGAGCTGTCCTAACGCGGGCATAAGCATTGCTTGACCGAACGCAGCCTGACGAGAACCAGAACGCCGTCGCATCCGGCGGCGTTCTGGATCACGTCGCCGAGGACAAGCCGGCTTCCCAAGGCTGGCGGCCGCTGAACTGGCTCAAGCGCGCCGGACAGTTCTTCTTCGCGCTGTCCTTCTCGAGCCTCACCCGCCGCATCGTCTCGCTCAACCTCGCCGGCCTCGTCGCGCTGGTGGCGAGCATTCTCTACCTGTCGCAATTCCGTGCCGGCCTGATCGACGCGCGCGCGCAGAGCCTGCTGGTGCAGGCCGAGATCATCGCCGGCGCGATCGCGGCCTCCGCGACCGTTCAGACCAACACCATCACCATCGACCCCGAGCGGCTGCTCGATCTCAAGCCGGGCGAGACCTATACCGGACCGGACGAGTATTCATCGCTCGACTTTCCGATCAATCCGGAGCGCGTGGCGCCGGTGCTGCGCACGCTGATCTCGCCGACCAAGACCCGCGCCCGCATCTACGATCCGAACGGCAGCCTGCTGCTCGACAGCCGCAACCTCGAAAACGTGCTGCGCCTCGACCTGCCGCCGCCGGCCGAGAAGCCCGGCATCGTCGAGCGCGGCATGGTCGCGGTGCGGACCTGGCTGAACCGCGGCGACCTGCCGCTCTATCGCGAGCTCGGGCCCGAGAACGGCAATGGCTATGCGGAGGTGAGCGATGCGCTCAAGGGTCAGAAGCGCTCGATGGTGCGGGTCAATTCGCGCGGCGAGGTGATCGTCTCGGTCGCGGTCCCCGTGCTGCGCTCGCGTGCGATCCACGGCGCACTGATGCTGTCCACCCAGGGCGACGACATCGACCAGATGGTCACCGCCGAGCGCCTCGCCATCCTGAAAGTGGGCGGCGTCGCCGCCGCCGTCATGATCATGCTGTCGCTGCTGCTCGCCAGCACGATCGCAGGCCCGGTGCGCCGGCTCGCCGACAGCGCCGAGCACGTCCGCCGCCGTATCAAGACCCGCGTCGAGATTCCCGACTTCACCCGCCGCCGCGACGAAATCGGCCATCTCTCCGGCGCGCTGCGCGACATGACCAACGCGCTCTACAGGCGCATCGAGGCGATCGAGATGTTCGCCGCCGACGTCGCCCATGAACTGAAGAACCCGCTGACGTCGCTGCGTTCGGCGGTCGAGACGCTGCCGCTGGCGCGCAACGAGAACAGCCGCGCGCGCCTGCTCGAGGTGATCGAGCACGACGTCAAGCGGCTCGACCGGCTGATCTCGGACATCTCCGACGCCAGCCGGCTCGACGCCGAATTGCAGCGGCAGGATGCCATCCCGGTTGACCTCAGGCGCCTGCTGGGTACGCTCGTCTCTGTCGCGAACGAGACTAAGCTCGGTCACGACGTCACGGTCGAGGCGCGCTTCGAGGGCCGCAGCCCCACCGATGCGTTCTCCGTGACCGGCCACGATTCACGACTTGGACAGGTGGTCGCCAACCTGCTCTCCAACGCGCAGTCGTTCTCGGAAGCCGGCAGCAAGGTGCGCCTCACCTGCCGCCGCGTGCGCAACGAGATCGAGATCGTGGTCGACGACGACGGCCCCGGTATCCGTGACGACGCGCTGGAGCGCATCTTCGAGCGCTTCTACACCGACCGTCCGCATCAGGGTTTTGGCCAGAACTCCGGCCTCGGCCTGTCGATCTCCAAGCAGATCGTCGATGCCCATGGCGGACGCATCTGGGCGGAGAACCGCCCCGGCCCCGCGGATACCGACGGCGCTCCGACGGTTGCCGGCGCGCGCTTTGTGGTGAGGCTGCCGGAGCTATGAGCGAAGGCGGGACCAGCGTTCACGCCTCCGCGGTCAAGATCGGAAATCTCGCGGTGCTGATCCGTGGGCCGTCAGGCTCCGGCAAGTCGCGCCTTGCCTTCGAATTGATCATGACGGGGCGTGCGGGCGTGGTCGAAAGGGCGGTTCTGGTCGGGGATGACCGTGTCCATCTGGCGACGGTTGGCCATGAAATTGAGGTCCGTCCCGCGCGCCGGCTGGCCGGCCTGATCGAGATCCGCGGCTTAGGAATCCGCCGCTGCGACTTTGTGGAGCATGCGACCGTCGGTCTCGTGGTCGATCTGGACGCCGCAGACGCGGAGCGGCTGCCACCGGCCGAATCCTTGAAAACAAGCATTTCCGGTGTCGAAATACCGCGAATCCCGGTCGGGCGCGGATATTCGCCCCTCCCCTTGGTTGTCGCGGCCTTGATCACTACCAAGAGTTCATCTTCCGTTGACCCTTGAGGCGATTGTTTGAAGGGAAATGGTAACCATATCAGCGCCACTATCGCGACCGAATAGACCGGCGCAGCTCCCCTCATCCATCCGTCTAGATTCAGGGAGATACGTAACATCCCCTCTTGCGCAGGGGCTCTGGATGGTCAAAGTGGCGCGTTCGTGCGGTGCACCAAAAGCGCCCGCGGGAGTTTTCCGATGATTGGTCTAGTACTTGTGACCCACGGGCGCCTTGCCGACGAATTCAAGGCGGCGCTTGAGCACGTTATGGGGCCACAAAAGCAAATCGAAGCGATCACGATCGGCGCCGAAGATGATTCCGATCTCTGCCGAAGCGACATCATCGAGGCGGTCAACCGCGTCGATTCCGGCGACGGCGTTGCGATTCTCACCGACATGTTCGGCGGCACGCCGTCCAACCTTGCGATATCCTGCATGAGCCGGCCCAAGGTCGAGGTGCTCGCGGGCATTAACCTTCCCATGCTGGTGAAGCTCGCCAAGGTGCGCGAGGAGCGTTCGCTGCCCGACGCGATCGCGATGGCCCAGGAAGCCGGCCGCAAATACGTCACCATCGCCAGCCGCGTGCTCGCGGGCAAATGAGCGAGGACGCGCCACTCGGAAACCAGGCCGGGACGGGCGTGCCCGCAGGGGCGATTTCCAAAGAGCTTCTGATCGTCAACAAGCGCGGCCTGCATGCCCGCGCCTCGGCCAAATTTGTGCAGGCGGTCGAGCGCTTCAACGCGCAGGTGTGGGTGACGCGCGGCGGCGAGACCGTCGGCGGCACCTCGATCATGGGCCTGATGATGCTCGCCGCCGGGCCCGGCACGACCATCACGGTGGCCGCCACCGGCACTGACGCCGAAGCAGCCCTCGCCGCAATCACCGAGCTCGTTGAAAGCAAGTTCAACGAGGAAGGGATTTAAGCGGTTGCGCCCATGAAGGCGCCGTAGGGTGGGCGAAGGCGCGACGCGCCGTGCCCACCATCTTTATCTTTCTTTATCTTTCTTTCCTGTGAGAGGTCTTGGTGGGCACGCTTCGCTTTGCCCACCCTACGACGCCTCAGCTATTTCGCCGGCGGCGCGATGTAGATATTCCAGCTCATCGCCGGACCGGCCTTGCCGTGGGTGAAGCGGCGCGTCGTCATCACCATGCGCTCGGCATTCGGCGCGACCTCCGAGACCCATTTCTCGAACGCAGGCAGGCGGCCGTCGGTCGGATCGAACACGCCGATGAAGCCGTGCTTCTTGGCGTCATCGATCGAGGTCAGTCCGGAATCCCAGGCTTCGAGCGGCATCAACGCGGCCGGATGATCCGGGCTGTAGAACACCAGCGGCTGGATCGATTCCATCGTGCCGGCGACGATCGCCCAGCGCGAGCCGAAGCGCTGGTGCCAGGCCTGCGTCAGCTCGCGCGCGAGCTCCGAGCGCGCGCCATAGGTTGCCGTGTTGCCGCCATTGACCGCCATCTCGCGCGCGGCGATCCAGGGCGAGGCGGCGAGCGTCGCCACGCTGAGCACGAGCCAGATCGCGACGATGTTGAACAGGGTTGCGCTCTGCACCCGCAGCGCAGGGATCGCGACCAGCGCGAGCGGCACCAGGAAGAACAGCGAGATCCCCCAATCGGTCTTCATGTAGATGCTGAAGACCAGCGCGCCGAGCGGCGGGCCGACCGCGACGATGATCTGGATGATCCAGATGTTCAGCGCCTGCGACAGGTTGACGCCAGGATTGACACCGCGCGCCCAGGCGCGCGTGACGATGAGTGAAGGCGCGCGCGTGAGCCACCTGAACCACGGCGGCACCAGCGCCATCGCGAGCGCGGCCAGCGCCACCGGCAATGCCAGCAGCGCAAAATTATGCAGGACGTAGCCAAGCACGAGCTGATGCACCTGGCCGCTGTCCTCGAGGCTGTAGGTGTCACCGGCATAGGTCAGCGGCACGAAATGCACATCCGCCAGCCAGACGATGTGCGGGATCATCGCCACGATCATCGTTACGATCGCGACCCACGGCGCCGGCGAGCGCAGGAATCGCAGCCGCTCCGGATGGATCAGCGCGGCAAGGCCGATGGCGCCGATCATGGTCAGCACCCAGTATTTGGTCATCAGCGCCAGCGCGCCGGCAAGTCCGAGCAAGACTCCGGATTGCCAGCTCCGTTTCTCGAAGGCGTTGAGATAAGCGAGCACCAGAAGCGGCAGCGTGACGAGCTGCAGCAGATCCGCGTTGTACTTGAAGCCCTTGAAGTTGAAGATCGGGTAGAGCGCGATCATCACCACGACCAGGAACGCGCGCCGTGCATCCACCACGCGCAGCGCGATCAGCCAGCAGATCACCATGCCGACGCTGACGGTCGCCATCGCCAGCGCATAGGTCGCCCAGTCCGTCGGCGGGAACGCCTTGAACCAGAGGCCGGCGACCCAGCCCGACAGCGGCGGGTGCTTGCCATAGCCGAGCAGGAATTTCTGGCCCCAGCCCCAGGCTTCTGCGACGTCCATGTGAACGTCCTGCGCTGCCTTGAGATTGATCAGGATGAAGGTCCAGAGCACCGCATGCAGGATGGCGAACTGGATCACCAGCCAGAGGCGGGCCTCGGGGCGGGTCGCGCAGGCAATTGGCCAGGCCCGGAAACGGTTGTAACTCACCCGGGTCTTCGTAGGCGTTCTGGCGGTGGGAAGAGAAGTGGTCGTCATGGGGCGCTTGCGTAGCGCGTTTTGGGCCGCCATGGAATCAGCTTGGCGTGAAGAAAGCCCCTGAAAATACAGCAATATGGTTGCCGCACGGGGATGTGAGTGGTATCCCGCGCCCATGACGACCGTGCCCATTTCCAACATCCGTAATTTCTCCATCGTCGCCCACATCGACCATGGCAAATCGACGCTGGCCGACCGCCTGATCCAGATGACGGGCGGCCTGTCCGACCGCGAAATGGCGGGCAAGGAGCAGGTGCTCGATTCGATGGACATCGAGCGCGAGCGCGGCATCACCATCAAGGCGCAGACGGTCCGGCTCTCGTACCGCGCCAAGGACGGCAAGGATTACATCTTCAACCTGATGGACACGCCCGGCCATGTCGACTTCGCCTACGAAGTCTCGCGGTCGCTGGCGGCCTGCGAGGGTTCCCTGCTGGTGGTTGACGCCAGCCAGGGCGTGGAAGCGCAGACGCTCGCCAATGTCTACCAGGCGCTCGACAACAATCACGAGATCGTCCCGGTCCTGAACAAGGTCGATCTTCCGGCCGCCGAGCCTGAGAAGATCAAGCAGCAGATCGAGGACGTCATCGGCATCGACGCCTCGGACGCCGTCATGATCTCGGCCAAGACCGGCCTCGGCGTCCCCGACGTCTTGGAAGCCATCGTCACCCGCCTGCCGCCGCCGAAGGGCGATCGCGACGCCACCTTGAAGGCGCTGCTGGTCGACAGCTGGTACGACGTCTATCTCGGCGTCGTCGTGCTGATCCGCGTCGTCGACGGCGTCATGAAGAAGGGTAGCCGCGTCCGCATGATGGGCACCGGCGCGGCCTATGACGTCGAGCGCGTCGGCTTCTTCACGCCGAAGATGCAGCAGGTCGACGAGCTCGGCCCCGGCGAGATCGGCTTCATCACCGCCGCGATCAAGGAAGTCGCCGACACCCGCATCGGCGACACCATCACCGACGACAAGAAGCCGGTCGCCGACATGCTGCCCGGCTTCAAGCCGGCGATCCCGGTCGTGTTCTGCGGCCTGTTTCCGGTCGACGCCGACGACTTCGAAACGCTGCGCGCCGCGATGGGCAAGCTGCGGCTGAACGACGCCAGCTTCTCCTTCGAAATGGAGACCTCGGCCGCACTGGGCTTCGGCTTCCGCTGCGGCTTCCTCGGCCTCTTGCATCTGGAAATCATCCAGGAGCGGCTGTCGCGCGAGTTCAACCTCAACCTGATCGCCACCGCGCCGAGCGTCATCTACAAGATGAAGCTCAACGACGGCTCCGAGATCGAGATTCACAATCCCGTCGACATGCCCGACGTGGTCAAGATCGCCGAGATCGACGAGCCCTGGATCGAGGCGACGATCCTCACGCCCGACGAATATCTCGGCAGCGTGCTGAAACTGTGCCAGGACCGCCGCGGCTCGCAGAAGGAGCTCACCTACGTCGGCTCGCGCGCGATGGTGAAATACGACCTGCCGCTCAACGAAGTCGTGTTCGACTTCTACGATCGCCTGAAATCGGTCTCCAAGGGCTACGCCTCGTTCGACTATCACCTCACCGACTACAAGCCGGCCGATCTCGTCAAGATGCAGATCCTGGTCAACGCCGAGCCGGTCGATGCGCTCTCCATGCTGGTGCATCGCACCCGCGCCGAAGGCCGCGGCCGCGCCATGGTCGAGAAGATGAAGGAGCTGATCCCGCCGCACATGTTCCAGATCCCGATCCAGGCGGCGATCGGCGGCAAGGTGATCGCGCGTGAAACCGTCCGCGCGCTGCGCAAGGACGTGACCGCAAAATGCTACGGCGGCGACATTACGCGTAAGCGCAAGCTTCTGGAGAAGCAGAAGGAAGGCAAGAAGAAGATGCGGCAGTTCGGCAAGGTCGACATCCCGCAGGAAGCCTTCATTGCCGCGCTGAAGGTGGATAGCTGAGGCGGGCGCTTAGGCCGACTAACGGATACTTCAGCCGCCGTCATGCCCGGGCATAGCCGTCCGAAGGACGGCGTCGCTTCTGCTCGCCTATGTCCCGGGCATCCACGTTCTTGGTGCCGCGAGAAAGCCGTGGATGGCCGGGTCAAGCCCGGCCATGACGACGACGGCAAAGCCCAAATTTCGTGGCGAGACAGGCCCGGCCCGCGGCTCTCGCGACCGGACAATTAAAATCTCGAAAACAACCCCATGCAAAGTAGCTGTCAACTGCTGGGAAGATGGAGTTCTGATTTTACGAATCCCGTTTGACTCGTCGGGCAAAACACCGGCAGAATGCAATCATGGCAGAGCCGGGCCGGTGACCGCGGAAGCGGGCGCCGTTTCGCGCGGCGCGCGGCGGCCATTCAGCACCACGCCGACAAAGGTGAAGCGCACCAGCAGGTGATAGCTCGCCAGCATCGGCGGCAATGCAACGACGAGGATGATTGCGAACTTGATCGGCCCGGGCCAGTCGAGTTGCGACACCGCAACCTGCAGCGCCATCACGATCGGCATGTGGATCAGATAGAGCCAGTAGGACGCATCGGCGAGGTAGCGCCATGTCGGGCTGAAGCCCGACATGAACCGGAGCGCGAGGCCAAGGACCGCGAAGGTCGTAATCCATATCGCCGACGCATAGAGAACCGCTGAGACAAGCCTGAGCGTGGCGGAACTGAGTGGCAGTTTTGGCGCACCCGGCGCCGACAACGTCACGCCGGACAGCACGAAGCTGATCAGGACCAAGCCGACCGCGAGCAGCAGGTGCGGGAGCCAGCGCCGCTCGAGCAGCCGCAGCAGATCGACCTGCCGATGCAACAGCCAGCCGACACCGAATGCGGTGCCGAAGCCGATCCATGCCTGCGCGTTGGTGACGAGCGATTGATCCGGCGTCTTCACACCCATCGCATTGATCCATTTCGGGTCGAGGCTGAAGGCGATGCCGATCGGGATCGCCAGAACCAGAGCAGCCAGCGGATTTCGCATGATCCCTGCAAAAAGACGGTCAAGGATAGTTCGCAGAGTGCCGGACGCATCGAGCCAGACGAGGACGCTGCGCAGCAGGAGCATGGCGACATAGAGTTCCAGCAACACATAGAGAAACCAGAGGTGAGCCAGGGGGAAGTTCGGCAGCACCAGCGGCCAGCCGCGTAGACCTGCGAAGGGACCGCCATTCCGAGAGGCCCAGATCACAACCAGGCTCATGGGCGTGAACACGATCGGCCAGCCAATCACGAGCGGGAGCCCGATCCTCTGCAGCCTGTCCCTGACGAAGTCCCAGGCCCCACGGCGATGAAAGCTCATGCGGGCGAAGAAACCTGCCATCAGGAAGAAGGTCGTCATCCGGAAGACGTGGATGGTGAAGGACAGCAGGCCCAGGGCCACGCTTGGATGGGTGTCCTGGATGAACCAGAGCCTCGGGACGGGCGCAAATGACATCGTTGCGTGCAGCACGATCCCGAGCAGCAGGGCAAGACCCCTGACCGCATCGAGGGCGTGCAACCGTTCCGATGCAGGGGTGGCGGCGGCGAGAGGGGACATGGACAACTCGTGCTGGCTAGAGAAGATCTCCTGCCGGAGAGTTTGCCCAATCACGTCAGGCGCCTCTCGCCCGATACGGAAATCGGCTAGCCGATTTCCTGGCGCCGCTGGCCGATCTTGCGGTCGCGGTCGGCGTCGGGCGCCGTTTGCGCCGAGGTCAGAACCTCGCGCCGGAATTCGCTCGGGGTCATGCCGGTTTCGGCCTTGAAGGCGCGATTGAAAGGTCCGATCGACTGGAAGCCGGCATCCATAGCGATGGTCAGCACCGGCACCTCTCGTTGCGCCCATTCGGACAGAGCCATCTTTGCGTCTTCGATGCGATAGTGGTTCAGGAACGCATTGAAGTTGCGATAGCCTAGCCCCTCGTTTATCGCCTGGCGGAGCCGATACTCGGGGACGCCGAACCGTGCCGCGAGCGTCCCGATCGCAAGACCTTCCTGCCGGTAGATTCGTTCCACGGTCATCAGATGATCGAGGCGCCGTAGAATCAGCGGGTCGACGACGATCCGGCCCGAGGGGACAAGATCGGCCTCGCGAGATTCGCCGGATGCGATCGCCGCCGTTGCGTCGTTGACGGCCACGGCCCCCTGTGTACCGAATGCGCCCAGGCCGGCGAGCATGGCCACCACGAACAACCCAAGAGCGGTCGGCAGACTGCCGGGAGCGCCGGGGACCGCGACCGGAATCGCGGCGAAGCCGGCGCTAGCGACGGCCGCGATGAGCGCGACGTTGATCGCGAGCATCGCCAGCCGCAGCCGGCGGCGCCGCGCGACCAGATCGGCACGCCAGGTATTGACCGTCTGGACCGCGGCCGCGAGCGCCAGCACCACGGCCACCGACGCCAGGACTTTGCCGCCAGCGATGGCCAGAACGGGCCAGTTCGCCCAACCCAGCGTGATCGCAAACCCGAAGGCCACGATGCTCAGCCAGAGGGCGCCATGCCATCGCCTGAGCACGAAATCATCGTCGAACGCCGCACGTGCCCACAGCCAGAACACGGCCGGTTGCGCGGACAGGATCGGCAACACCCACCACCACGACGATTTGGGAAAGAACGGGGCGGTCGCGATGGCGTAGAACACGCCGCCGGCGCACATGGCCACGCCCAGCAATGCCTGCTGGCCAGTTGCACGACGCAGCAGCACCACGAGGATGATCATCAGAAACACGCCGCTCGTCGCGCCGCGAAGCCCGAGATCGATGGCCGTGAGCCCCATCGCGTTCACACCCCTGCATATCCCGCGTTCGAGACCCAACTCTCGCATTGAGTCTGTAGAGGCACAACCCAAAATTGCAGCCGCGGTCGCGACAGCAGCCGTCATTCCGGCAATTGGATGAAGGCACGAAGCGCGGTGCCCACCGCGTCGGCGAGACATCGATTGGTGAGAGCGCCGAGCGGCTGATCATGGATAGCTAAGGCGAAGCCGTCATTCCGGGGCGCGCCACTTGGCGCGAGCCCGGAATCCATTTGTCCGCTTCGCTTGCTGCAGGATGGATTCCGGGCTCGCGCTTCGCGCGCCCCGGAATGACGATCCCACGAATATCTTGATTCTCATCACGAAATGGACCGCCGCCACACCGCTCGCGGCGGAATGGCGAGCAAACACACTTAGCGGGCAGCCTTGCCCTCTGCTGACAGATGGGCCACCATCGCCTCGCGCACCATCAACAAGAGCAAACGCGCTGAGGAAACGCATGAACAAGTCGTCTCGCTTCGACTATGGCTGGGTCGTTGTTGCCGCGGGCGCGCTGATGACCTGTGTCGGCTTCGGCACGATGCTGTCGCTTGCTGTGTTCCTGCAGCCGATCTCGGAATCGATGGGTTGGTCGCGCGCCGGCGTGTCGGCGGCGGCGACGTTCGATTTTCTCTGCATGGGCTTTGCCGCGTTCTTCTGGGGCGCGCTGTCGGACCGTTTTGGCACCCGCATCGTGGTCCTTGCCGGAAGCCTTCTCCTGGGACTCGGTCTCGTGACCGCCAGCCAGGCCGCACACCTGTGGCAGTTCCAGCTATTCTTCGGCGTGCTGATCGGTATCGGCGCCGGCAGCTTCTATGCACCGATGATGGCGCTCGCGAGCGCCTGGATCGAGAAGAACCGCAGCCTCGCGGTGGCACTGGTCTCCGCCGGCATGGGCGTGTCGCCGGTGACGATCGCGCCGACCGCAAGCTGGCTGATTTCGGCCTATGACTGGCGCACCGCGATGCTGGTGATCGGCATCGCCGCGTGGGCGCTGCTGATCCCGGCCTGCTTCCTGGTGCGTCCGGCGCCACGCGCGGCCGGCTCCGCGACGGCGGACGCAGCGCCGGAAACGGAGCTGACCGCCGCGCAGGCGCTGCGAACGCCGCAATTCGTCGCGCTCGCAGCGGCGCATTTCGCCTGCTGCGCGGCGCATTCCGGCCCGATCTTCCACATGGTGTCCTATGCGATGGTGTGCGGCATCGCCCCGCTCGCGGCGGTGACGGTCTACAGCGTCGCCGGCCTCTCCGGGCTCGGTGGGCGCCTGCTGCTGGGCGCGATTGCCGATCGCGTGGGTGCAAAACCCGTACTGGTCGGCGGCCTGTTCGTGCAGGCGATGTGCATCGCGACCTATCTCGCGGTGGCCCAGCTCGGCGAATTCTACGCGCTGTCGGTCGTGTTCGGGCTCGCCTATGGCGGGGTGATGCCGCTCTATGCGGTGCTGGTCCGCGAGTTCTTCGGGGCGCGGATCATGGGCACCGTGTTCGGCGCGGTGTCGGCCTTTGCCAGCCTCGGCATGGCGCTCGGACCTTGGGCCGGCGGGCTCGTGTTCGACACTTTCCAGCGCTACACGTGGCTGCACGCCGGATCCTTCGCGATCGGACTTGCCGCCGTCGCGGTGGCGCTGAGCTTCCCGTCCAGACGCAAGCAACTGCTCGACCTCGGCCGCGCCGCGGCCTGACGAGGCAATGCTACGAGGCTTCGGCGGCGAGGTCTCTCTCACTCCGCTCCTCGAAATAGGTGCAGAGCAATTCGGTATCTTTCGCGGCAATCGCTTTTCGAAAGCGTCGGCACTTGAAATGACGATCATTCCCGACGCCGTCTTCGACCAGGAATATGCAGCCGCTGCAAATGTCCGTATTATGCCGGCGTTGAGCAACGTCGCATTGAACCAGAACCCGACGAAGCGAGTGGCGCAGCTGAGACCGATCGTCGAGTGCGAGCGCCGCGATTCGATCTCGAAGAGCGTTGATCGGATCGCGATCGAGAAATTTCCTGCCCCGAGATGTAACGGACAGCGTAGTCGAGCGCCTGTCTTCGGCAGACGGCTCCGAGATCACCAATCCCCTTTTTCGCAACTCCGCGGCGACCTCGGATGCGCCGCTACGGGTTGCTCCGAGAAAAATGGCAAGAGCGGATGGAGTCCTCGAGAACCTGTTTGCACGCGCCAGAAACCGAAGGGCCATCCATTCGCGGTCGCTCAGACCGGATTGATGACCTTCAAAAAGCCAGGTGCCGGCCGATTTCACCAGCAATTCCACCACTTCGGTTGCGACTGTCATGGCTGAAATCTCCAGGATGGCCGGCTGCTCCTGGGCCGGCGCTTCAGGCAGCCGTGGCCGAAAGGAGCAATGTTACTAGCGTCGGGACTGCGTCAATTCCGGTATGCTGGACCGCAGAGCCGGGCACGGGGCGATACTCCAAACTGCTCCCGCTGCAATCACCGTTCGATTTGCCGACTTGCGATAGCCCAGGTCTCGAGATGACGGAATCCCGTAAGAACACGAGGTCACTCCGATTAAACCGCCCAGCCCGACAGGATCGACGCGTCTTCTTCGCGCGAACCGGCGTCCTCTTCGCTTGAAAACGCTCTGACTTGTCCTGGACGACTGGATGAGTGACCATGGGGAACGTCCCAATGGCGCGAACAAGGGAATGCCGAGATGAACGGAAAGACCAGATCCGGCTTAATCGAAAGGGCACGAGCACTTGCGCCGCTCATTGCGGACGAGGCGGACGAGATCGAGCGGACGCGGCGGCTGACGCCGGGCCTGGTTTCCGCACTCATCGAGAACGGGCTCTACCGCGCGCTGTTGCCGCAGAGCCTGGGCGGCACGGAAGCTCCCCCTGACATCTTCATGCAGATGCTGGAGGAAATCGCAAAGGCGGATGCCTCCACCGCCTGGTGTCTCGGCCAGTGCACGGTCTGCGCGATGATCGCGGCCTCGCTCGATCACGACACCGCGCACGAGATCTTCAACGCAGGCCCCGGCATCCTCGCCTGGGGTGCGATCGCGCATGAGGCGCGGGCCGTCGAGGGCGGCTATCGCGTCACGGCGCGCTGGGATTTTGCCTCGGGCTCGCGCCAGGCGAGCTGGCTGGGGGCGCATGTCCGCATCCTCGGGGCCGACGGCACGCAGCGCAGGAATGCCGACGGGTCGCCGGAAGTGCGCACCATCCTGTTTCCCGTCGCGAGCGCGACGTTGCACGACGTCTGGCAGGCGATCGGGCTGGCCGGCACCGGCACCGACTCGTACGAAGTGAGCGACCTCTTCATCCCCGAGCGCTTCACGGCGTTTCGTGACGTGCCGTCCGCATTGCGCGAGAAGGGTCCGCTCTACAGGATCGGAACCAGTTCGACCTTCAGCCTCGGCTTTGCCGCGGTCTCGCTCGGCGTGGCGCGCGCAACGCTGGACGCGGCGATCGCGCTGGCGCGCGCCAAGCACCAGTCACTGGCCGCACACGCCATGCGCGACAACCAGGCGGTCCAGGGCCTGATCGGCCGCACCGAGGGGGACTTGCGCGCCGCGCGCGCCTATCTCTATGCGACGGCGAATGCGATGTGGCGTGACCTCACCGCGACCGGTGAGTTCAGCGCGGCGCATCGCAGCGCGGTCAGGCTGGCCGCGACCTGGACCATCCATCAATCGGCCAAGGTGGTCGACACCGCCTATCACATGGCCGGCGCGACCGCGGTGTTCCGCAGCAATCCGTTCGAGCGACGGTTTCGCGACATGCATGCCATCACCCAGCAGCTCCAGGCCCGCGACACGCATTACGAGGACGTCGGCAAGGCGATCCTGTCCGAGGGCCGTTGATCGCCGACGCACGACGCTGCGGCGCTTTTGTCTCTGGCGACGGCGAATGACAGACCCGTCCATGCGCCCGCTGCATTGAGTCATGCAAAAGAGTCGTAGCGCCTCCGTTAAACCACGGAGGCCGTACCGGCCTTGTTGTTAAGCATTTTCTGAGACCTTTCCACAGAACCAAGATCAATATTTGGAATACCCGGGAATTTTCGATGCTCAAGATCAAGTCGATTGCGGCCCGCCTGGTTCTCGCCATAGCCCTCACCGTTGCGGTGGCCTGCGCCATCCTCTCCGGCTTCTCGATCACCCAGCAGCGGGCGCTGACACGGATGGCGCTCGATCAGCAGCTCAAGCTGCAATATGAGAGCGTGATCGCGGCGATCGACTATGAGGGCCGCGCCGCGCTGGCCGTCTCGTCCGTGATTGCCGCACTGCCGCCGGTCGGCGACGCCATCGTCAAGGGCGACCGCGACAGCCTGGCCGCACTGCTCGGCGACGCCAACAAGGCGCTGAAAGCGCAGGGCATCCCGCTGATCAGCTTCCAGCTTCCGCCCGCGGTCACATTTTACCGGGTCCATGCACCCAAGACCTTCGGCGATGACGTCTCCGCACGCCGCGAGACCGTGGTCGAGGCCATCAGGGGCGGCCGCCAAATCGTCGGGGTCGAGCCGGGCCGCGAAGCGCTCGGCATTTTCGGCATGACGCCGATCATGCGCGACGGCAAGAGCGTCGCCAACGTCGACATCGGCGCCGCCTTCGGCAAGGAATTCGTCGAGCGCGCCAAGAAGCGCTTCGGCATCGACCTCGCGGTCTACTCGCTCGACGGTCAGAATCTGAACAAGCTGTCCTCCACGTTTGGCAGCACCGTCGTCACCGCGCCGGATCAGCTGAAGGGCGCGATCAACGGCCAGCCGCTGCCGCGCGCAGCCGAGCTCGACGGCCATCCGGTCGAGGTCTATGCCGGACCGATCAAGAACTACGCGGGGGCGCCGGTCGGCGTGCTCGAAATCATCAAGGACACGACCGAATACGAGGCCGCGTTCGCCACCGCCGAGCGCAATCTGATCCTCGGCACCGTCGCGATCCTCGCCGTCGCGATCGTGCTGGCGCTGCTGCTCGGACGCGGGCTGTCGCGGCCACTTACCGCGATCACCGCCGTCATGAACCGGCTGTCGAGCGGCGACACCAGCGTCACCATTCCCGGCAGCGAGCGCCCTGACGAGCTCGGCACCATGGCCAAGGCGGTCGACGTGTTCCGACGCAACATGCTGGAGGCCGGCGCGCTACGCGAAGCGCAGGAAGCCGACAAGGCCAAGGCCGAGATCGAGAAGCAGGCGCTACAGCGCCAGATGGCCGATCGCTTCGAGGCCGACGTCAAGGGCGTGGTTGCCGCGGTGGCGAAGGCGACCGAGGGCATGCAGAGCGTCGCCGGCGAGATCACCACGAGCGTCAACGGCACCTCCCAGCGAGCGTCCGCCGCCGCCACGGCTTCCGCGGAAGCCTCGACCAGCGTGAATGCGGTTGCCGCGGCGACCGAGGAGCTGGCCTCGTCGGTCAGCGAGATCGGCCGTCAGGTCACCCATTCCAGCCAGGTCGCCAGCGGCGCGGTGGTCAAGGCCACCGAGACGACCGAGATGGTCACGAGCCTTGCCGGTGCCGCCGAGCGCATCGGCGACGTGCTGCGGCTGATCAGCGAGATCGCGAGCCAGACCAACCTGCTGGCGCTCAACGCCACGATCGAGGCGGCGCGCGCGGGCGAGGCCGGCCGCGGTTTTGCCGTCGTCGCATCCGAAGTCAAGGAGCTGGCCAGCCAGACTGCAAAAGCGACCGACGAGATCGCAAGCCAGGTCTCGGCGATCCAGGCCGCGACCGGCAATTGCGTCACCGCGATCTCGGGGATCAGCGACACCATCCGCGAGATCAGCGGCATCGCCACCACAATCGCCGCTGCGGTCGAAGAGCAGGACTCGGCGACGCGCGAGATCGCCCGCAGCGTGCAGCAGGCCTCAGCCGGCACCACCGACGTCTCGGCCAATGTCGCCGGCGCGAGCCAGGCGGCGGATCAGTCGCGCGCACTCGCCGGCAATGTGATGGTAGCGTCTGGTGAGCTCGGCCAGCACGCGTCCGCGCTGATGAAGAGCGTCGATACGTTCCTGGCAGGCCTGCGCGCGGCGTAGTGCTGCGCACGATTTGGACTGGAGCGTGTGCTCATAGATCCGACTGGCCGCGAACACATGCCATGCCTGCTCTGGCCAGCGGAGCGGACATGTGAGATCGTCCGAGCAAGTCGGCTAGGGGCCAAGTAGTGGCCAAGATCAGTCA
>JAEWFG010000180.1 GCA_023388935.1 Pseudomonadota bacterium | reverse complement strand
GCCACCATCGGCGTCGAGCAGAACAGCCCTATGTCGACGCCGGGCGTCGCAAAGCTCGCCGCTTCCGAGGCGATCGCGAGATCGCAGCTTGCCACGAGCTGGCACCCGGCCGCGGTCGCGACGCCCTGGACGGAAGCGACCACGGGCTTTGGCAAGCGCACGATCGCCTGCATCATCGCGCTGCAGGCGTTCATCATCTCGGCGAAGAAGGCTCGGCCACGATCCGGGTCGGCGCGGCGCGCGGTCAGCTCCTTCAGGTCGTGGCCGGCGGAGAAGGCGGGACCGTTGGCGGCAATGACGGCAGCGCGGATGCGCTTATCCTCGGCGATCGCGTTGAAGCTTGCATGTAACTGCCCGATCAGCGCTTCCGACAGGCTGTTGCGTGCGACGGGGCGGTTCAGCGTGAGCACGGCGACGTTGCCGACGATCTCCCGCAGCAGGATCGGCGGGGGCGGGGAGGGGGCGTGGGTGGCCTGGGCGGGCATTGACGCGATTTCCGTTGGATGCTTGCAGTTGGATGACGCAGATAACTTAGTGTAACAGGCCAAGTGAAGCGAGAGCGGGGAACAGCATGGCGTTAGCGAAAATGAGCGTGGCGGAGGTCGAACAGTTTCTCCGCGACGAGTTTCCCCAGGCCTTCAGCGGCGACGACATCACGATCGAGAGCGCGGACGGCCAGACCTGCCTTTTGCGCCAGCGCTTCAGCGAAAGGATGCTGCGGCCGGGCGGAACCGTGTCCGGGCCGACGCTGATGGCGCTCGCCGATTTCGCGATGTACGTGGTGCTCCTGTCCGCGATCGGGCCGATCGGGCTCGCCGTGACCACCAATCTCAACATCAACTTCCTGCGCAAGGGCCAGCCGGGGCAGGACGTGTTGGCCGAGGCTAGGCTGCTCAAGCTCGGCAAGCGGCTCGCGGTCGGCGAGGTGAACCTGCTGTCCGGCACATCGCCCGATCCGATCGCCCATGTCACCTCGACCTATTCCATTCCAAATGTTTGAGCTTTTGGCGGGTAATATAACACCATATTTTTAAGCTATTGATTTTACGTAGGTAATTTCCGTCTTTGGGCATTGACCGTCGCGCGTCTCTTCTCTAGAAACCCGCGCAGTCCGGTGCGGTGTTCGCGCCGATGTCTCCCTCACGGAAATTCTGACATGAAAACCTTTTCGGCAAAGCCGGCCGAGGTGACGAAGAAGTGGGTGCTGATCGACGCCAAGGGTCTGGTCGTCGGCCGTCTCGCCACCATTGTTGCCATGCGGTTGCGCGGCAAGCACCTCCCGACCTACACCCCGCACGTTGATTGCGGCGACAACGTCATCATCATCAATGCCCAGCATGCGGTCCTCACCGGTCGCAAGCGCGATCAGAAGACCTACTACAAGCACACCGGTTACGTCGGCCACATCAAGGAGCGCACCGCGCGCCAGATCCTCGAAGGCCGTCATCCCGAGCGCGTGCTCGAGAAGGCTGTCGAGCGCATGATCCCGCGTGGTCCGCTCGGTCGCGTCCAGATGGGCAACCTCCGCGTCTACGGCGGCGCCGATCATCCGCACGAGGCTCAGACGCCCGAGAAGATCGACATCGCCAAGTTGAACCGCAAGAACACGAGGGCCGCATAACATGGCCGAATCCATCCAGTCGCTCGACCAGCTCTCGCAGCTCAAGACGGCGGCAGCGCCCGACGCGCCCAAGCACGAGAAGAAGGTCGACAAGTTCAACCGCGCCTACGCCACCGGCAAGCGCAAGGACGCGGTCGCCCGCGTCTGGATCAAGCCGGGCGCCGGCAAGGTCACGGTCAACGCGCGCGAGGTCGAGGTCTATTTCGCTCGTCCCGTGCTGCGCATGATGATCGAGCAGCCGTTCTCCGTGGCCCAGCGTTCCGGCCAGTACGACGTGATCTGCACAGTCGCCGGCGGCGGTCTGTCCGGCCAGGCCGGTGCCGTCCGTCACGGCATCTCCAAGGCGCTCACCTATTTCGAGCCGGAGCTGCGCAGCGTGCTCAAGAAGGGCGGCTTCCTCACCCGCGACTCCCGCGTGGTCGAGCGCAAGAAGTACGGCAAGGCCAAGGCTCGCCGGTCCTTCCAGTTCTCGAAGCGTTAATCGCTTCGGTCACATTCGCCGCGAAAGCGGCTTCAATGAGATGCAAAAGGGCGCTGAATTCAGCGCCCTTTTTGTTGTTCGTTTGTACGCAAATTGATGACGTGTTTCCCGAAAACTTGGGCCCGCGCGACAACCTGAATGGAACCCGCGGGGCATACCTTCGCATCTGCAAGGGCGCGCAAATCGGCTCGGCCGATCGCGTAACTGCTATGTTCAAGAGGGGGCCGACATGATGTCGCTCGATAGCATCACGCTCTATTTGGTGGCCACCATGGTTGCCGCACTGCTCGGCGCCATGATGGTGTTTTTCGGCAGGCAGGAGAACAGCCCCGCGCTGAAATGGTGGGGCACCGCGTATCTGCTTGGCGCGGCATCCGTCGCGCTCTGGACTGTGGCCGGCGACAAGCTCGGGCCGCAACTCAATCTCGCGCTGAACGCGATTGGCTTCGTCGCGTGCGGCATGGTGTGGAACGCGGCGCGCGTCTTCCACGGCCGTAAGCCGAACTGGCCCGGCCTCGTGCTCGGCGCGCTCGCCTGGGTCGCCACGATCGCGCTGCTCGACCCCGCGGCGTCCATGTTGCGCATGATCATCGGCGCCGGCATCGTCTCGGTCTATGCGGCGCTGACCGCCAGCGAGCTCTGGGTCGAGCGGCGCAAGAGCCTGCAACGGCGCTGGCCCGCCTTCGTGGTGCCGGTCATGCACGGCTGCGTGTTGATGCTGCCGATCCTGCTCGGCAGCTTCCTGCGTCCCCACGATGCCGGCTTCTCCGGCAGCATCTGGGTCACCTTGTTCGCGGTCGAGCTCGTGCTCTATGCCGTCGGCACCGTGTTCGTGATCTTCATGCTGGTGTCGGAGCGCACGGTCACGGCACACCGGACCGCCGCGTCCACCGATCCGCTGACCGGCATGCTCAACCGGCGCGGTTTCTCGGAAGCCTGCGGGAGGGTGATCGAGCGCGAGGCCAAGGCTGGGCGCCCGGTGACCGTGATGATCTTCGACATCGACCACTTCAAGTCGATCAACGACCGCTTCGGCCATCCCGCCGGCGACGAGATGCTGAAACTGTTCTCGACCATCGTCGTCAGCAATCTGCGCATCTCCGACCTCTCGGGCCGCATCGGCGGCGAGGAGTTCGCGGCGCTGCTGCCGTGTGCGCTCGATGAGGGCGTGCTGGTTGCCGAGCGCGTGCGCGAGGCGTTCGAGACCTCCGGCATCGTGGTCGATGAAGGCCCGGTCGACACCACCGTCAGCATCGGCGTCGCCGGCGGCCCGGCCGGCACCGAGCTCGAGGTGCTGCTGGCCTCGGCCGACACCGCGCTCTACCAGGCCAAGCGCGGCGGCCGCAATCGCGTCGAGGCGGCGGAGGAGCTACCGCTGTCGCTGGAGAACTGGCGCCGTCAGAGCGCCGCGCGCGTCGGCGCGCCGCAGGCACGTCCGGTCACGGCCTGAGGCCAAGGAGGCCTGCGGTAATCCCCTGTTTACCAATCGATCCCTACCGTTCCGGTCATGGAATCGATTCGTCGACAGAAACCGCAGACCACCCTGATGTCGCTCGAAGCCGCTGCGGCCTCGGCGCGCGGCGGTTTCGCTTGTCTGTTCTCGACTGCAGAGGAATACGAGACGGCGCTCATCACCGAGCGCCGCGCGCAGGGGCGCTATACGCAAAACCGAACCTATTGGCCGTTCGCGCTGTTCGCCGGTTGTGCGCTCCTCGTGGCGGGCGCGGTGGTGCTGTTCGCCTGACCGATCTGCATTTTCCAGCCGACGAGGGCGCCGTTTCGGCGTCTTTTTCTTTTTGATGGGGTGCGGTAGACACACCCATCGAACAAGATGGGTGGAAACCGATGATCACAGAGATCGCGCAAATCGACGTCAAGCCGGGCAGCGAGAAGGATTTCGAGGCGGCCGTCGCCAAGGCCAAGGCCGCCTTCGGCCGCTCCAAGGGCTTTCACGGCTTCGAGCTGCACAAGTCGATCGAGAAGCCGCAGCGCTACCGGCTGATGGTGAAGTGGGCGACACTGGAGAACCACACCGTCGATTTCCGCGGTTCCGAGAACTTCACCGAATGGCGCGGCCTCGTCGGCCAGTTTTTTGCTTCGCCGCCCGAGGTCGAGCATACCGAGACCGTGCTGACGAGCTGAGCCGCGTCAAGCCGCCTCGACCAGGGGCGGTGCCTCATACGTCTTGAAATGGTCGATCATGACCTTGGCGATGGCGACAATTGGCAGCGCCAGCGCCAGGCCCCAGATTCCGAACACGACGCCGAGCAGGATCTGGAACGCGAACAGCGTGGCCGGCGGAATGTCCAGCGCCTGCCGCTGGAGGATCGGCGTCAGCACATAGCTTTCCATGGTATGGACGCCGAGGAAGAGGAGAAAGGCTGACAGCGCCGGGATCCAGCCCGAGGCAAGACTTGCCAGCACCACGACGACGCCGGCGATGATGGCGCCGACCGTCGGAATGAAGGCGAGCAAACCGGCCTGGATACCCAGGATGAACGAGCCAGGGATGCCGATGATGGCAAGCCCGATCCAGGTCACGACGCCGACCGCGATCATGACGATGATCTGCGCGATCAGCCAGCGCTCCAGCGTCTCGCTTATGCGGTCGATGATGAGCGCGGCGCGGGCGCGGTGCCCGGCCGGCATGAGGAACAACAGGCCGTCGTGATAGATGCTCGGCTGAGCGGCGAAGGCGAGCCCGAGAAACAGCACGATGAAAATGTTGCCGACGGCGCTGATCGTGCCGAGCAGCAGCTTGAAGGTCTGGCTGACGATCGCACCGCCGCTCGAGGCGAGCGCGCCTGCGCTCGGCAATCCACCGCGCGAGGCCGAACTCGGCGCTGGCGTCGGCGCAGCGTCGGTCGAGGCGGCGGGCGCGGCATTGCCCAGATCGAAAACGCTGGTGTCGATGCCGTGGTTCTCGAGGAAGGACCGAACGTTGGTGATCTGAGACTTGATGGTCTTGCTGAGCACCGAGGCCTGTTCGGCGATGGTGGCGCCGCCGAGATAGGCGACGCCCGCGAGCATCACGGCCAGCGCGATGCAGACGATCGCGAGCCGCGCCGCGTGCGGCAGGTGCACGCGGCGGCCGAGCGCGTTGGTCAGCGCGTTGAGGCCGACGCCGAGCAGCATGCCGGTGAAGATCAGGAGCAGGGTGGCCGCAAAATACCAGGTGAAGACGAGCATTGCGGCGAACAGCACGACGCCGATGCCCCCGACCGAGATCGCCCAAGCCAGATCGTTGCGGGTCCGGGGCCGTTCATCTCTGGAAATGGTCACATCGGGTCCTTTTCGACGGCTGCGGGCAGGGCACTCTTTCGACAAAAGCGATCCGGATCAAGACCGCGTCAACGCGCTGGTTTGACGCTGCCGCGCGAACGGTGCACAGCGACGAGGAGAGAACAGGTGGGGGCGGCTTGAATTTCATCAGCAAGTGGGCCGGTCTGCTCGGGCTTCTGGCCGTGCTCGTGATCGGCGACCAGATCCGGATCAACCGGCCCGGCCACAAATATCGCCTTACGGTCGAGGTGACGACGCCTGACGGGATCAAGACCGGATCCGGCATTCTGGCGGTCGTGCCCGACCGCAACTATAACCGCGGTGGCCGCACCACGATGCGCGGGGAGGCTGTGTTCGTCGACCTCGGCCAAGGCAAGAACCTGGTGGCATTGCTGGCGCATCAGCAGGACGCGAAGCTCGACCTCGACGACATCAACTATGTCGCGCTCCGCGCCTATGGCTCCGCGCGCGGCAACCGCGTCTCGTTCAAGGAGATCAACCAGCAGACCGGCATTGTCTCGGTGCGGGGGGACCTCGTTCCCGTGCTCGTGAGCTTTGGCGATCCCAGGGATCCCAAGACCGCGCGCCTTGTCGCCGGCGACCATGCGGAGGCGGTCCTCGGCGACGGCTACGCTATTCGTGGCCTCACCGCCGAGGTGGTGCCCAGCGGGTTTTGGCCGATCGATTTCGGCGGAGTGCTCGGGGAGCCCGTGACGCGCGGAATCGAGAGGAAACTGCCTTGGCTGGCCGCGCCGGGCGATCCGGCGGCAACCGCACTGAAGGCGGCCGGCCTGCCCGTCGGGGGCGCGATCGAGGCGCGGGAGGCATTTGCGCGAAAATAGCATTGCCGTCCCGCGATCCCTTCTGTTGAATTTGTTCCATCCCAAGGGCATGTTTGGAGAATCTTCTTCGGCGGGAGGTCGGAACGGGAGATGAGAAAGCCGGTCGTCGGCGTAATCGGGAATTCCCATCGCGTCGAAAATCGATTTCAGGTCCAGATGGTCGGCGAGCGAAACTTGCGCGCCGTGGCCGAGGTCTCCGGCGGGTTGCCGGTGATGTTTGCTGGCTCGCCCGATATCACCGACATCGGTGCGCTGCTCGACACTGTCGACGGCGTCATCCTCACCGGCGCCCGTGCCAACGTCCATCCGACCCGCTTCAACGTCGATCCCTGCGAGAAGCACGAGCCTTACGACATCCACCGCGACGAGGTCGCGCTGGCGCTTTCGATTGCCTGCGTCTCCCGCGGTATTCCGTTGTTCGGCATCTGCCGTGGCCTCCAGGAGATGAACGTCGCCTTCGGCGGCTCGCTGCATCCCGAAATACGCGAGATTCCGGGCCGCATGAACCATCGCATGCCCAGGCTCGATAACGGCGAGATTCATCCCGATCCGACGGTTGTCTTCGCCGACCGCCACGACGTCGAGCTCACCCCGGGCGGGGCGTTTGCAAGGCTCCTTGGCTGCGAGAAGATCCGGGTCAATTCCCTGCACGGCCAGGGCATCCTCGATCCCGGCAAGCGCGTGCTGATCGAGGGCGTCGCCGAGGACGGGACCATCGAGGCGATCCGCATCGCGGAAGCCCCGACCTTTGCGCTCGGCGTGCAATGGCACGCCGAGTACGACCCGCAGCGCAATCCAATCAACCGAAAGCTGTTCGAGGCTTTTGGCGAAGCGATGGTCGCCCGGCAGCGCGCGACAGTCTGAGCGGCTGGCTCGCCGAGAGGTTTGGGCAGGCCCTCGCCACGAGGCTGGGCCACTGCATCGCTCTTTCAATCGGCTCACCAAATAGCAGACACGCCTTCGCATTCTCGCGGCGCGTGTCGCCCGAGCTTTACGGTTTCGTTCGCGCGCTTTGAGACCAAAGGGCGCAGGGAAGGTCGGGCGCCGGCGGCACCCGCAGGTCCGTGCGCTACCGAAATGCACACGGGTTGGACCACAGGTTGGCCGAACGCCCGGCCTTCCCTGCGCGGATGGTTTTAACGGTGTCTTTCGTGCTCTCCCCGGGGAGCGATGCACTATTGCCCCCGTCGCCCCGCAGATCGCTGATGCGCGTACCCGGTCGGGCCGCTGCCATCACCGCGAGACTTGACGCACAGGCTCCGGGCGTCAGGACCACACGACTTCTCCGTCCGCGGACGGTCCCGCCTGGGTGCCGGGGCTTGCGTGTGCTCGCCCCTGGCAACCGACGAACCCGCTGTGACGGCGCCGGGTCGTACCGCGTCGCGTGGATCACTCACGGTTGCCCGCCCTGTGATCACGCCATCCGCGCCGGCGCTGCCGCGTCCACCGCCACTCGGCCCGCGTCTCGTGACGGTCGCGAACGCCCCTTTGGCAGGGCCGAGGTGAAGCGCTTATGACATAAATCCGAAATTCGGAAAAGTGAAATATTTTAACGAGGTGGGATTGACGCGGTGTTTTGCCCGACGGATCGCACAAGGTCTTGCGTGTCGTTCCGGGGTGCGCGAGTTGTCCGCCGGAGACTGGTCCCTGAACGGGCTGCCGCGTTCCTCGGACCAAATCGCTCAGGTCTGCTCTTGGGCCCATAGCGGGCCCGGCGAGGACTGCAGCTTAGGTCGCCTTCTGGGCCATTGCAGACCTGCGGGTTTGGACGACCGTTCGGGCTCCAAGAGATGAACCAGACAAGGAGCCCCAGCAACTAATCACGAGAGGAGGCGAGCCTGCGCACTGCGCGAGCATGCCAGCGGTATTGGTTGCCTCCGACAGAGCGGCAGGGACGAACCTCATGCCATACATCATCGTGCTGATTGCCGTGATCGGCATCGTGGTTCTGCAAATGACCGGCGCGATTCCGATGGACGCCGTGGGTGGGGGGCTGATGATCGCGGCGGCTACGTTTGCCGCCGCACTGGCTATGGCGGTCCACGAGGCATGGACGAAGAAACGGGGTGTGCTCGGCTGGATCGTGAACATCGTCGTCTCGTTTCTCGGCGCCTTCTTTGCCGCCCAGTTCGGCGGCCCGCTTGTGGCCATTCCACTCCTGATGCTCGCGGGCGGGGGCAGCAGCTCCCTGGCGGCCGCGGAAGGTGGGGTGATGTCTGTCGCGCTCGCCCTCATGATGGTCGTCGCGCTCGCGGGATCGTCGGGCGCGCTCTGGCTCGTGAACCGGCGGCGATGAGTTTGTTCAGTGGCGAGTGTGCAGCAGCGACGACTGCTACGATTGGTCTTCTCATTTCCGACTGGACGACGGCCGCTTTTGGCCCCACCAAATGCGAAGCCGTTCGACCGCTAGGTTAGGTCTGTTCTCCGGAGCTGAGCGGTCCACTCTGCCATGACCTTCGACCGGCGCTTGTGGCCCAAAGCCGAAGTTCGAGCGGCTGATTTGATTGGTCGCCCAACATCTTTGATGTGGTAGTAGACATGTGCTCGGGCTGAGTTCTTCTCAGTTTGACCTAAACGGAAATGTCTAACCTTCCAAAACCGGCCCAATTGTCCATACTGGATTGACGCCACGGCATGGAATGTGCGCTGTCGGCGTCACGTTTGCGTCGTTCCGATACACCGATACGACTATCTTCATATTTCTGATCGCTACCGTCGCTGCAATTTTTACGATGGAGGCATTCATGAAGCGCCGTGATTTCTTGGAGCGAACCGCAATTGCCGTTTCGGCAAGTCTCGTTGGTAGCGTTTGGCCCGATGGTTATCGTTTGGTCGGATCAGCATTTGCCGCTGGAAACGGCGATGACCAGAAAGAGTCTCTTGAACATAAATTTGCAGAATTTGCGTTAGCTATTAGATATGAAGCTCTCCCGGCAGACGTCGTTGCCTCGGCCTAGCGCGTCCTTCTCGATACACTCGGCTGCGCATTTGGATCGGTCGGGTCAGAACCCGCAAATATCGCCGAGACGACCATCCGAAAGACTTTCGGGGACGGCAATACAGCAACCGTGATCGGCTATCCGCAACCCGCGACCGTAGAAGGTGCGCTGTTCGTCAACGGGGTCCTCGTCCGCTCCCTCGACATGAATGACACCTACATCGGCACTGAGCCGCTTCATCCAAGTGAGGTGATTCCGACAGCGCTTGCGCTCTGCGAGGAGCGAGGGCGAAGTGGCCGCGATCTGGTCGAGGCGATGGTCGTCGGTTATGAAGCCAGCACGCGCGTCAATGATGCCATCTCATTTCTTGAAAGAGGCTTCCATCCGTTGTGTGCAGCCTCATACGGTATCCCTCTGATTGCGGGCAAGGTTTGGGGGCTTCCAAAGGAAGCGGTCGCAAACGCGGTCGGGATATCTGGTGCACGCGGATTCACGAGTTTTGTCGTCAATAGCGGTGCGATCAGCATGATGAAGGCCATGGGGCTCGCGGCGACTGCGACTGACGGCGTATTTGCAACGCGGCTTGCCGCACAAGGCTTTACCGGCCCATCCGGCACGCTGGAATGGCTGGCGTCAAGAATTAAGCCCGTCAAGGAAGGGTTTGCCGTCGACCTCGAGCTTGCGCGATACCGGCTGCCCCGTGTGGCATTCAAGCGCTTCCCAGTTCAGATCGAGTTGCAGGCTGTGGCGGAGGCTGGCGCGTCACTTTCCGCAAGGATCAAAGGTCGAACGCAGGATATACGGGCGATCACGGTTGAGACCTATCCCGGGATCATCGAGCGCGTTGCAGATCCTGCGAAATTCCGGCCGCAGACAAAGGGTACCGCCGATCATAGTCTTCCCGTTTGCCTCGCCATGGCTCTTCTCGATGGTGACGTGACGGTCTCGCAATTCGAGAAAGATCGCTGGCGGGGACAAGACGTGATGGCCTTGGTGGAGAAGACATCGGTGAAGCCCGGAGAGGCACTCATTGCAAATCTGCCAAAAGGGCGCGGCGCAAGTGTCGAGATTGTCCTCGCAGACGGTCAGTCCTGGCGCGAGACCGTGGAGGTTCCCGAAGGCGACGCGCAACGCCCGCTCTCGCGATCGTCGCTCGAACGGAAATTCATGAACTTTGCCGTCCCTGTCGTTGGTAAAGCTTCTGCAGAGCGCGTCATGTCGCTCGTCGATGGTCTCGAATACCTAAACGACATCCAAGAGTTGACTCGGGCGCTGAAAGGGACGGGAAAACAAAAGCCGGCGTAAACCTGATCAACTTGACTGCCACCAAATGCCGACTTCCGGATTTAGCCGATATTGTTGAAAAAGTCCCATGTGGCGCGCATGCCTATTTTCTAAGGGCTGCCGGTGCGGTCGACCCCGTTAGCCGCGGGGGACCAAGTCAATCTACGCTGGATCGCTCTGCAATCTTCCTAGCTTTGCCGTGAAGGCTTTTCTTGTCGGAGTACGCTCCGAGCTGATTTCAGCAAGATTTTTACGCTGGTACTATTTTCGACTTTTTCAACAATATCGATCCTGAGCGGACCTCACCGCAGGGTCAATCGAGATTGGTCCACCTTTAACACCCCAGACTTCTCCATCTGAGCCAGAGCGCGATAGAGTGCTTCGTGGGTCAAGCCGAGTTCCACTGCCCAATCCTTCTTGGATTGATTCAGATCGACCACGCCGGACACGCCTTCGGTTTCGACGAAGTGAACGATCCTCTCCCGCGCGGTCTTGAGACTCAGCCTTTCAGCTTGCGCACGCACGTTGCGGAGTTCCCGCGCGAGGTGAGCTAACCATCTGGTCCTGAAGTCATTGTTTTCGAGTGCATCGCGGAAGGCATTCCGTGGCATCGCCAAGATTGACGAAGTTTCTGCGGCAACCGCGTCGCAATGGTACACGGGCTGATCGAGGCTCGCCTCTGCCAGAAAGCCGCGCCGCGTTCGCTGAAGAATGATTTCTCCGCCGGAATGCGACCGCCGGACGAGTCGAACTTCTCCTGCGAGCACGAAGAACATAGTCTTAGGGCGGTCACCTCGGCTGAACAGGACGGCTTGGCGCGCTATCTCCAGCAACCGCGTTTGTCGCCGGACAGTCCCAGGCAACGCGGCTAGGAGCGGTGAGGCATGTGACAGCGACTTCCAATCCGGTGCTGGAGGGGCCGTCATCCGGCTCCTTTGGCTTTTTTCGAGCAGGGTCATATGATCGAAATCATATGCGGATGGTCCCGATGCGTCTATGCCTATCTCATCACTTGGAAAAAACCGTTATGCGCGACCTTCTCGCCGCCCTCTTTTCGGGGGCATTCGTTCTTTCGGCTGGATATGCCGCCGCCCAACATCACATGGGTCAGGGGCCACATGGACCACGGCGCTTCCGTAGCCGACACGCGCGAGTTCGTGACGTTTCCGCCCGAACTCGTCGAGCATACCATCGCGAACATGCGCGATCACCTTCTGGCCCTTCAACAGATCAATGAGGCGTTAGGCCGAGGCGAGCCCGAGAAGGCGGGCCAGATCGCCGAGGAGCGGCTGGGCATGAGTTCGCTGCGACTGCATGAAGCGGCGGAGGTGGCAAAGTACATGCCGCAAGGCATGCAAGACGCTGGCACGGCAATGCACAAGGCCGCGAGCCGCTTTGCCATCGCTGCGCAAGACGTGGGCATCACAGGCGAACTGAAACCGGCCCTGGGGGCGCTCGGCGAGGTGATGGCCGCCTGCGTCGGCTGCCATGCGGGCTACCGGCTGAAATAGCATCCCTGGGGCTGGTCATCGTTTAAGGGACATTACTTTCTCACGAGTATCTTTCGCGGCGCGCAGGGGTACGTCTCAGACTGACGGTTGATCCCTAGACCAAGGCGCTTAGGCTCAGTAGCTATTCGACGCATCGAACAATAGGCTGCTGCGGGCAATGCTCACCTTCTTCTTCGCGGTCGTTTCACTTCTCTATGCGACAGTCGGTCAAGCGGGGGGAACAGCATTTCTTGCTTTAATGGCGTTTGCCTCGTTTCCTTCAAACGAGATGCGGCCGACGGCGTTGCTGCTAAACATCGTTGCAGCCACCTATTCGACGTGGCTTTTCAATCGCGGCAGCCACATCGAGTGGACAAGGTTGAGACCCTTTCTGATCGCCTCGCTGCCGACGGCTCTGTTGGCCGGGTTCGTTGTCTTGGCCGACCGCATCTATGACGTCATCACCGGCCTCGTGCTACTGGGAGCTGCGGTCATCTTGGTGATGAGGCGAGCCCAGGACGGCACCCCGGATCGCCCC
This sequence comes from Pseudomonadota bacterium, assembly GCA_023388935.1. Lineage (GTDB taxonomy): Bacteria > Pseudomonadota > Alphaproteobacteria > Rhizobiales > Xanthobacteraceae > Bradyrhizobium. Next base: position 11,698 of record JAEWFG010000180.1, on the reverse strand, counting down.
GCGCCGCTTTGGGGCGCGACAATCACTGGCGCTGGTGTCGGCTTCGTCTCGGGGCTTACTGGCGTCGGTGGCGGTGTTTTCTTGGCTCCCATTCTGATTGCGAAGCATTGGGCATCGCCCAAGCAAACGGCGGCGCTATCCGCTCCTTTCATATTGGCGAACTCCGCTGTTGGACTGATCGGCGCTCTTTATTCGGGACAATTTCCGTCAACACAAACGTGGCTGTATGCCTTAGGTGCTTTCGTAGGTGCCACGATCGGAACCACAGTTGGTCTTCGATGGCTCTCACAATCCACAACGCGCTATGTCCTCGCCGCAGTACTTGCGTCCGCTGGCGTTCAACTCCTTGCCTTCACGGTAAGATAGAGCCGGTCGATGTCGGCTTGTGTGCCCTAAGCTGAACAACGCAACGGCTGCTGCCATGTCGGCTGGTTGCGGGAAGGTGGACGCCACAGGATCATTGGGCTGACTGCTGCTTCTGACCCGTCTCGGACATTGACCCGCAAACGTCCGGCAGCCCAGCGATGCCCGAGTTGCCGCTGGCGGCATAATTTTAACTGCTATAGTTGGGAATTGCTCGGTTAAGGACTTGGAGCGGACACATGTGTCGGCGTGAGTTCATCATTTTGCTCGGCGGCGCGGGGATAATTGTAGGCATCTTGTTGCTCGTCGGCCATTCGGCATCGGCCGGCCCGGCGAATGGATTTCCCGCCGACGCAGATTTCTTCCCGATTGGCGTTTGGTCACAATCGCCCGCTCGCGCCGCTAGTTACAAGGCAATCGGGATCAATACCTTTGTGGGATTGTATGAGGGCCCCACCGAGAACCAACTCGCCGAATTGGCGCTACAGGACATGTTCGCTGTTGCCGGGCAAAATGACATTGGGCTGAAGTCACCCAATCGAGACGTCATCAAGGCATGGATGCAGGACGACGAGCCAGATAATGCCCAACCGCTTCTATTGGGATTGCGTGGAACCTGTATTCCAGCCAACGAAGTCGCTCGCCGGACTCGGGAAATGAAAGCACGCGACCCGACGCGACCGGTGATGATTAATTTTGGTCAGGGTGTGGCCAACGAATTCTGGCGGGGCCGCGGCCTGTGCAATGGCGATCAAGGCTACTACGATTCTGCAATACGAGGTGCCGATATATTATCGTATGACATCTATCCCGTGGGCTCAGAGACTCCTCAGGTTAAAGGTAAGCTTGAGTATGTTGCTCGTGGCGTGACCAATCTGGTGAAGAGGGCTGCCGACGGGCAAAGCGTATGGATGGCGCTTGAGACGACAGCGCTAGATCCAACTCGCCGGCCGACCGCGGCGGAAGTTCGGGCGGAAGTCTGGATGGCCTTGATTCATGGTGCGGCGGGAATTTTCTATTTTGTCCACGAATTTAAGCCAGACTTCCGAGAGGACGCGATCTTCCGTTACCCAGATATCGTCAAGGAGGTCACGAATACGAACGAAATGATCAAGTCGCTCGCACCAGTGCTGAAGAGCCCAAGCCTACACGGCACTATATCGGTAAGCGCGACGACACCAATCGCAACCATGGTGAAAGTGTTCGAAAATACGACATATGTATTTGCCGTGGCGATGCAGAATTCTCCGGCGACGGCGCGGATCACGGTTCGTGACGGGCAGGACACCAGAGCTCGAGTCCTGGGCGAGGATCGGAGCGTAACCATCACACGCGGCGTTTTCGAAGATCGGTTTGAAGGATACGGCGTACATCTTTATCAAATTCCGTAAGACGCCATTTCGGCGCGAATAGGACTGCTGCAAAGCCAAATGAATGCGGTGGCTGCCGGTCCGGGCGGCCTTCGCCGTGATCCAATAGCAAAAGCGGGGATCGACAGTTTCAACTGCTGGGCGCTGCCCCCTTGACGAAGCCGACAAAAAGCAATGGCCAGGAAGCCGAGCGCGCTGAGAGCCATCAATCTTTGGAACAGGGCATCCAGCGTCTCCGAAAGCCAGGGGTCATCGGGACGGCATCCCCGCCTCGCATCGTTGACAGGTCAACTCGCCATCCTGCGGGCCGCTTCCATTGCGTCGCACAATGACGACTGCGCCCCGGCTGCATTGAGGTTCAAGAGACGAGCACCATATAGTCTGCAAGGGAGCCCTTGCCGTGCAGATCATGAAGGCAGCCCTCGTTGCAGCGATTGGCGTCGTCGCTTTGATCTTCTGCCTCCTTCCCGGCTCAGCGGAGGAGAACAGCCGTCTCGCACTGACAGTTACGATCGACGGAGCCATTGGCCCTGCGTCGGCCAGCTACGTGAAGGACGCTTTGGCCAAGGCAGGCGAACGGCACGCCGAAATCGTGATCCTGAGAATGAACACGCCCGGCGGTCTCAACTCCAGCATGCGCGAGATCATCGCGGATGTGCTTGGCTCGCCCGTCCCCGTCGTCGGCTACGTCGCTCCGTCCGGCGCCCACGCGGCGAGCGCGGGGACCTATATCCTTTATGCGACCCACATCGCGGCGATGGCGCCTGGCACCAATATTGGTGCCGCGACGCCGGTGCAGATTGGCGGGCCGCTGCCGGGTCTGCCGAGCGGTACCCCGGACAAGGGCGACAAGGACAAGAAGGACGGTGACAAGCAGGGAGAGCCAAAGGATGCCATGACGGCAAAGATGACCAATGATGCTGTTGCCTTCATCCGCAGCCTTGCGGAGCTGCGCAACCGCAATGCGGACTGGGCCGAAAAAGCGGTCCGTGAGGCTGCCACGCTCTCTGCCAATGGCGCGCTCCAGGCACATGCCATCGATCTCATCGCCCGCGATCAGGCTGAATTGCTGAGAGAGCTCGATGGTCGTGTGGTGGAGGTTGCTGGCGGCAAGAGGCTACAGCTCGCGACCAAGGATGATGTCGTTGAAGCCCTCGACCCCGGATGGATATCCCGCTTCCTGGCGGTCATCACCGATCCGAACGTGGCGTTCATTCTCCTGATGGTCGGCATCTACGGCCTGATCTTCGAGTTCATGTCTCCCGGCGCAGTCGCCCCGGGAGTCGTTGGCGCGATCTGTCTGCTGATCGGCCTCTATGCACTTAATCTGCTGCCTATCAATTATGCCGGCCTCGCCCTGATGTTGATCGGAATCGTGCTCCTCACCATCGAAGCCTTCAATCCGACCGTGGTGATCGGTTTCGGAGGGATCATCGCATTCTTGCTGGGAGCGCTGATGCTGTTCAGGAGCGAGGCGCCCGGCTATCACCTGTCATGGTGGGTGATTGGCATCACTTCGGCTGTGTTCATCGGGTTTGTTCTCGTCGTGCTTGGTTCACTTCGGCGCGTCAGGAAGGCTCCTGCACGGGTCGGTGCGCAGGCCATGCGGGGCTTGCCTGCCGAGGTTCTCGACTGGAACGGAACCGAAGGTCACGTCTTCACCCATGGTGAGCGCTGGCGGGCGCGCAGTGCCGAAACATTCAAGCCCGGAGAGATGGTCGAAGTCGCCAACGTGGTCGATTTGACGCTGCTGATACAGCGCGCGCCGGCCCGGACCGGCGAGGGAGGTCTATCATGATGCTGGAATACCTGACCTATGCGGCGCTTGCGCTGCTTGTCATCATCTTTCTGACCCAGGCAATTCGAATCCTGCGCGAATACGAGCGTGGCGTCGTATTTACGCTCGGCCGCTTTACCGGCGTAAAGGGCCCGGGACTCATCCTCCTCATTCCGGTCGTGCAGCAGCTCGTAAAGGTCGATCTGCGGGTGATGGTGCAGGTGGTGCCGCCCCAGGACGTAATTTCGCGGGACAACGTGTCGGTCAAGGTCAACGCCGTTCTGTACTTCCGCATCGTCGACCCCGAGCGCGCCATCATCAAGGTCGGTGATTATATGGCCGCGACCAGCCAGCTCGCCCAGACCACGCTGCGCTCGGTGCTCGGCAAGCACGAGCTCGACGAGATGCTCGCCGAACGCGACCGGCTGAACGCCGACATCCAGGAGATCCTCGACAAGCAGACCGACGTCTGGGGCATCAAGGTCACCGGAATCGAGATCAAGGACATCGATCTCAACGAAACCATGGTGCGCGCGATCGCCAAACAGGCCGAGGCGGAGCGGTTGCGGCGTGCCAAGGTGATCAATGCGACGGGCGAGCAGCAGGCTGCCGAAAAACTCGTCGAGGCGGGCCGGATTCTCGCGCAGGAGCCGCAGGCGATGCAGCTACGTTACTTCGCGGCTCTGCACGACATCGCCGGCGAACGGTCGTCGACCGTCGTCTTTCCGCTACCGACGGGCCTGCTCGACCATTTCATGCCGCGGCGTGACAACCCGTAGCCGGGCGCGCGGGGGAGGACAGGCCGAGCAGCGGTAGAATGGGTTTCGCAAGAGTTCTACCCATACAGCGTGCTTGAGCGGCGGCGTAAGGCAGCGTAGTGCATCCAGCGCATCGCGGCCAATCCAGGGGAGGTTGACTTGACGAGGTTTTGCGGACGCCGGATTCTCGTTTTCACGATCTTCCCGGATATCCCTTCGCGGCAAACTATTGCGACGATCTCGCAGGTTATGCCGGCCTGCGCATGCACTATCTCGACGAGGGCACGAAGAACGCTCGCGTCGCGCTCTGTCTGCATGGGCAGCCGACGTGGAGCTATCTCTACCGCAAGATGATTCCCGGTCTCGTATCCTCCGGCTACCGGGTCATCGCGCCGGACATGTTCGGCTTCGGCCGTTCCGACAAACCCGTCGACGACGCCGTCTACACCTTCGACTTCCATCGCGACAGTCTCGCTGCGCTTGTCCGCGCGCTCGATCTTCATCGCGTGACGCTGGTCTGTCAGGACTGGGGAGGCCTGCTCGGTCTCACCATTCCACCGGACATGCCGGATCGCTTCGAGGGGCTGCTGATCATGAACACGATGTTTGCGACCGGCGACCGTCCGCTCACCAAAGGCTTTCTCGACTGGCGTGCGTGGAATAACGCAAATCCGGATATGGCCGTGGGCAAGCTCCTGTCACGGGCCTGTCCGCAGCTTTCGCCGGCAGAAGCCGCCGCTTACGATGCGCCGTTCCCCGATGCCGCCTACAAGGCCGGCGTGCGTCGATTTCCCAACCTCGTGCCCGACCATCCCGATGCTGGCGGTGCGGTGATGTCTCGCAAGGCCCGGGAGTGGTGGCGCACCGAATGGAGCGGCAGAACCGCGATGGTGATCGGTATGAGTGATCCTGTTCTTGGGCCCACCGTCATGGCGGACATGCGCCGGACGATCCGCAACTGCCCTGAGCCGGTCGAGCTCGCCGTTGCCGGACATTTTGTCCAGGAATGGGGTGAGGATGTGTTGCGCGGCGCGCTTCCACAGCTGTCGTGAGTGATCGGCACGCGTGACGTAGGATGGGCTCTGCTGCGCTCCACATCCCGCCACACCCCAAATGAAAAAGGCGCCCCTCGCGGAGCGCCTTTTGCTTGTCGCATACCGTTCGAGCCGATCAGCCCGAATAGTACATGTCGAACTCGATCGGGTGCGGGGTCATTTCGAAGCGCTCGACCTCGGTCATCTTCAGCTCGATGAAAGCGTCGATGAAGTCGTCGTCGAACACGCCGCCGGCCTTCAGGAAGCCGCGGTCCTTGTCGAGGCTTTCGAGTGCCTCGCGCAAGCTGCCGCACACGGTCGGGATCTGCTTCAGCTCTTCCTTCGGCAGATCGTAGAGGTCCTTGTCCATCGCCGGACCCGGATCGATCTTGTTCTTGATGCCGTCGAGGCCGGCCATCAGCATCGCGGCAAAGGCGAGATACGGATTGGCGAGCGGATCGGGGAAACGTACCTCGACACGCTTGGCCTTCGGCGAAGCGGTGTAGGGGATGCGGCAGGAGGCCGAGCGGTTGCGCGCGGAGTAGGCGAGCAGCACGGGGGCCTCATAGCCCGGAACCAGGCGCTTGTAGGAGTTGGTCGACGGGTTGGTGAAGGCGTTGATCGCCTTGGCGTGCTTGATGATGCCGCCGATGTAGTGGAGGCAGGTCTCCGACAAGTCGGCGTACTTGTTGCCGGCGAACACCGGCTTGCCGTCCTTCCAGATCGACTGGTGCACGTGCATGCCCGAGCCGTTGTCGCCAAAGACCGGCTTCGGCATGAAGGTGGCGGTCTTGCCATAGATGTGCGCGACCTGGTGGATGCAGTACTTGTAGATCTGCATGTGGTCGGCCATCAGCGTCAGCGTGTCGAACTTCATGCCGAGCTCGTGCTGGGCGGCGGCGACCTCGTGATGATGCTTCTCGACCTTGACGCCCATCCTGGCCATGGCGCCGAGCATTTCCGAGCGCATGTCCTGCACGGAGTCCTGCGGCGGGACCGGGAAGTAGCCGCCCTTGGTGCGCATGCGGTGGCCGAGATTGCCGCCTTCATATTCGGTGTCGGAATTGGTCGGCAGCTCCGAGGAGTCGAGGCGGAAGCCGGTGTTGTAGGGGCCGCTCGAGAAGCGCACGTCGTCGAACACGAAGAACTCGGCTTCCGGACCGACGAAGACGGTGTCGCCCACGCCCATCGACTTCACCATCGCCTCAGCCTTCTTGGCGATGCCGCGGGGGTCGCGATTGTAGGGCTCGCCGGTGGTCGGCTCGAGCACGTCGCAGGTGATGACCATCGTGGTCTCGGCGAAGAACGGATCGATCGTCGCGGTCACCGGATCGGGCATCAGGGTCATGTCGGACTCGTTGATCGCCTTCCAGCCGGCGATCGAGGAGCCGTCGAACATCGTTCCTTCGGCGAAAATGTCTTCATCGATCATGCTGACGTCGAAGGTGACGTGCTGCCACTTGCCGCGTGGATCGGTGAAGCGCAGGTCGACGTATTTGACGTCGTTGTCCTTGATCGATTTCAGGACGTCTTTGGCGGTCTTCATGCATACCCCTTTTGGCTCTGCGGGTCGGTTTCCAGGTGGGCAAGATTCTTCTCGCTTTTGGCGAGGTCGCGCGCGATCGCACGAATGAAATCAGGCCGCCGAAGCAGCCTTATTTCCTGTCAGAGTGTCGCAAATTTCGGATAGCACCCGGCTCATATAGCGTCCAGCCCGGATTCGCCGGTTCGGATGCGGATCGCCTCTTCGATGTTGGAGACGAAAATCTTGCCGTCGCCGATGCGTCCGGTCTGCGCGGCGCGGCGGATCGCGTCGATGGCGCGTTCGACCAGGTCGTCGCCGATCACGATCTCGATCTTCACCTTGGGCAGGAAGTCGACGATGTATTCTGCGCCGCGGTAGAGCTCGGCATGACCCTTCTGCCGGCCAAAGCCCTTGGCTTCAGTCACGGTGATGCCTTGAAGGCCGACTTCCTGAAGCGCTTCCTTCACCTCGTCGAGCTTGAACGGCTTGATGATGGCTTCGATTTTCTTCACTGCGCGTCTCCCGGCCTCTCGAACAAATAGCAACGTCTTCGTCAGGATGCGCTTTTCTCGCGCATGATCTTGTCTTCGCTATGCCGGGATGCCTGGTCAACCCGGCGGCGGCCGGTCACCCCCTGATAAGATGCCAGTGAGCACGAACCGAAGCGCCTTCCTCGAAAGCAGGGTCTATGCCAAATTGCAAATACCCTGATTATTGGAGCGTTATCAGCCTTTTGACGAGCATCTCGGATAGGCGGAGCCGACCGGCCCAAAATACCGCAGACTAGGAAATAGGCAAACAGTTCAATATCTGTGCAGTCGAAGGTTCCGTCGGTCGGTACGGCACGGAAGATGCCTGTTGAAGAGGCGTTTGTACCAGAGAAGTGGCATGGAAGTTTTGACCAACGCTGAAATGCAGCGGGCTGACCAACTCAGCATCACGGCCGGCACGCCCGGCTTCAAGCTGATGCTCAGTGCGGGTCAGGCAGTCGCCGAAGCCGCCAATGCACTGGTGGAGGAGGGGCCGATCCTGATTGTGGCCGGCCCCGGCAACAACGGCGGCGACGGTTTCGTTGCAGCCGCCGAACTCGCCGCTCAGGGGCGCGACGTCTCGGTGATCCTGATGTGCGAGCGCGACCAGCTCCAGGGCGACGCGGCCTCCGCGGCGCGCGGCTGGAAGCATCCGGTGCTGCCGTTCAATCCGCAGGCGATCGGAAAGCCCGCGCTGATCATCGATGCGCTGTTCGGCGCGGGCTTGAGCCGCCCCGTCGACGGTGAGGCGCGCGAGATGATCGAAGCGATCAACGCCAACGGCGCGCCGGTGCTCGCGGTCGATCTGCCGAGCGGCATCAACGGCACCAGCGCGGCCGCGATGGGCGTCGCGGTGAATGCCACCGAGACCGTCACCTTTTTCCGCAAGAAGCCGGCGCATCTGCTGCTGCCCGGCCGCATGCATTGCGGCCGTGTGCGTGTCGCCGACATCGGCATCGACGCACAGGTGCTGGACGAGATCATCCCGCAGATATTCGAGAACGATCCGGATTTCTGGGGCGCAGCCTTTCCGGTGCCGCGCATCGACGGCCATAAATACGCGCGGGGGCATGTGCTGGCCGTCTCAGGCGATGCCGCTGCGACCGGTGCTGCGCGGCTCGCCGCGCGCGGAGCGCTGCGCGCCGGCGCGGGCCTGGTGACGCTGGCGAGCCCACGTGATGCGCTCGCGATCAATGCGAGCGCACTCACGGCGGTGATGGTTCGCCCCGTCGACACCGCGATCGAGTTCGGCGAACTCCTCGGCGACAAGCGCTACAACACCTGCATGATCGGCCCCGGCGCGGGCATCGGCGATCGCACCTGCGATCTGGTCCTCACCGCGCTCACGGCGCGGCGGCATCTGGTGCTCGATGCGGATGCGCTGACGAGCTTTGCCGCAATCCCCGAGCGGCTGTTCGAATCGATCAAGTCCTCGCAGGACAATGCGGTGGTGCTGACGCCGCATGAGGGCGAGTTTCCGCGCCTGTTCTCCGACCTCAGCAACAAACACCCGGGACGCTCGAAGCTGGAGCGCGTGCGCGCCGCCGCCGAGCGCTGCGGCGCGGTCGTGCTGCTGAAGGGCCCGGATACCACGATCGCCGCGCCCGATGGCCGCGTCACCATCGCGGCCAACGCACCGCCATGGCTCGCCACCGCGGGCGCCGGCGACGTGCTCTCCGGCATCATCGCAGGGCTTTTGGCGCAGGGGGTCCCCGCATTCGAAGCCGCCAGCATCGGCGCGTGGATGCATGGCGAGGCCGGGAGCGAAGCAGGGCCGGGACTGATCGCCGAAGATCTCACCGAGACGCTGCCGGCCGTGCACCGGCGGATTTATGATGCGCTTGGGGTGGAGTACTAGTGCTCAGGCAACTCGCTCTCACTGACATGGGCGCGGCTGCGGGGGTCCATCGGATTGCGTTCGACCAGGCGATGCCGTGGCTCGCTGGGCTGCACACGCCGGACGAGGACCGCTGGTTCTACCGCGAGCGTGTCTTCGCGACGTGCCGCGTGTGGGGACGCTTCGACGACGGTGTGCTGAGCGGGATCATCGCTTTCCGTGACAGCTCGGTCGAACAGCTCTACGTGCTTCCCGTTGACCAAGGCCGCGGCGTCGGCACCGAACTCCTCGACATCGCCAAACGCGCTTGTGATCGGCTGGAGCTCTGGACCTTCCAGCGCAACACGCAGGCACGGCGCTTCTATGAAGCGCGCGGCTTCACGCTGGTCGAGCAGACTGACGGAGCCCGGAACGAGGAGAACGAGCCCGACGCCCGCTACTTCTGGACGCGTGTCGGCCGATAAGTCGGGTTCCGCTGCGCTCTCCCACGATACGCTCACTCTACCGCGTACCACCGCACCAGCCGCGGCGCGGCCCAATCGGTCGCGACGGATTCGATCAGCCAGCGGCCGGGGTAGGTCGCCGCGAACGCGATGCGCTGGCTCTGGCCGGGTTCGATGGCGAGCGTGTCGAGCCAGTACGGCTTCCAGCCGTCGTCGAGCCGGTCAAGCAGGCGGAAGTGGTGGCCGTGCAGGTGGAATACGGTCGCGACCGGGCCGGGGTTCTTCACGGCCAGCACGACCGTGCGGGCGGCCTTGGTGCGGAAGGCGGGGGTGGCTGACGCAGTGAAGCTCGACGGGCGGACCCAGCCGGCATCGGCGGCTCCGAGCGCGACATCGAACCGCAGGGCGCCCCTGAGGTCGAGATTGGCCGGCAACCCGTTGGACGGCAGCGGTCCAGGAGGCGGCAGGCGGGTCGGCCGGAGCGGTGGCTCGGCCGACGTCAGGAGGCGGGCGACCGGGCGAGCGTTCTTGCCGTCATGGAGCAGAATCGGTGCGCTGGAAGCCGGCGCCGCGGAGCCGTCGAGGAACACGTCGGCCCGGCCTCCGGGGGCAAGGACCAGAGCGCTGTTGCGCGCCGTGAAGGGTTCGGCCGGTTGGCCGTCCAGCGCCATCACCAGGACTTCAACTCCCTCGAATTTGATTGCGACGACAGCGCGTTGGCAGCCATTGATCAAGCGGAGCCTCAGCCGCTCGTTCTGACGGAGGGTGAAGTCCGGGGTGATCTTGCCATTGATCGTGAAGATCGGTGCGATCTTGCTGCCCGCAATCGTGCCCGGAGGCAGTGCGGCGCCGTCAGCGTCCAGGCGCCAATCCTCGACCAGAAACAGCTCGTCCCGGTCCACGCCAAGCGCTTCGGTGGCCTGAACGACGACAGGCAGGGGTCGTATCGGGAGCTTGAGGCCGTCTTCGAACAGGCGAAGATCCGCCATCAGGGTCCCGGCGTGCGGCATTGAAAGAGTTGAGGTTTCTGCCCGACCGGACGCGGTGGGCCACCCGGCGAGCATCGGCCCGACCGTGCTTGCGCCGTCCAGTCCGTACCAAGCTGGTGCAGCCGGGACAGGCAAGTTGTTCTGAAAGGCCACCTCGCAGCGGTCGCCGCGCCGGAGACGAACGGTTCCGGCTGGGCTTATGGCCGCCAGCTCCCAGATCGCTGTAGCCGGTTGAGCCGGTCTCAGAGCCAGCGTCGCCGGCCGTGCCTCAAGGGCGACCCGGGCGGTCGCGGAGGGAGCTGCACCGCCGGCAATCGCCCCCGCTGCCGAGGCTGCCAGGCCGGCCAGAAAACCGCGTCGGGTCGGGGCAAAAAACCGCATCGTCATGGGTCGATGCGGACCACGTCGCGCTGGATAAGTCCAGCCGTCGTACCTAGTTATAGCGTGCCTACGGTCGGCCATTTTTTTGCTGCGAACAGTCAGGCACATGCTATAAGCCCGGCCGCCCGCGGCATCGCGGCCGGCCTTGATGCAAATTCACGCGGGCGTGGCGGAACTGGTAGACGCGCTGGATTTAGGTTCCAGTGACGAAAGTTGTGGGGGTTCGAGTCCCTCCGCCCGCACCAAGCGCTTTCAGCGTTTGCACGGATTACTGAAGGGCCCTCGCTCCTTGCGGATGCTTTCCGTCAGGAGCCGGGTCCGATGAGAACCACCGGCGTTGAGGCGTATGCCTCGCACCGGATCGATTAATGACAGCGTCCCGACGCATGCGCGCCTGGACCGAACGAGAAGAAGATTGGACGCCATGCAGGTCACAGAGACCCTCTCGGAAGGATTGAAGCACGAGTTCAAGATCAGCGTTCCCGCGTCTGATCTCGACGCCAAGGCAGGGGCCAAGCTCGTCGACCTCAAGGACAAGATCCGCATCAACGGCTTCCGTCCCGGCAAGGTGCCGGTCACTCACTTGAAGAAGGTCTATGGCCGCTCGGTGATGGCCGAGACCATCGACCAGACCATTCGCGACACCAACACCCAGCTGTTCTCCGAGCGCGGCTTCAAGCTCGCGACCGAG
>JAEWFG010000210.1 GCA_023388935.1 Pseudomonadota bacterium | reverse complement strand
CCATAGCAACCTCGCGGCCGTTCGGTGCATTGCGAACGATAGGGGCCGGATAGTCCGGGAAGATGCCCGGCATCGATGGCAGATTGCCGACGTGGCTGTTGAGCGCGCCGAACAAGCGACGGATCGCATCGACGTTTTTCGTCATCGAATAAAGATTGCACACGATCAAATCTCCGGAGCGGCCTGGCGCGGGCGCGGTGTCAGTTGCAGAAGCGTCGCGGCCGGGCGGCGGCCGGCCTTAGCACATTTGCTGCAGCGGAGCCGGCTCGCCAGGTCGTAGACGAACGTGGTCGGCGGATGGCGCAGGGCGGCGAGATCAACCTCCCGGCGGGTCTTGCACCGCGAGCACTCGATTTCGAGCCAGGCGTAGCCGCCGTTGATGCCCTGATCGATGGTCGGCGACGGGTCGATCGGCCCGCCGTCAGCCCACATCCGCTCGTTCCAGCTTTCGCAGAGCAGCTTGTCCGCCGTCCGGATCAGGGCTTCTCCCTTGGCGCGGACCTCGGCGGACTGTGCTGCGAGAATCGTCGTCATCGTGCGGGCCCGGCCGAGCTCCTTGGCGAGCGCCTTGCGGTCGCCGCCGCTCAGCGGCGTTTGGTGATACTTCGGTGCCATGCCGGCATCCCGTTTTGATGCGTGCGGCCGCGCCGGCGACTACTCGAACGAAGGCCAGCAGCCGTCCTCTTCGTAGCGACCGGTCCGTTGTTGGCAGGTGTTGTCGAGCAGACGCTGACCGACATCCCTCCACACTGCATCCGGACCGTAGAGGCGGAGCACATCGGCCTTCTGGATCTCGACGATGCGCTCGCAGCGGCTGCAGGAGACCCGCAGCACGTGTCGGCCAATCTTGGACAACTTGCGCGTCTGGATTGGATTTCCGGCGCGACCGACGTCGGCGCGCGCGTCCCCGAGAAGCGCTGCCCAGTATGCGGGGGGCAGGTCGTCGGCCGGGCCGACGGCCGGCGCCGGAGGGGCGCTTTTGCCGGCGACAGGGGCGGTAGCGAGCTTCTGGATCTGTTTCATGGTCGGAAAGCGCCAACTGGCAGGTCGATCGGTCATGACCAGAGTAGAACATAACAGGAACAACGGGTCGAGTCCGGCGCGCCGAAAAAATGCTCTTGTGGGGAGGTCGCGCCTGTCGGAACCATGGTCTGCCGTCCGTCTTGAATCCGAGCCGCCCGCCAACCGGAGTTCTGCGTACGATGGCCCCGCGCGCCAACTGGAAAGGCTTCCTGCGTCTGTCGCTCGTCACCTGTCCGGTGGCGCTCTATCCAGCGACCTCGGAATCCGAGAAAATCTCGTTCAACCAGCTCAATCGAGCGACCGGTCACCGGATCAAGTACGTGAAGGTCGATGCGGACACCGGGGACGAGGTGGCCAACGAGGACATCGTCAAGGGCTACGAACTCGACAAAGGGCAGTACATCGAGGTCACCAAGGAAGAGCTCGAGGAGATAGCCCTGGAATCCACGCGGACCATCGAGATCGACGAGTTCGTCAGCAAGGCCGACATCGACCCGCGCTATCTGATCCGTCCCTACTACCTGCGTCCCGACGGCAAGGTCGGTCACGATGCCTTCGCGGTGATCAGGGAGACCATTCGTGAGATGGACAAGGTCGCGATCGGCCGGGTGGTTTTGACAAACCGCGAGCACATCATCGCGCTCGAGCCGTTGGAGAAGGGTCTTGTCGGCACGCTGCTGCGCTATCCCTACGAAGTGCGCGCCGAGCAGGAATATTTCGACGAGATCCAGGACGTCAAAGTCACCAAAGACATTCTCGATCTCGCCAGGCACATCGTGAACCAGAAGGCCGGCACGTTCGATCCTGGCAAATTCGAGGACCATTATGAAGCCGCGCTCGTCGACTTGATCAACCAGAAGCGCGCGGGCAAGACCATCCGCCCCAAGGAACGGCCCAAAGGCGAGAACGTGGTCGATCTGATGGAGGCGCTGCGACAGAGCGTCGGTCGGGAGGCTGCGCCGGCGAAGGCGGCAAAGCCCGCCAAGAAGCCGCGCAAGGCGGCCGCGGGACAAAAGGAGATGTTGATGCCGATCTCCGGAAAAAAGCCGGCTAAGGCAGAGGCGGCCAAGAAGCCAGCCAGGTCGCAGCGCAAGTCGGCGTAGTGCAGTCACCGATGTGCTCGCGCAGGAAGCAGGAGGCAGCGGAGCCGGTTGCTCCGCTGCTGCGACCACGGGAGATTTTGCATGGACATGAAGGAAGCCTCTGCGATGACGGAAGCCTCCGGTCTCGTCGACAATCCCGAAGGCATAACTCCCAATCCCACGCGTCCGAGCGGCGAGGCGCGGCCGCTCCGCTCGCCTTCGCGAGACGTCGCGATGCGACTGTCGGAGCAATTGCGCGAGGTGACCGTCCGCTAGGAGAGCTGCGGCCCGCGGCTCGCGCCTGATGCAGAGAAAGCTCAAGACGTTTCAGACGTCGCTTGGCTTCTACGATCTCGCGATCGCGGCGCAGTCGATGAAGGCGGCGCTGGATGCCTGGTGCGCCGGCAGCAATCTCTTCCATCAGGGTGTTGAAGGAGACCGACGATCCGGACGTGGTCGCCGCGACCATGTCGAAACCGGGCGCTGTCCTCAAGCGGGCGGCTGGATCGAACGGACGGTTCGCCGAGCACGCCGGCCTGCCGACCGGCCTGGGCGACGAAGATGCAGGCGGGCGCGAGAAGAGCCGCGGTCCGGAGCCGAAACGGCGTCCCGCTCCCAATATCAGTAACAAGGCCGCCCGCAAGACCGCCGCCGATTTCGAGCGCGAGCAGAAGCGGCAAGAGGCGGAGCGCCACAAGGAAGAGGCTGCGAGAGTGAAGGAGCTCGCCAAGCGCGAGAAGCTGGTGGAGAGAGGAGATCACTGAATTGACCCCCTCGCTTTTTTCAGGCGCCAGAATCGGCGAAAAAATCGGGGCGAAATTCGTCAGTCGTGTCAGTGGGATCTGAGATCGAGTCGTTCTCAAAACGAAATCGAGTCGTTCTTAAGCGGAAATCGGGTCGTTTTCAAAGTGTCCGCACAATAGTTCACTGAAGGCCTATGCAATCGTTCTTGGAGCTACAACCGCTCGTTTCCTTCCCGGATTTTTTGGCTGAGGAGCTCGGCGACAGGAAGTCCCCGAGGCATTTTCATGATGCCGAGATGTGTGCCAGGTATCCCGAAAATCTCGGATAATGGCGCGATCTTGATCCAGGCCGCGCTCACTTGTCGAAGACGCAAGAGTTCGTGCGTTCGTGCCGCGAACACCAGCACATGGCCCGGATAATGACTCGGAACGTAATCACGATGGCTGTCGTAAAGTGCTTTGATGAATGCCGCGTGGTCGGGCAAAATACCATTCAGGTTTACATAGCGTTCCACTGCGTGGGGTGAGTGCAATTTTGTTTTTTTGGATGCCGTCGATTTTAGCCGGGCCATCATTTTGTTTGCAAAATGCCGATGATTTCTCACTAGCTCGTCAGAGATCCACCTCGGCACGTTGCGCAGAATTTTGAGCCAGTACAATGGATTGTACGGGCCAATCTCCGCGCCAGTGTTGAAAATCTCCCCATCGAAGACGACAAGAAGCCGGACCTCGCGGCCTCTGGCGATAAGTTGATGAGCCATTTCCAGCGCGATAGTTGCACCTATCGAATATCCTCCCAACCAGAAAGCGCCTTCGGGCTGAAGTTTCACCAGCTCATCCACGTAGTACTTGCTCATCTCTCTAATCGACGCGCCAAATTGAGCGTTGCGCTTGCTGGTTGGGACTTGAATGCCGTAGAAATTTTGTCCCGGCCCGAGCATTCTCACCAGATCCCGCAACTCCGTTGCGCTACCTCCAACGGAGTGGACGCAGAAGAACGGCGGGCCTTGGCCGATGTCGTTGAGCGGGAGAATAACATCTCTCACCTTGCGAATAACCTCGCATTTGAACGCGAAGTTAATCAGCGCGTCCATCCGCGCTCGATTTTCTTTTCCCGGATCGGTTTGAGCGGAAAGCATTTTTGACGAGCCCGAAGCAGCGCTCAGCTTCAGAAAAGATCGACCGCTCAAGTCAGCACCTTTTCAGCGTGTGTCATTTTTACCGAAATGGCTTGTCCCCACCACGCAGGTCGAGCGATCTCCGCATTCTTGGCCGCGCCGTGGCCTTGGTCGAGGCTTGCTCTCGCTCTCATGAGCTGAGGAAAAGCGTCCCGGCCGTCGCGCCGGCGCCCCTCTTATTTGCGAGCAAATCACATGTGCAATGTCAAAATCTACGCGCGTTATTTAATTGTAACGAATTCTTGAGGCTGACGATCTGGAATTCAATCGTAGCGTCAGTGAGGGGGTTTGGCGGGATAATCATGTCTGTTCGCTCGTTGATTTTTCTGATGATGAAGGAGATCGCCGACGAGCAACAGATCGTGCTCCCGTCGCTTGAGGACGATCTGTCCCTCCACGACACAGGGTTCAATTCCCTTGCGTTCGCCATCCTGGTCGTGCGCCTGGAAGACAAACTCGGCGTTGATCCATTTACGGCATCGGAGGATGCGGCCTTCCCTCTCACAGTTGGCGAATTTGTGAGGAGTTACGAGAATGTCTCCGGGTAGGGTATTCGCGATTCGCGAATATCTCGGTCCGGACTGAACAGCCGCGCAATCTCCGACACTCGGCACATCGTGTCGCTCACCGATATTCTTCAGAAAACCTGCTTGTTAGGTCGCTCTCGCGATCTGTCTGGTCGCTCAGTGCTGCTGGCGGTATCGGGACAGTTGTTGTCTGCGCAGATGTTCGACATCAGCCGCCGCTCGATGCTGGTCTCTGGCTGACGCTGGACAAGTACGTCGCCGTGCCGAGGCGGGCTCGGATAGCACCATCGAACCGTCACGGCCGCTGGGTCGGGAGTCGCACGTAGCGTGATTGCGCTGGGGCGCTTGAAGGGCCATGAGGTGATCGGCCTGGTGCGCCGGGACGCCGATGCCGCTGGTCTCGCCGAACAGTTCGCCAAGGTCCCCGTGATTGGCATCGACCGCGCGAACTGGCCCGATGCCGTGAAAGCAGCGGCCGGGCAGCCGCCGGTGGTGGCGCACGGGAACGACGACGCGCTGATCGACAGCCTTGCGGTCGACGGGATCGCCTATGTCCCGTTCTTCCCGCTCGGCGGTTCAGCCCGCTTCAGTCATCGAGCATGAGCGATACAGCGCAGGCTGCGCGCAATGATGCGGCGGCCTCCCTGGGGCGGTCGCGTCTTTTTACCAGCATAAGCGGAGGCCTGCCTACGCATCGCTCACCCTGTCTGTTCGTCTTTCAATCAGGTGCTCATCATGCTCGATAGCCATCCTAAACTTACGGATGCGGAAGTCGTCCGCATCGTTCAGAATTATTATGACTCCGTCGATTCGCTCGATGCGGATCGGATTGCCGGCGCCTATTTGCCCGCACCGACGACGTCCCTCAAATTCAACGCTGACGAACCGATCGTCACGGTCGATGCCATAAGAGCGTTCTCAGCCGGCTTTGTCGGGGCGGTAAGGGGCATCCGCCACACCCGGATCGACATTTGGGCCCGGCCCCTCATGGGAGATGTCGTTCCGGCAGACCTACCTGCCGCGCGAACCGATGCGACGCTGACGGTCGTATTGACAGCTCTTCCGACCTTCACGGTCGGGAAAGGAGCCGCGGCCAAGCGAATCGCGCTGCCGGCGACATCTATCTTCACGATCGACGTGGCCTCGGGAAAGTTCGTCGCGGTCCACAACATGTTCGATATCACGAAGGTGTACGCTGCCATCGGCGGCTGATTACCTTGATGGAGGCATGAATGAAGCAGATATTTCCTGATCTCTGGCAAACGCAGGCGGAACATCCGTTTGCAGGCGTAACGTCTCACGCTTACCTGCTGGTGCGAGACACCGGTAACATACTTCTTTATAGTTCCGGTTTGCGGGACGAGTATCAGCACATCCAGGAGCTGGGCGGTATCGCGCACCAGTACCTCAGTCACAGGGACGAGGCGGGCCCCGCGCTTGCCGAAATCAAGGCGCTATTCGGTTCCAGGCTTTGGTATCACCGCCTCGAAGAACCATCCATCAGCAAAGTCGCGCCCGTCGATAGCCTGTTCGACAAGCGCGAAGTTGTGAACGGCATCGAGGTCATACCGACCCCGGGCCACACCGACGGCAGCGTGTGCTTTCTGGTCCGTTCGCCGCATGGCAAGACCTATCTCTTCACCGGCGACACGATCTATCAGGAAAATGGTGCCTGGGAGACCCGCGTCAACGGATATGCGGGCGGCTCGAAATCCGACCTCAGGAACAGCCTCATGCTCTTGCGGGACCTCGGGCCAGCGGTCGTGTTCTCAAGCGCTTCGGTCGGCTCAGTTCCATTCAAGGAAGTGACGGCCGAGGGGTGGCAATCGGACATCGATGACGTCCTTCGTGCGCTGTCCTCGCCGGATCCCTCGCGTGCTTCGTTCGCTCATGAAGTCGTCGCACAAGACGCGCGATTGAGTTTCACGGGAGCTCGCTCGGTCTGCCGCCGACGACGGAGTTCCGAATTCTCGGCCTTCGTCCTCGACCACGGACTTCATCTAGGAAACAATCCGCGACCTATTGAAAGCGAGTCCTCGCGGAGCGAAGTCCGCAGCGGACCATCGCAAAGTGGGCAGCGCGTCGACCAGCAGAGAGAACGCCGGTGAGGGCTGGCGGCGGCTCGGATAGTACAGGTGATACCCCGAGAAAGGCGGACACCAATCGGAAAGCACTCTGACTAGCCGGCCTTGGGAAAGGTACGGTTGGACGTGGCCCTCAGTGAGGTAGGCAAGGCCCAAGCCCTTCAGCGCTGCGTCCAGGAGAAGGCCAGCACTGTTGAACACCAGTTGCCCTTCCACGCGCACGTTGAGCTCGCGGCTGCTCTTCTCGAACTCCCAAGCGTACAGGCTGCCGCCGTGGGTCGGCAGGCGAAGGTTGAGACAGTTGTGCCGTGTCAAATCCTGGGGAGTCTTGGGCCGCTTGCGGTCGGCGAAGTAGGAGGGCGAACCGACCACGGCCATCCGCAGATCGGGACTGACACGCACGGCGATCATGTCCTTGGCCACAAGCTCGCCAGGCCGGATGCCTGCGTCGACCTGCTGCGCCACAATGTTGGTGAGCCCGTAGTCGATGATGACCTCGACGTGGATGTCGGGATACTTGGGCAGGAGCGTCCCCAGCGCGGGCAGCAGGATTTCGGCGGCGGCGTACTCGGTCGCCGTCAGTCGAACGGTTCCGGCCGGCTTTTCGCGCAGCTCGCTGAGCGCGGCGAGATCGGCATCCATCTCGTTGAACTTGGGTCCGAAGCTCAGGAACAGCCGTTCTCCGGCCTGAGTAGGTGTGACGCTGCGCGTCGTCCGGTTCAACAGTCTGACGCCGAGCCGCTCCTCCAGATTTCGGATGATCTGACTTAGCGCGGACTGTGTCATGCCGAGCTTCGCAGCAGCGTGCGTGAAACTGCGCTCTCTCGCCACTGCGAGGAACGCAAGCAGATCGCTTGCGTCTTCCCGGTTCATTCATAAGCCTCACTAATAGCTCCATTCGAAATCTATCACCTAATCGGATGCGAGTGAAAGTCTTAGGTTCGGATCAGTCTGAAGTATGGAGCTCTGATCGGGCATGTCGGTAACAGTTACGCAGGAGGAGCCTGTCGCGACCCCGCGCGTCGCTGCCACCTTGCTGCCGATCATGAGCGTGGTCTTCGTCGCCTTTCTCGTGATCGGCGTCGCGATGCCTGTTCTACCGCTTCACGTCCACGAAGGATTGGGCCTAGGCACGTTCATGGTCGGCCTCGTCGCGGCAGCCAGTTCGCGGCCTCCCTGGTGTCGCGACCGTGGGCCGGTCACTTCTCGGACAGCCGGGGAGCTAAGCGCGGCGTGGTCGCCGGACTGCTCGCCGCTGCGGCCTCCGGATTGCTGTACGTGCTCTCGCTCGGCTTCACCGCAGCTCCACTGACCTCGGTCGCGATTCTCTTGCTGGGACGAGGCCTACTCGGCGCTGCGGAGAGCTTCATTATCACGGCCGCGGTTAGCTGGGGCTTGGCGCTCGCGGATGTCCGCAGCACAGGCAAGGTCATCGCCTGGGTCGGCTCAGCCATGTTCGCCGCCTTCGCCATCGGCGCGCCGGCCGGCTCCGCCCTCTACGCTGCCTACGGCTTCACGGCGATCGCGGTCGCTACCGCGGCGGCGCCGCTGCTCACGTTGCTGCTCGTCGCGCCACTTCCTGCCGTCGCTCCGGCGAAGCACGCGCGCCTCTCGTTCGCCAAAGTGATCGGCGCCGTGTGGGTGCCGGGCTTCGGTTCGGCTCTAGGCAGCGTCGGCTTCGGGGCGGTGACCACGTTCGTCGCACTGCTGTTTGCGAACCGAGGGTGGGCAAACGGTTGGCTCGCCTATACCGCCTACGCCGTCGCTTTCATTCTGGCGCGGATATTCTTCAGCCATGTGGCCGACGCGATCGGAGGCGCAAAGGTCGCGCTGGTCTGCGCCCTGATCGAAACCGCCGGACAGGCGCTGATCTGGTTGGCCGTTCGACCCGAGATGGCGCTGGCGGGAGCCGCGCTCACCGGCTTCGGTTTCTCGCTGGTCTATCCCGGTTTCGGCGTGGAGGCGGTTCGCCGCGTGCCGGGGCAGAGCCGCGGCCTTGCGATGGGGGCCTACACGGCCTTTCTCGATCTGGCCCAGGGGCTGGCCAGCCCCGCGCTCGGACTGGTCGCGACCGGAGCGACGCTGAACGTCCTGTTTCTCGTCAGCGGCGCCGCCGTGCTCTGCGCCGCGCCGGTTGCGTGGTGGCTCATGGCGCATCCGGCGGCCATCGATGGAGGTGGGCAATGAGAAAGCTCGCGGCAACCTTGTTTTCGCTCTGCCTGTTCGCTGGCGGTTCAGCCGCAGCGGGGCAGACAAATATCGAAGGAGCAAGTCCCATGTCCGAAGATATCCGTGCCGTCGCGCCCGCGCTCGAGAAGTACGCCCATGAGAAAGTCCAAGGCGATCTTTGGAAACGGCCCGGCCTCTCGTTCCGGGACCGGAGCATCGTCACCGTCTCGGCGCTCATCGCCCGCGACCAGACCGTCGAACTGCCGTACTATCTGGGTCTCGCGCTCGACAACGGCGTGAAGCCGGCCGAGATTTCCGAGATCATCACGCACCTTGCGTTCTACACCGGCTGGGCGAACGCGATGGATGCGATTCCGGCGGCGAGGGACGTCTTCAAGAGCCGCAGCATCGGCATGGACCAGCTTCCGCCGGCCTCCGGCCCGCAGCTTCCGCTCGACGAGGCCGCGGAGAAGCAGCGGGCAACCCGGGTCGGAGAGCAGTTCGGCCAGATCGCGCCGAGCCTCGTCCAGTACACGACCGACGTGCTTTTCCGGGATCTCTGGCTGAGACCGGGTCTCGCGCCCCGGGACCGGAGCCTCGTCACCGTCAGCGCACTCGTCGCGACGGGACAGGTTGCCCAGATCACGTACCACCTCAACCGAGCGATGGACAACGGATTAACCCGGGAGGAGGCCGGCGAGGTGCTCGGTCATCTCGCGTTCTATGTCGGCTGGCCCAACGCGTTCTCCGCGGCGCCGGTGGTCAAGGAAGTCATCGAAAAGCGGCCGCGATAGCCCCGAGAACCGCCATGAAAACCTTCCTGGAAGGAAAGGTCGCCCTTGTCACGGGCGCGGGCGCCGGCATCGGCCTCGCGACGGCTCGGGCTTTTGCCCAAGCCGGCGCCGCCGTCGCACTTGCGGACGTCGACGAGGATGCCGTCCGCCAGGCTGCGGATGGACTGATCGCCGTCGGCCACAAGGCTCTCGCCGTCCGATGCAACGTGTCCGACAAATCCGAGGTCGCGACCATGGTCGATCGGACGGTCTCCGCGTTCGGCCGGCTGGACGCCGCCTACAACAATGCGGGCGTCAATTGCGACGGTGCAGACATGCTGCAGACCAGCGACGACGAATTCGAACGCATTCTCGACGTTAATCTTCGTGGCGTCTGGAACTGCATGAAGGCCGAACTCCGGCAGATGACGGCCCAGGGAAGCGGTGCAATCGTCAATTGCTCGTCGATCGGCGGAATGGTCGGGTCGAAGGGACGAAGCGCGTATTCCGCGAGCAAGCATACCGTCCTCGGCCTCACGCGCTCCGCAGCGCTCGACTATGCGACGCAAGGGATCTGGATCAACGCGATCTGCCCGGGAATTACCAACACGCCGATGGCCGTCGCGGTCACCAAGAACAACGACCCTGAAACCGTGAAAGCGATGATCGCGCGGGAGCCAATCGGGCGCTTCGGCGAGCCCGAAGAAATTGCGTCGGCTGTGGTTTGGCTTTGCACCCCAGCCGCCAGCTTCATGATCGGTCATGCCATGGCGGTCGATGGAGGCGTCTTGGCCCAATAGGGCCGAATACGGCCCGCGATCAGCGGAGGACCACGATGATCGCACGCAGAGGTCTGCTCATTTGCTGCGGCATCGCCGCCACAATCGGAGTTCGTCGGGCGCAGGCGCTCATGTCCGAAGAAGAGAAGGAGTCTCGAATGGATATCGACATCAAGAGAAACGGCTCCCGGCCCTCCCAGAAGGGCTCTGCCGACTGGTTCACCGGCACCGTGCGCGTGGACCCGTTGTTCCAGGCGCCCGAGCCGGCCCGCGTCGGCGCCGGCCAGGTCACCTTCGAACCCCGCGCCCGCACTGCCTGGCATACCCATCCGCTCGGGCAGACGCTGATCATCACGGCCGGGCTCGGTCGGGTGCAGCGCGAGGGCGGCCCGATCGAGGAGGTTCGTCCCGGCGACGTCGTGTGGTTTCCGCCCGGACTGAAACACTGGCATGGCGCTTCGCCCACGACCGCGATGACACACATCGCCATCCAGGAATCGGTCGGCGGCAAGAACGTCGACTGGATGGAGAAGGTCAGCGACGAGCAGTACGGGAAGGAGCCTACATGAGCGATTGGACCAAAGACGATTTGGACAAGATCGCCGCTTCCGACGATCTGCACGTCGCGCCCTTCCGCGACGACGGGAAGACCTACGGCACGCCGACATGGATCTGGTCCGTCGTGGTGGACGGCGCGCTCTACGTACGTGCCTATAACGGCAACGCCTCCCGCTGGTACCACGCGGCCTTGCGCCAGAAGGCGGGACGGATCAGTGCCGCCGGCATGACCAAGGACGTGGCGTTCGCGTCGGTCGAGGGAGCCATCAACGACCGGATCGACGAGGCCTATCGGCTCAAGTACCACGACAGTCGATATCTCGCGCCGATGATCGGCAACCGGGCGCGGGCAGCGACGATGGAAGTAAAACCGCGCGGCGCCATCGAAAACTAGGGAAACGAGCGGCTTCGATTGCCGAACCCTGTTTCCGACGCTTTTCCCCTGGGAGAAATGCATGAATCCTCGTTACGATTTCACCGGACAGGTTGCTCTGGTTACGGGCGCAGCCAAGGGGATGGGTCTTGCCACCGCGCGCATGTTCGCCGAGAGTGGCGCATCTGTGGTCATGTGCGATCTGGACGGCAAGCTCGCTGCGCATGAAGCCGAACAGATCGTCCGCAACGGCGGCACCGCTCTCAGTCTGACGTGCGACGTCGCCGAAGAGGCGCAGGTTGCGGCGACGATGGATCAAGCGGTCGCCGAATACGGCAGACTCGACATGGCATTCAACAACGCCGGCATTCAAGTGCCGCCGTCGGATGCCGCGGAAGAACCGATCGAACACTTCGATCGGGTCGTCGCGGTCAACCAGCGCGGCGTTTGGGCGTGCATGAAGCACGAACTCCGCATCATGCGCGAGCAAGGATCGGGCGCGATCGTGAACTGTTCGTCGCTCGGAGGCCTCGTCGGCTTGCCCGAGCGAGCAGCCTACCACGGAACGAAGCACGCAGTGCTCGGCATGACCAAGAGTGCGGGCGTGGAATACGCGCCGCGGGGAATCCGGATCAATGCGGTGTGTCCCGGCACCATCGATACGCCGATGGTTGCCGGCATGCTCGAAGGTCAGGCCGATGCCATGGCGGAGATCATGAAACAGCAGTCGATCGGACGGCTCGGTCGGCCGGACGAAGTCGCGGCCGCGGTCCTGTGGCTTTGCAGCCCGGCCGCGAGCTTCGTCGTCGGGGTCGGCCTCCCGGTCGACGGCGGCTTCACCGCGCACTGACGCCGCGAAGGGAGACGATTCATGCGCCGACCTTCAAACGCCACCATCCGGAACGCCTTCGGTCTCCTGCTCATGGTAGCGATTTCCATGTCGTCCAATGCAACGGCCAGCGCCGACGAACCCCACGCGCTCATTACGATCGGAATGCGCCGGGTGTTCGATAGAGTGATGCCCGCCTTCGAAGCGACGTCCGGGCGGAAATTTCGCATCGAATACGCGTCCACGACCGAGATCGCGCAGCGCGTAATCGGCGGAGAAAGCGCGGACTTCGTCGTTGCTTCGCGTGTTGGAATCGACAAGCTGATGGGTGCCAACAAGGTGGCGGAGGACGGTCAATTCGATCTCGGCGGATCGGTGATCGTGGTAGCGGTTCCGAAGGGACGGACCGCACCTGACATTTCGGACGTCGCAGCAGTGAAGAACGCTCTGCTCGTGGCGAAGACCGTCAGCTACACCGATCCGGCTTCCGGCGGCCCGAGCGGCATTCAGATGGCCCGAATGTTGGAGCGCCTCGGCATTTCGGAGC
>JAEWFG010000151.1 GCA_023388935.1 Pseudomonadota bacterium | reverse complement strand
GCGGACGGAAGCCAAGGAGGACAAGGAGAACTATCACTTCACCGAGCGGTCCTTCGGCCAATTCCAGCGTTCGATCCGGGTGCCGCATTCGATCAATCCCGATGACGTCCACGCCGACATGGCGAACGGCGTCCTGACCATCACGCTCCCGAAGAACGCGGCAAAGGACCAGGCGCGCCGCATCAAGGTCGGCTCCGGCTCCGGCACCACCATCAGCCATTGAAGGCTGGGCATGCATCCGCGATAGCGTGAGCCTCGCGCGATAACGCTTCCGCAGCAGTTGATCGACATGTCGGCGGCTGCGGAAGGGTTGCAGCCAGCGTGCTGAGCACGTCACCCGGAGGCGGCCTTTCGGCAAACTCTATCGGCTCAACCGAGCTCCACGACCATGATTTCCGGTGGCGAACCGAAGCGGATCGGCACCATCGAGCAGCCAAGTCCTCCGGAGATGATCATATCGCACCCCTGCTCGACAACGTGACCGTAGGCATAGCGGTTACCGTAGGCTGAAGGAACGATCGGTGAGTAGCCGAAAAACCGGACCTGACCTCCATGGGTATGGCCCGATAGCGTCAGGCATACGCGCGACGGTACGCGCGGGAAGATGTCCGGCTCGTGTGCGAGCAGGATAACCGGGGCAGAATCCGTCACCTGCGCCAGCGTGCCGTCGAGGTCATCGAGCCCGACGAAGGATTTGCGGCCCCAACGCTTGCCGGGCCGCAGGGCAAGCTGGTCTTCGAGCCCGGCCAGCCAGAAGGGGTGGCCATCCTTTTCCAACCGCCTTGCCGTGTTGGCATAGACATCGACGCCTACATCCCTCAGCGCGCGATGGCCGAATGTGTCGCCGCCTCCGGCTTCTTGTGCAGCCAGGTCCGCCCACCAGTCATGGTTGCCCATGATCGCATGGACACCGAGTGGTGCCTGAAGGACAGACATTGCCTTCGACCAGGCCTTGGAGTGAACATGGCCGGTCACCAGGTTCATGCCGGCGGCGTAGTCGCCGAGAAGCACGATCAGATCGCCTTCGAGCGCGTTGGCCGCCTCGCAGATCCGTCCGATGCGCTCGGCACTCATCCACGGCTCGCAGGCGTGGATGTCGGCGAGCGCGACGATGCGTAGCTTCAGCCCCTCTGGCCAGTTTGCCGGACGCAGCCGGTATTCGGCGGTGCGAAGCCTGAGCATCGGCTCGATGCCGAAGGCGTAGCTGCTGGTTGCGAAGCAGGTGAAGGCCAGGCCGCCCAGAGCCCTCAGTAGCCCTCGCCGGGTGATCACCTCAGTCCTCCTCGGAAAACAGCCGGAATTGCGAGGCTTCCAGATCCTTCGGCGGCTGCAGGCCGAGGTGCTTCCAGGCGTTCGCCGTCAGCACGCGGCCGCGCGGCGTGCGCTGGATGAAGCCCTGCTGGATCATGTAGGGCTCGATGATGTCCTCGATCGCGTCGCGCGGCTCGGAAAGACCCGCTGCGATCGTCTCGATGCCGACCGGCCCGCCGCCGAAATTGTGGGCGATCATCGACAGGTAGCGCCGGTCGAGCTGGTCGAGGCCCATATTGTCGACGAGCAGCCGCGTCAGCGCCTCGTCGGCAATCTGTTTCGTCACCGCCTCCGCCTTTGCAACTTCCGCGAAGTCGCGCACCCGCCGCAGCAGCCGGCCGGCGATGCGGGGCGTGCCGCGCGCCCGCCGGGCGATCTCGCGCGCCCCCTCGTCCGTCATGCCGAGCCCCATCAGCCGCGCCCCGCGCCGCACGATCGATTCCAATTCCTCGACCGTATAGAAATTCAGCCGCACCGGAATGCCGAAGCGATCGCGCAGGGGCGTCGTCAGAAGGCCGAGCCGCGTCGTCGCCGCCACCAGGGTGAACTTCGACAGGTCGATCTTCACCGAGCGCGCCGCCGGCCCCTCGCCGATGATCAGGTCGAGCTGGAAATCCTCCATCGCCGGATAGAGGATCTCCTCGACCGCCGGGTTGAGCCTATGGATCTCGTCGATGAAGAGCACGTCGCGCTCCTCGAGGTTGGTGAGAAGCGCGGCGAGGTCGCCGGCCTTGGCGATCACCGGCCCCGAGGTCGAGCGGAAGTTGACGCCGAGTTCCTTCGCCATGATCTGCGCCAGCGTTGTCTTGCCGAGCCCGGGCGGGCCGACGAACAGCACGTGGTCGAGCGCCTCGCCGCGGTTCTTCGCCGCCTCGATGAAGATCTTCAGGTTGGCGCGCGCCTCCGCCTGGCCGGTGAAGTCGTCGAGCGTCTGCGGGCGCAGCGCGGCGTCGACGTCCTCGCCGCGCCGTTCGGAGGAGATCAGCCGTGCGGCGTCGGTCATGTCAGAAGTTCCATTCCGGGTACTTTTCGTGTGGCTTTCAGGTCGAAGGTCTTCACGGAAACGCAACCCTCCTCGATCGACCGGCAGGCAATGAGCGCGTCTGCGAGGTCCGCGCGGTTCGTCTCCACTAGATCGAGGGCCTTGAGGACCAAATTGTGGTGTTCGATGACGAGCCCCCGGGTTTGCAGCAGTTTATTGACGGCTGCGACCACGTCCTTCCTCTTGAAGCCGAGTTTTGAACGCAGCGCCCAATCGAGTTCAAGGATGCTGACCAGCGACAGAAAGGCACGATAGTCCTTCCCAAGACCAGCGCCAAACTTGAGAGCCGCCTGCCGCTGTGCAGGATCGTCATTCGTCAGGAGCCTGATGACGACGTTCGTATCGAGGCCGAACATCTTCATGCAGCGGCATCCGGGCTTTCGTCATCACAGACGTCTAGCGCATTGCTGCCCGCAGCCCGCAGCACGGCCTCGTCGATCTCTTCTAGCGTGAAAGAGCCGTTTGGCGGACGGCCGAGCAGGCCCGCAAGATCGTTGAAGTCCACGTTCTTCGGCGTCACGATCACCTGTCCGCCGATGATGCTGTAGATCAGCTGGTCACCCGGCCGGAGATGAAGTTCCTCCCGCATCTCCTTGGGCATCGTAACCTGTCCCTTTGACGACACCGTAACGGTCCAACTTTTCACCTGACCCTCCGAAAAAGATGCAATCGTCGGAATATACCATGCATTTCCGCAGGATTCAGATTTTTCCCACTACCGCGCCAGCTCCTTCAACCCCAGCCGGATCAGCTTGGCGCTGTCCGCGCCCTCGCCGCCGTTCTTCAGCGCCGCGGCGACAGCGTTCGCCGCCTGTTCACGCGAATAGCCGAGGTTGGTGAGCGCCGAGACGGCGTCGGCGACCGGGGCCGGGGCGACGCCCTCGCCGATCTCCTGCTTCAGGCCGATCGCCGGCCCCGCCTCGCCGGCGAAGGCCGGCGCCTTGTTCTTCAATTAGGTGATGATGCGCACCGCCACCTTCGGTCCGACGCCCGGCGCGCGCGAGACCTGCGCCTTGTCCTGCAGCGCGATCGCATTGGCAAGCTCGCCCGGCGTCAGCGTCGACAGCACCGCCAGCGCCACCTTCGAGCCGACCCCCTGCACGCTCTGCAAAAGCCGGAACCATTCCCGTTCCAGCGCCGAAAGAAAGCCGAACAGCCTCAGCTGGTCCTCGCGCACATAGGTCTCGATGAACAGCACCGCCGCCTCCCCGGCCGAACCGAGCTTGCCAAGCGTGCGCGCCGAGCAGAACGCGACGTAGCCGACCCCATGGACGTCCAGCACCACATGGTCGTCGCCGATCTCGTCGATAGTACCTTTGAGTTTGCCGATCATGGGAACGTCCGTCAGGGATGTGTTTCGGGGGTGATCAAGCGGATCATCGGGAAATAGGTTCGATAGCGCACCGGATCACGGGTCAGCAGATTGTGCCCGCGCACCAGGGCGTGCGCGCCGATGTAGAAATCCGGCAGGGGCGAACGCTTGTCGCCACCGCCGCGCTTGTACTGCAGGAAGGCATGACCAGCAGCATGGGCTGCTTCCCATGGCAGGTCTTCGCGCAGAAAAGATGTCGGCGAGAGTGCCGCATCGAGTGCGCCGACCGTGGCGAAACCGGCAGCCATCTCGGCATAGATCAACGGATTGATCAGCACATTACCCTGCCGCCGCGCCTCGGTGATCGCACGAAGGGACCAGTCTTCAAAGACGCTGCCGGAATGGAAAAGGTCGATCAGGACGTTGGTATCGACAAGCGTGGCCATCAGTCGCGGAGCAGCTTGTAAAAGGCCTCGCCGTCGAGGTCGCCAAGTGCCATCGAGCCCTTATGACGCCGGAGATGCTCGGTCAGCTCCTGAACCTCCCGCTCGCGCTCGTCAGCAGACCGCTCGACACGGCGCAAAACGGCACTGTCGCCTTGAAGAACGAACTCCACCTCCGATCCCGGCACAATAC
>JAEWFG010000126.1 GCA_023388935.1 Pseudomonadota bacterium | reverse complement strand
GTGCTGGAGACCAACTGCGTCTACATCGTGCCGCTGCTGGAAAGCCTCGCGCTGCCGCCGGAGATCGTCGCGGCTGCCAACCCGAAAAGCTCGACCGGCCGGCTCGACGTCTTCACCCGCGTGATCGCCGACGGTACCCGCCGCTTCGATATGATCGGCGCCGGCTATCACGGCCCGCTCTATGCCGAGATCAGCCCGAAGACGTTTCCCGTGCTGGTGCGCGAGGGCTCGCGCCTGTCGCAGGTGCGCTTCCGAACCGGTGATGCCATTCTCAATGCCGACGAGCTCGATGCGCTGCATGCGACGGAGCGCCTCGTCGACATCGACGATGCCGATCTTTCCGGCGGCGTCGCCGTTTCCGTCGATCTCTCCGGCGAGAAGTCGAACGGCTTCGTCGGCTATCGCGCCAAGCGCCACACCGGTGTCGTCGATGTCGATCGGCGTTCCGGCTATGCGATCGAGGATTTCTGGGAGCCGATCTCGGCGCGCTCCGACGGCAGCCTGATCCTCGATCCCGGCGAGTTCTATATTCTCGCTTCGAAAGAGGCCGTGCAGGTACCGCCCGACTTTGCCGCGGAGATGGTGCCGTTCGATCCGCTGGTCGGCGAATTCCGCGTTCACTATGCCGGCTTCTTCGACCCCGGCTTCGGCTATGCCGGCGCAGGCGGGCTAGGATCGCGCGCCGTGCTGGAGGTTCGCTCGCGCGAAGTGCCGTTCATCCTCGAGCACGGCCAGATTGTTGGCCGCCTCGTCTACGAGAAGATGCTGGCGCGTCCCGATGCAATGTACGGCCAGCGCATCGGCTCCAACTACCAGGCGCAGGGCCTCAAACTATCGAAGCATTTTCGGGTGTAGCCGCATCCTGTAGCCCGGACGGAGCGCAAGCGTCATCCGGGAAAATCCTTTGACGAGAGAATCCCGGATTACGCTTCCGCTCCATCCGGGCTACATTCCGTGCAAGGTGGGTGAGATGACCGATCAACCTCAACTCGATGCAAGGATCCTCGAAGACGTCGCGGACGCGCTGATCTACTCGGATCGCTCCGGCACGATCATGCGCTGGAATCGTGCATCGACCGTCTTGTTTGGTTTCTCCGCGGACGAAGCGCTGGGGCAAAATCTCGATCTGATCATTCCCGAACATCTGCGGGCCGCGCATTGGAAGGGTTTTGAGGCCGCGATTGCGAGCGGCAACATGAAGCTCGCTGGCCGGCCGACGCTCACCCGTGCTCTGCACAAGAGCGCGCGCAAGCTCTACATCGAGATGACCTTCGCGCTGGTGCGGGATTCCGGCGGGGCGATACTCGGATCGGTCGCGATGGCGCGCGACGTGACCGAGCGCATCGAGCGTGAGCGTGCCGCCAAAGCTGCGCAAAATTCGTAGTGCGGAATTGACGGCGCCGTCATGCAGGGCGTCCTGCATGAACGTCAGGTTGCCTGTCACCGGGTGCAGTGACACACTCGATCAAAGCAACGATCGGGAGCGAACATGACCGCGACAGCTGACTCCGCGCAGGAGGCTCAATGGAAGCGTTGGCGCGCGGTCGCCGATCTCTACCACGCCTATTTCACCGGCCTCATCCTCACCGTGGTCACGCGGCGCGGCACGGCGGACGCTGCCGAATTCGTCTTCCGCGTGTTTCGCCGGCAGCAGCAGGAGCGTTTCCTGCCCGGACTGGAAAAGCTCGGGGTCAGTCACCTGCCGCCGGCGGTTGCCGCCGCGCAATATCACTATCTCTCCAACTGGATCGGCGGCGTGCATGTCGAATACATGTATGAGAGCGACGCCAAGGCCTGGATCCGCTACCCGCCGCCGCGCTGGATCTGGAAGGGCACCGCGATCTGCGGCGTGCCGGGCGAGGTCTCACGCGCGATGCTGCGCGGCTGGCACGCCAACAACGGCGTTGCGCTCGGCGATACCAGGCTAGGCTTCGTCTGCACCAAGCAGAGCGTCGACGGCCAGGACGGGCTCGAAGGCTATTACTTTCAATACGACCATCCGCTCGAACTCGACCAGCGCCTCGCGTTCGCGCGGCACCAGGAAGCGCCGCTGTTCGATGCCAAGACCGCGCCGGCTCTTCCTGTTTTGACCTGGCCGAAGCCGCGGCTCGAAAAGGCCTATCGCAACTACGCGATGGAATATGTCCGCACCGCCGCGCCCGTGATGGTGCAGCTGTTCGGGCCGGAGGATGCCGGCTATCTCCTGCACCTCACCGGCAAGCTGATCGGCATGCAGTATTTCGACGAGGTCGCCGCCGCGCTCGCGCTGAGCCGCGGCGGTGCGGGTGAATTCGCATCGTTTCTCAATGCGCTGTTCGCCGCGCAGGATGACGCTGCCGAGACAGTGCAATCCGAAGGCACCTTCGAGCTGCGCCAGCAGAGCTGGAAGCTGATGGACGACGTCGCCGATTATCACCGCGCCTGCGCCAAGGTGCTGGAGGGGCTGTTCGAGGGGCTCGCCGCCGGATGTGGGCGACACATCAGCGTGCACCTGCATCCGACGGCCGGCGGTCGCCCGCCGCTGGTCTGGACCATCGGGTAATTCCATCTATCGGAATGCGCTGCGGCAGGGCACGCCTGCATTCGGCGCAGGAGGAATCGCTGCGCGCCGTGCTAACAAGCTGATCCCGGCGCCATCCGCGCGAACACATTCATTGGCACACCTACTCATTGCCGCGCCGCAAATGGCGCTTGTGCCCGGGAGAGGAAATGTCCGACATCGCCGAAATCCCGGTCGATGAACAAGAGCGTCCGCTGCCGCCGCCTCCACGTCCCGTGAAGAGCGCGCTGACCGATGGGCCGATCCTGCGCACGCTGGTGGGGCTGGCCTGGCCCAACGTGGTCGCGCTCTCCGCCGGCACCTGTGTGGTGATCGCGGAGACCTCCTATATCGGCCGGCTCGGCGTCGAGGCGCTGGCTGCGATGGCGCTGGTGTTTCCGACAGTGATCCTGACAATGACGATGTCGGGTGGCGCCATGGGCGGCGCGGTGGCCTCGGCCATCGCACGCGCGCTCGGCGCCGGCGATCGCGAGCGAGCCGGCACGCTTGCCGCGCATGCGCTCTTGATCGGCATCACCTTCGGCCTCGTCTTCATGCTGGGCATGCTGATCTCCGGGCCGCGGCTCCTGGAGCTGCTTGGTGGCCGTGGCGATGTGCTCACGCATGCGGTCGCTTATACGCAGGTATTTTTCGGTGGCGCCGTGCTGCCCTGGCTGCTCAACACCATGGCGGGCGTCCTGCGCGGCACCGGAAACATGAAGCTGCCATCGCTCTTGATCCTGAACTCGGCGGTCTGGCAGATCGTGCTCGGCGGTACGCTGGGTCTAGGGCTCGGGCCCGTGCCGCAGCTCGGCATGCGCGGCGTCGCCGCCGGCGCGCTGATCGCCTATTCCATGAACATCGGCGTAATGGGCTGGTACCTGTTTTCAGGGCGCGCGCGCGTCGTGCCGAAGTTGCGCGGCCTTCGTGTCCAATGGGCGATGTTCTTCGATATCCTCAAAGTGGGTGCGATCGCCTGTTTCTCGCCGCTGCAATCGGTGCTGACGATCTCGATCTTGACCCACATGCTGGCGAAGTTCGGCACCGCGATCCTCGCCGGTTATGGCATCGGCGCGCGGCTGGAATTTCTGCTGACCTCGATCGCGTTCTCGTTCGGCATCGCGTCGGTGCCAATGATCGGCATGGCGGTCGGCGCAGGCCGCATCGCGCGCGCCCGGCGCATCGCCTGGATCGCGGGGGCATCCGCATTCGTTGCCGTCGGCGCGCCGGCATGCCTGGTCGCGATCTTCCCCGATCTCTGGGTCAACATCTTCACCGACAGCGCGGCCGTGCGCGCGGCCAGCCACCAATATCTGTCGACGGTGGCGCCGTTCTACGCTTTCATTGGCCTGGCCTCGGCGATGTATTTCTCGTCGCAGGGTGCGGCCAAGGTGCTCGGGCCGGTGCTGGCGCAAACCGCGCGTCTCATCTACATCGCTGCCTGCGGCTGGTGGCTGTCGACGCATGACGTCACCGCGCAGAGCTTCTTCTGGCTTGCTGCCAGCTCGATGGTCGTGCTCGGCCTGCTCTCATGCTCCAGCGTGGTGCTGACACGCTGGGGACCGCGCGAGATGAAACCTGCGATAAGACCTGCGCTGTCGGGCGCCGCAGACTAGCGATGCTTGTGGCGGCGATGGCCACCACCGCCGCCGACATTGGCGAGCTGCATCAATTGCGGGATCATCGACATCATGTCGCCGCCGCCGGCGCCGCCAAGCATGCCCATGATATCGCCGCCGCCCGTGCGGCCGATCCCGGGCGGGATATAGCCGCCACCGCCCATCGGCGCGTAGCCGCCGTAATCGGGTGCGCCGAAGCCGCCGCCGAAATTACCGCCGGCGAGACCACCGAGACCGCCGAAGCCGCCGCCTCCGCCGTTCTCCATCATACGGCTCATCATCGGGCCCATGGTCCGCATCAGCATGGCGAAGCGGCGCTTGCCCATCTTCGCCTTCATCATCTCCAGCATCGGCGCCATCTGGGTCATCATGTCCTCGCCGCCGACACCTTCGAAGCCGGCGAACTGCGCCTTCGCCGGCGCGCTCGAGATCGAAAACAGCAGCAGCACGGCGGCTGCCTGGCAGATCACCTTGTCAGCACCTCTCATGACATGCTCCTCGCGTGCGTGGCTTCGCCGGGAGAGCGGAGCCAACCGGACGCACGCCGCCATGGTTAGGGCTGAGGAGGAGACAGCTCTGTGAGAAAAGTCACGCAGGCGCGAGCGGAAACGCCCTGTGCATGGCGGACGCGGCCTCCTTCGTCTGTCCCTGGACATAGGCCGCAACTTCGTTGGATGGAGGCCACGGAGGTGTTCTTAATTTCGATAGCAGGTCGCCACACCGTCATTGCGAGCGCAGCGAAGCAATCCAGTGTCTTTCCGCGGCAACAGTCTGGATTGCTTCGTCGCACCAGCGCAAAATTGCTTCGCAATTTTGTCGCGGGCTCCTCGCAATGACGGAGCTAGTGGTGAGCGTCACGTACAAACCGTCTCGACATTGTTGCCGTCCGGATCGATCAGGAACGCCGCATAATAGGTCGGGCCGTAATCCTTGCGCGGGCCGGCGCCGCCATTGTCGCGGCCGCCGCTCTTCAGCCCCTCGCTGTGGAATGACTTGACCGCGTCATGATCCTTGGCGCGAAACGCGATATGCGCGCCGTCGGCCTTCCGTCCCTTGTTCAGGTGCAGCCAGAGCGCCGGTTCGCCCTTCGGCCCGAAGCCGGCATAGCCGTCGCCGCTGGTGCACAGGACGTAGCCGAGCGGCGCCAGCACCGCGGTGTAGAAACGCGTGGCAGCGTCGAGGTCGGTAACACGAAGTCCGATGTGATCGTACATGTTCGTCTCCATTGCAAAAGCGCGCCGCGCGTGGCGCGCGCCGGAGACGACCCTAGTCAGTTGAGGGCAAGCCGCTCTTGGAGAATCTTGCGCTCCCCGCGCGAGGCCTGGCGGAACTTCGTCGGCGACACGCCGGCGGCGCGGTGGAAGGTACGTACGAAGTTGGAGAGGTCGCCGAAGCCGACATCATAGGCGATGTCGGTGACCGCGATGTCGTCATCAGCGAGCAGCCGCGCCGCACGCCGCAGCCGAGACCGCACCAGATATTGATGTGGAGTCACGCCGAGCACGGCCGAGAACAGCCGCAGGAAGTGGAAGGGACTGAGGCCCGCCTGCCGCGCGGCCTGTTCGAGGTCGACCTCGGCATGCGAGTTGTCGTCGATCCACAGCGCGGCCTCGACCGCGCGACGGCGGTCGCGCACCGAAGGCCCGGCTTGCTTGCGCGTCTTGCCTGAGACGACATCGACGAAGCGGCCGGCAAGAATCTGGCCGATCTCGTCAAGACCGAGATCGCTGTTGCCATCTGCTGCCGTCTGGGCCAGTTCGCCCAGCACCATCAGCTCGGGCAGCGGCGGTGTCGCGCCGACCTGCCAGGCCTCGCGACGTCCCCCGAGAGCGTCGACGAGATCCTCGCCGAGGAAGAAGGACAGGCAGACGTCACCGCAGACATGCTCATGCGTGCAGGTGTATTCGTCGCCGGGGGCACCGACCAGCATTGAGCCCGCTACCAGCTCGAAGAAGCCGGCGCGGCAATGACAGCCAAAACTGCCCGAGCGGACATAGGCGATGGAATGGCCGGTGCGGCACTCCGCGAACGGCTTGTCGCCCGGTCCCGCATCGCAGCGAAACTCGGAGACCGTCATCGAGTGTGTCGTCAGCAGCGTGGTCGCGTCCATCCCGCCTATCTAGGCATGATCCGGAAAAGTGTGTAGCGGCCTGCCGACAGGATCGTGCCAAAAAAGCAAAGAGAAGGTGCGATCCAGATTGCGCCTTAGCTGGACCTCGGCGGGGTAACAGGCAGCAGCACCTCGAACAGCGTCTTGCTCGCGATCGGATGGGCGCCCTCGAGCGCCAGGAGCCGCCGCTTGGAGATCACCCCGCCGTAAGGCGAGAGCCGGTCGGCGTAGTTCCCGGCTTCCAGCACCCGGTGACAGGGCACGATGAGCATGTAGGGATTTTTCGCGATCGCCTGGGCCACCGAATACGTGGCGCCGGAGGCGCCCAGCGTCTTGGCGATCTCGTGATAGGTGCGTGTTTCCCCGCGCGGGATGGCGCAGGTTGTCTCATAGACACGCCGGTGGAAGGTCGACACGCCGCCGGCGTCGAGGCTAACCGCGGAAAAATCAGGATCGCCGCCCTGCAGCAGGGCCGCGACGCCCTCGATCGCAAGTTCGGCATTGTCGGATGGCTGCTGCTCGCGCGCCTCGGGATGGACCTGGAAGATCCGGCGGCGGGTGTCGATCTCCCGCGCCTCGGGCAATTGCACGGCGACCACGCCGGTGCTGCTCCAGACGATGCCGCAGCGCCCTATGGCCGTGTCGAATATCGCGTAAGCACGCCCCATCATGCACACGCCCCACTCAGTGCACGTCTCTCCCCAGACGCAAGATCATAACACCGCCACAATCCGGCGCACCTGGAATCTTGCCAGGACGTTAACAACCGTCCGGCCAGTCGCGCCAAAGCGCTTGGCGCGGGGCGCCGTCTCGGCTAAGCAGGAGGGGCGCGGAGCGCATTCGCGGGCGTAGTTCAATGGTAGAACGGCAGCTTCCCAAGCTGCATACGAGGGTTCGATTCCCTTCGCCCGCTCCATTCAATAAAACATCGGCAAAATGAGCACTTATGCGCGTTTCGAGCGCGGCCCAATTTGTCGTGCACGCGGGCGCCGAAGCGGTGAGAATTACTGAGTCCGAAACCCTGACGTTATGAGTTAAGCTGAGGGTTGACGTCCCGGAGCGGCGCATAAGCTCATTACCGTGTCAGGCCCAGAGGAGCCTGACCGCAGCGCCCCTTGGCGCGTGGCGCCCCCGTCCGGGGGCCCCAAAATATCAGGCGCCGAGATCCGGCAGCTATGACGCCCTGACATGATCATCATTCAATGATGATGGTTTTCCCGGAATGAGCGAAATCAATATTTTCAGGCAAGTCCGTTATTCCGAGAGATCTACCAATCCATATCGGCGGCCCGGTCCAGTTGGCCGGCGAGATAGTCAGCGAACGACGTCATTTCGTCGATTGAAGTCATTGCCCTTCCATAGGTGCCATCGTGCGCCATCGTTAGAATGAGTGGCAGCTCGTACTTCTGAACATAAATTCTGGCTGGCGCTCGGGGGCCTTCCCACAGATGCTCAATGAATTCTTCGATCGTTTGCAATGCATGTTGTAGGTCGAAGGCGCTGGGTTCTCCGAGCGCAAATCTGCGGCTGCCTATCGGGTCCGGCAGTAGCACAGGTACTGCGCCAGCAGAAGAATGGAAGTGGAACGCTTCTCCTTGTTTTCCGAATGAGCCGTGTGCGGCAAAATTTCGCAATTCTTTGCGCACTATGAGCAGATCGTCATAGAGTTTTTTGGAGCGTTCGTCCGCTAGATCAAAGGCCAGCTTGAACTTCGTCGGCCAGTTGGCTTCCGCGGCGCGCGTAACCTCATTTGCACTCGTTAACCTGCCACGCAGGATGCCGATGTGGATAAGGACGTGTTCGGTCCAACTAAAGAATGCCTCGATGGCCGCAAGGCCGAGCCATTTTGCCTCAGCGCGAAGGCGAAAGGCCGGAAAGGAAATTGTCTGCCAGTCTCCGCCGTTCCCCGACTTGCCGGTTTTGATGACCCGTTCGCCTTTCCGGGTTTCAGCCTCGTTCGCTTTCAGGCCGTAACTGTCGCGTAGGAATTCGAACCGGTCAAAGAGCGAGACGCTTTTGTTGGTTACATTGACGGCGGAATCGTCGATTGCCCTTGCGGCCAGCCAATCGAAAAACGGCCGTGCTGTCCTCACAGCCTTGTGGATGTGATTGACGATTTGCTGCGCATCCGCCTCGTCTTTCTCGAGGTCTGCCGCGAAGATACCGACGCCAAATTTTCGGTGCTCGATCAAAAAGGCGCGCTCGTTGAACTCGATCGGGATCGACCACGCCAGCTTCTCAAATTTGCCAAGATTGCGATAACCGAGAAGATCGACCAGAACGAAGTAGACAAGATGCTGGGCTGGTAACTTGCGGCCTGCATCAGTCCGCTTGGCGTTGAAAAGAAAATCTCTATCGGCTGGAGTGCTTGCCGTTGCAGGTTTTACGGAACCAAGTGCACGGCGCGCGGCCTCGCGTACGGGTTCAAGTTCAGAAGGAAGATCGGTGTGCAGCTTTTGCGGCATGGGAAGTTATCTAGACCACAAGGTCATCCTTGACTGTAGGAAGGCACCTTTTACGCCGATTGGCATCGGTGATTATTCCATTGGCCTAAATGTGGCTGAAGCGCGAGGCTCTATGCCGGTCCGGTCTGTGACCAGGTTGATAAAATCAAGAGCAGTCCGGTAGAACTTCTTGGCATTCTCGGGATCGACTATTCTCGTGTATTCGAGACGTCTTTTCTTTTCATGCAGCTTACCGGGAGCACTTGTCGTATTCTCTATCTCGGTCGGTTCAATTTCATAAGGCGATGCGTGTGTCACCAGATTGCGCCATTCCTGCATCTGACCGACATGCTGGAACAGACCGTTACCCTTATCGATCTCGATGCCAGCCGCGGACATCAGCATTTCCATCTTGTCCCAGAACCGCCGCACATTGCGATAACGCTGGAAGTCGAATCCAGAGAAGCGCTTGTACGAGGGCATCGAGAAAGCGACCGATGCCGAAAAGCTCTCGATCGCCGCAAATGACAGAACCATACCTCCGGTAAAGAACGAAAAGCCCATCCACAAGGTACCAGCCCTAGGCTGCTTGTCTGCTATCAGGCCAGCTTTGATCAGTTCGGCGGCGGCATGAAGCGTCAGATCCCAATCATGGTTCTGCGCAGAATATTCGTATATCAAGCCGCCTCCTTTCGTTTGGATGCAACCACGATGCGTCCGCGACCGAGTTCTTCAATGCGCGAATTGTACGCGGGGGCCTCTCGATTGCAACTGGCGTCGATCTACACTCGCTGGGATTGCTCGCTTGCTGCATGCGGCAAGACCGGAGCTGCTGCCGCGCAAAGATTCCAATATATTAGCCCCTCACTCTCGGCACGCGCCGTTCCATCGGCCTAAGCTCCTCTCGCCCAGGCGGATGCGGTCCTTGCGCCGGGCAACGCTTGGATGAAGGTCAGGACCAACAAGAATGGACCAGCAAAAGCTCGATCGCGCGATCGGTCGCCGCTTGAAGACCCTGAGGACGCAGGCCGGCATGACGCTGAACGAACTCGCGGCGCGCTCCGGCGTCAGCCGTGCCATGATCGGGCGGGTGGAGCGGGCACAGAGCAGTGCGACTGCTGCGCTGCTCGGCAAGCTTTGCGCGGCGCTCGACGTATCGCTCAGCGATGTGGTCGCGCTCGCCGAGAAGCCGCCGGAGCGGCTGGTACGCCTGGCCGACCAGCCGCACTGGCGTGATCCCGAGAGCGGCTATCGCAGGCGTCATGCCTCGCCGACGGGTGCGGCGAGCGGTATCGAGATCATCGTCGTCGATCTGCCGGCCGGAGCGCGGGTGCCGTACAGCCCCTGGGGCCGCAACGCCTTCACCCAGCAGCTCTTGATGCTGGAGGGCGCGATCGCCGTGCATATCGACGCCAAGGCAGTGCGCCTGCGCGAGGGCGACTGCCTGGATTTCGACGTGATGCGCGCGGTGATCTTCGAGAACGAAACCAAACAGGACGCGCGCTACGTCATCATCACGCGGCGCGGCACCTCTTACGGGAGAATGTGATGTCACTGATCGTGCGGGACGCAACGCTGGAGGATGCCGAGGATATCCTCGCCATCTACAATTTCGCCGCGATCAACACCACGGCAGTCTGGACTGACGGCCCGGCCGACCTGGACTCGCGGCGCGAGTGGATCCGCGCGCGGCAAGAGGCCGGCTATCCCGTGCTGGTCGCGATGAAGGGCAAGGATGTCGTCGGCTTCGCTTCCTTTGGCGATTTCCGTCCCTTTCCCGGCTATCGCCACACCGTGGAGAATTCGGTCTATGTCGACGAGCGACATCATCGGCTCGGTATCGGCCGCAGCCTGCTGGCTGCGCTGATCGAGCGCGCCACGAAACTGGACAAGCATGTCATGGTCGCCGGTATCGAGGCCGCCAACGCCGCCTCGATCAACTTGCACGCCGCGCTCGGCTTTACCGAGGTTGGCCGCATGCCGGAGGTCGGCTGCAAATTCGGCCGCTGGCTTGATCTCGTCTTCATGCAGAAGCTGCTTGCGAGTGGCGTGAGACCCTGACGATGCTGATCCGCGCCGGCGACACCCATGATCCGCGCGTCATCGCGCTGCTTGATCATCACGTCGCCGCCGCTCGGGCACAGACCGCGCCGGGCAGCGCCCACGCGCTCGATCTCTCCGGGCTGCGGGCGCCCGATATCGCGTTCTGGACCGGCTGGGACGGCGACAGGCTGGTCGCCACCGGCGCGCTGAAGACGCTTTCGGCCGATCATGGCGAGGTGAAGTCGATGCACACGCTGCAAACCGCGCGGCGGCGCGGCTTCGGCGGCCAGATGCTCGGCCACATCATTACCGAGGGCCGCACGCGCGGCATGACGCGGCTCAGCCTCGAAACCGGCTCGTGGGACTATTTCAGGCCGGCGGTTGCGCTCTACCAGGCGCATGGCTTCGTGCGCTGCGGCCCGTTCGAGGGCTATGTCGAAGATCCCAACAGCCTGTTCCTGATGCTCGACCTGACCGCGAGCTGACGCTGCCGGGGCGGCGATCCCGGTGCAACCGGGACTCGAAAATAGCGGCCGCCACCTCAAAATGAGTTGCGTACCTCAAAGCGCCTCTGCTAGCCTTCGGCCATGGCCGAGGACGCATCCACCGCTACCGCGCTGACGCTGAAGGACATCGCCCGCCAGGCGGGCGTGAGCCTCGCGACGGTGGACCGCGTCCTGCACAACCGCCCAGGCGTCCGGCCGGACACGGTCCGGCGCGTGAGGGAGGCGATCGCGCGCAACGCGTTCCAGCCGCATGTCGCTGCCGCCGAGCTGGCCCGCGGCCGGGTCCGCCGCTTCGCCTTCGTGATGCCGTCGGGGCCGAACCCGTTCATGCAGCAGATTGAGGCCTATCTCGGCGAGATGTCGGGCTGGCTTTCAGCCCGCCGCCTCAGCGTCGAGATGGTCGCTACGGATGTGTTCAATCCTTCTGTGCTCGCGGCTTCGCTGGAGGCGCTGTCGGACGATTACGACGGCGTCGCCGTGGTGGCGCTGGACCATCCCGGCGTTCGCGCCGCCATCAACGACCTCGTCGAGGCCGGCACCAAGGTGGTCACGCTGGTCTCGGACGTGCCGTCGTCGCGCCGCCACCATTATGTCGGCATCGACAACATCTCCGCGGGGCGGACCGCCGGCGCGCTGGTCGGGCGACTGGTCGGCCAACGGTCCGGCAAGGTCGCGATCGTTGCGGGATCACAGGGCCTGCGCGACCATGCCGAGCGCATTTTCGGCTTCAACCAGGTGATGGCGTCCGAATTCCCCGATCTCAGCGTGCTCCCGGTGCTGGAGGGGCGCGACGAGGACGACCGTTCGGAGCAGCTCCTGGCGCGGCTGTTCGGCAGGCATGCTGACATTGTCGGTCTTTATAACGTCGGCGCGGGCACACAAGGCGTAGCCAAGGCGTTGAGCGAGGCCGGCCGCGAGAAAGGCGTGGTGTTCGTCGGACACGACGTCACCGCGCTGACGCGCCGGCTATTGTTGCAGGGCGTGATGGATGCCGCGATCTCGCAAAATCCGGGACATGAGGCGCGCGCCGCTGTGCGCGTGCTGCTCGCGCTCGCGCGCGGCGAACCGATCCTGCGCGAACAGGAGAAGATCAGGATCGACATCGTGATGCGGGACAATCTGCCCTAGGCCTTAAAAGGCCGAACGGCAGGATTTCTGGAAGGCCCGTTGCGGGGAAGGCGACGCAAGCTCGCACATCGCAATGGATGAAAGGGAGGATGCCGTGTATCTCGGAATGGACATCGGCACGTCCGGTGTGAAGGCGGTGCTCGTGAGCGAAGCCGGCGCGGTCGTCGCGACGGCGGCGCGCGAGCTTGCGCTGTCGCATCCCGCGCCGCTGTGGTCCGAGCAGGATCCCGACACCTGGGTCGACGCCGCGACCGGCGCGGTCGACGATCTCGCCGCCCGCCATCCGCGCGAGGTCGCGCAGGTGCGTGGCATCGGCCTGTCCGGCCAGATGCACGGCGCAACCCTGCTCGGCGAGGATGGCCGCCCGTTGCGTCCCGCCATCCTCTGGAACGATGGGCGCTCGCAGGCCGAATGCGTCGAACTGGAGCGGCGCTGCCCCTCGCTGCACGCGCTCGCCGGCAATCTGGCGATGCCCGGCTTCACCGCGCCGAAGCTGCTGTGGGTCGCACGGCACGAGCCCGGCATTTTCGCGCACGTGGCAAAGGTGCTGCTGCCGAAGGCCTATGTCCGCTATCGCCTCACCGGCGAGATGGCCGAGGATATGTCGGACGCCGCCGGCACGCTGTGGCTCGATGTCGGCCAGCGCCGCTGGTCCGCCGCGCTGCTGCAAGCCACCGGGCTCGATCTCAATCACATGCCGCGCCTCGTCGAAGGCAGCGAGGTGAGCGCGGTGCTTGCGGCGGAATTTTCGCGGCGCTGGGGCATGGCGAAGGACGTCGTGGTCGCGGGCGGCGCCGGCGATTGCGCGGCGAGCGCGATCGGGCTCGGCGCGATCGCGCCCGGCGATGCGTTCCTGTCGCTCGGCACATCCGGCGTGGTGTTTCGCGTCACCGATCGGTTCGCGCCGGCGCCGGCTTCGGCCGTGCATGCTTTCTGCCATGCGTTGCCCGGCCTCTGGCACCAGATGGGCGTGATGCTGTCGGCTGCGGCCTCGCTGGCCTGGCTCGCCGGCGTGATGGAGACGCCTGCGGCTGCGCTGCTGGCGCCGCTCGGCGCGCAGGTCGATGGACCGAGCTCCGTGTTCTTCCTGCCCTATCTCGATGGCGAGCGCACACCGCACAATGATGCCGCTGCCAGCGGCGCCTTCGTCGGTCTGCGCGGTGCGACCGGGCGCGCGCAGATTGTCCAGGCCGTGCTCGAAGGCGTCGCCTTCGCCGCGCGCGACAATTTGGCGGCGCTGAGCGCGGCGAGCGGGCCGATTGCCGAGGTCGATCTGGTCGGCGGCGGCTCGCGCTCGCCGCTCTGGGCGCAGATCTGCGCCGACGTGCTCGGGATTGCCGTGCACCGCGTCGAGGAAGGCGAGGTCGGGGCGGCGCTCGGCGCCGCGCGGCTCGGCCGGCTTGCCGCCACAAGCGAAGATCCCGCGGCGGTCTGCACCCGTCCGCGCCGGCTCGCGAGCTTCGCGCCCCGTGCGTCCATCGCCGCGGCCTATGACGAGGCCTATCGGCGTTGGCGCGAGCTTTATCCCGCATTGAAGGAGACGACTTAAGTGAACGCGTCAGCCAAATTCTTCGATGCAAGCACGCCTGTCGCTTTTGCCGGCAAGGATGCGGGAACCACGCCCGCCTTCCGCTGGTACGACAAGGACCGCGTGGTCCACGGCCGCAGGCTGGAGGATCATCTGCGCTTCGCGGTCTGCTACTGGCATTCCTTCTGCTGGCCCGGCGGCGATCCCTTCGGCGGCGAGACTTTTCTGAGGCCGTGGCACCATGGCAGCGATGCGATGGCGCTGGCGCGGGCCAAGGCCGATGTCGCCTTCGAGCTGTTCCGCCTGCTGGATGTCCCCTTCTTCACCTTCCACGACGTCGATGCGGCGCCTGAAGGCGCCTCGCTCGCGGAGTCCGTCGCCAACCTCAATGCGATCGCCGATCTCTTCGAAGCGAAGATGGCTTCGGCGAAAGTCCGCCTGCTGTGGGGGACCGCCAACCTGTTCACGCATCGCCGCTACATGGCGGGC
Organism: Pseudomonadota bacterium; assembly: GCA_023388935.1. Classification (GTDB taxonomy): domain Bacteria; phylum Pseudomonadota; class Alphaproteobacteria; order Rhizobiales; family Xanthobacteraceae; genus Bradyrhizobium. The sequence goes on along the minus strand of JAEWFG010000126.1, from coordinate 31,173 downwards.
GCTGCGACCAATCCCGACCCCGAGATCTTCACCTACGCCGCCGGCCAGGTCCGCGCCGCGCTGGAGATGACGCACCGGCTGGGCGGCCAGAACTACGTGCTCTGGGGCGGGCGCGAGGGCTACGAGACGCTGCTCAACACCGATCTCAGGCGCGAGCTGGACCAGCTCGGCCGCTTCGTGTCGCTGGTCGTCGAGCACAAGCACAAGATCGGCTTCAAGGGGCCGATCCTGATCGAGCCCAAGCCGAAGGAGCCGACCAAGCATCAATACGACTTCGACGTCGCCACCTGCTACGGCTTCCTCGCGCGCTACGATCTCCTGAAAGACGTCAAGCTCAACATCGAGCAGAATCACGCCATCCTCGCCGGCCATTCCTTCCATCACGAGGTCGCGCTCGCCGAGGCGCTCGGTGTCTTCGGCTCGCTCGACATCAACCGCGGCGACGATCTGCTCGGCTGGGATACCGACCAGTTCGCGATGAACGTGCCCGAGCTCGCTCTGGTGTTCCACGAGCTCCTGAACCACGGCGGCTTCACCTCGGGCGGGCTCAATTTCGACGCCAAGATCCGGCGCCAGTCGATCGACCCGGACGATCTGATCCACGCCCATGTCGGCTCGATGGATGCGTGCGCGCGGGCGTTCCTCGCCGCAGCCGACATGCACGATGCCGGTGTCCTCGCCGCGCCACTCGCCGAGCGTTACGGCGGATGGGCCGGCCCCGAGGGGCGCGCCATTCTCGGCGGCCAGCGTTCGCTCGCCGATCTCGCCGACCGTGCGCTCAGTCCCGGCTTCGACCCGCAGCCGCGGTCGGGGCGGCAGGAATATCTGGAATCCCTGGTCAACCGCTACGTCTGAGCGAGGCCGATGATGGCAAGCAGCGAAGCAACACAACAGCCGGTGCTCCAACTGACCGGAATCGGCAAGGAGTTCGGCGCAATCCGCGCGCTGCATGGCGTTGACCTGCAGGTCTTGCCCGGCGAGGTGGTTGGCCTGATGGGCGACAACGGTGCGGGCAAGTCGACGCTCGTCAAGATCATCGCCGGCAATTTCCGCCCCACCCACGGCGAAATCCGCTTCGCTGGCGGCGCAGTCCAGTTCAGTCGTCCGATCGATGCCCGTGCGGTCGGCATCGAGGTCGTCTATCAAGACCTCGCACTGGCCGACAATCTGACGGCGGCGGCCAACGTGTTTCTCGGTCGCGAGCTGAAGCGCAGGTTCGGCCCGCTGGCCCTGCTCGACCACAAGGCGATGGCGGCGCGCGCGCTGGAGCTGTTCGGCGAGCTGCGTTCGGAGACGCGCCCCGACGATCTCGTCAAGCAGATGTCCGGCGGCCAGCGTCAGGCGGTTGCGATCGCGCGGACACGCCTGTCCAATGCGCGGCTCGTGATGATGGACGAGCCGACGGCGGCGATCTCGGTCCGCCAGGTCGAGCAGGTGCTCGGCCTGATCCATCGGCTGAAGGAGCAGGGTGTCGCGGTCATGCTGATCTCGCACCGCATGCCCGACGTCTTCGCGGTCTGCGACCGCGTGATCGTCATGCGCCGCGGCGAGAAGCGGGCCGACAAGCCGATCCACGAGACGTCCCCTGAGGAAGTCACCGCCCTCATCACCGGTGCGAAGGAGGCGGCGTGATGGCCATGCCCTTGGAAAGCCCGATCACCTTCACCAATGTCGGCAAAGCCAGGTGGTGGCAGCGCGGCATTTTCGCTTCTCAGACCGGCTATGTGCTGCTCGCGCTGGCAGTGTTGCTGCTGATCATGCATTTCGCCAGCCCCTATTTCTTCACCGAAGGCAATATGCAGAACGTGGCGAAGAACTTCTCCTTCATCGCCATCGCCACCCTCGGTGTCACCTTCGTGATCATTACCGGCGGCATCGATCTTTCGGTCGGCTCGATGATGTGCTTCTCCGCCATGATCACCTCGATGGTCATGACCGAGCTGTCGACGCCGGGCTCGTACGGCGCTTCGCTGTTCGTGCACATGGCGGCCGACGGCAAGACCGTGCTGGCCAACGTGCCGGGCCTGATCCTGCTGGTCTCGATCGCCGCGGGTCTCGGCGTTGCGCTGATCGCCGGGCTCGTCAATGGCTTCTGCATCGCCGTGCTCGGCCTGTCGCCCTTCGTCACCACGCTCGGCATGCTCTCGATCGTGCGCGGGCTCGGCTACGTTGTCTCCAATGGGCGCGGTAGTTTCCCGGGCGGACCGGACGCCGACTATTTCTACGCGCTCACCTCGGGCGACGTGCTCGGCCTGCCGGTGCCTTTCATCTATCTGGTGATCCTCGCGCTGGCGATGGCTGTGGTCCTGCACCACACCTCGTTCGGCCGCCACGTCTTCGCGCTCGGCGGCAACGAGAAGGCGGCCGAATTGACCGGCATCCCTGTCGTTCGGGTGAAGATCGAGGTCTATGTGATCTGCGCGCTCGCCGCAGGGCTTCAGGGCATCATCATCTCCGGCTGGCTCGGATCGGCGCCGGCCAACATGGCAACATCCTACGAGCTCAACGTGATCGCGGCTGCCGTCATCGGCGGTGCAAACCTTGCCGGCGGCATTGGCGGTCCGCTCGGCGCCATCGTCGGCTGCGTGCTGCTCGAGGTGATCCGCAACGGCCTCGTGCTCGCGCAGGTCAGCTCCTACTGGCAGCAGACGCTGGTGGGCGTGATCATCATCCTGGCCGTGCTGGTCGATCGCGTCCGCTCGCGGATGCTCTGAAGTGACGTCGTTCCGGGAGGGCAACGAACATGCCTGTCCTCCTCCCGGACGATCCCGAGTGGATGGGCAACAGAGAAGGGTGGAGGAGACAATGAGGAAACTTCTTCTTGCCGGCATCGCCGTCGCAATGATGGCGACGCCGGCGTTTGCCGCGAACTACCGTTTCGTGATCGTGCCCAAGGCGATGAACAACCCGTTCTTCGACTTCGCGCGTGACGGCTGCGAGAAGCGCGCCAAGGAGCTCGGCAACATCGAGTGCATCTACAAGGGGCCGGTGGAGCATGAGCCGGCGACGCAGGCGCAGATCATCCAGGACTTCGTCACCCAGAAGGTCGACGGTCTCGCCATCTCGGTCGCCGACGTCGCGGCCATGACCAAGTCGATCGAGGCGGCCACCGCCGCCGGCATCCCCGTCATCACCTTCGATGCCGATGCGCCCGGCTCCAAGCGCATCGCCTATATCGGCACCAACAACAAGGAATTCGGCCTCGCGCTCGGCAAGCAGTTGCTGAAGCTGCGGCCCGACGGCGGCAAATATGCCATGGTCTCGGGCGGTCCTGGCGCCAAGAACCTCGCCGAGCGCGTCGATGGCGTCCGCGAGGCGCTGAAGGGCTCGAAATGGACCGAGGTCGCGGGCTCTCCGACCTTCTGCAACGATGATCCCGCGCTGGCGGTCCAGCAGATGACGGATATGCGCACCGCAACGCCCGACCTTGCCGCCATCATTCCCGTCGGCGGCTGGCCGATGTTCGCCCCCGAAGGCTTCAAGGCCTTCGCCTCCAGGAGCAAGAAGGACATCGATTCCGGCAAGTTCACGCTGGTGGTCGCCGATACGCTGAGGATGCAGCTCGAGCTGCTGCGCGACGGCTATGCCAATGCGCTGGTGGGCCAGCGTCCCTTCGAGATGGGCGAGAAGGCGATGGACACGCTGCTCGCCATCAAGAAGGGCGAGAAGGTGCCTGAGATCGTCTATACCGGCCTCGATCTCGTGACCAAGGACAACGTAGCGCAGATGCTGAAATAGGAGCGTCGCCGGCCCCGCGCTCCTGCATGCCTCTCCCGCTTGCGGTCTCTGCAGGCGGGAGAGATGATCTGGACTATTGGAAGGACATTGGAATGAAACGGTCGCGGCTCGGCCCTCTCGATGTGACTTCAATCGGTCTCGGTTCCGCCCCGCTCGGAGGATTGTTCACCCCCGTCAGCGATGCCGATGCGGAAGCGACGATCGAACGCGCCTGGTCGCTCGGTGTCCGCTTCTTCGACACCGCGCCGCTCTACGGCTTTGGCCTGGCAGAGCGGCGGCTGGGTGGATTCCTGCGGCAGCAGCCGCGCGAGTCCTATGTCATCTCGACCAAGGTCGGCCGCCTCCTGCGCGTGCCCGACGGGGCTGCCGCGGAGGACGACCATTACAAGAGCGGGCGGCGCGAGCGGCCGGTGTTCGACTTCTCCTATGACGGCGTGATGCGTTCGGTCGAGGAGAGCCTGACGCGTCTCGGGCTCGACCGCGTCGACGTCCTGCTCGTGCACGATCCGGACGACCATTATGACGACGCCGTCGCCGGCGCCTTCCGCGCGCTCGCGCGCCTGCGCGCCGAAGGCACGGTCAAGGCGATCGGCGCGGGCATGAACCAGTCGGAGATGCTGCTTCGTTTTGCGCAAGTCGTGCCGGTCGACTGCTTTCTGCTCGCCGGCCGCTACACGCTGCTCGATCAGGGCGCGCTGGATGCGCTGTTTCCGGCCTGCCAGGCGAGAAACATCGGCATCCTGCTCGGCGGTATCTACAACAGCGGGATTTTGGCCAATCCGCATACCGGCGCAAAGTTCAACTATCAGGATGCCGATGCGGCGCTAGTCGCGCGTGCGCTTGAGCTCGACGGGCTCTGCCGCAAGCACGGCACCGAGCTGAAGGCCGCCGCGTTCCAGTTCTGCATGGCCCATCCGGTGGTGACGGTCGCGGTGATGGGCGCGCGTACTGCCGGTGAGGTGGCCGACAACTTCGCGATGTCGGAGATGGCGGTGCCGCAAGCCTTCTGGCAGGAGCTGCGCGCACGAAAACTCGTCGACGCACGCGCGCCGCTGCCGGGCGGAGCGTAAGGCATGACCATCGACGGCCACCAGCATTTCTGGGATCCGGCGCGGGCCGACTATCCGTGGATGAACGCGCCCGAGCTCACGCCGATCCGGCGCGCTTTCGGCCCCGCCGATCTCGCCCCGCTCTTGAACGCAAACGGCGTCGACGCGAGCATCGTGGTGCAGTGTCGCTCCGCGCTGGCAGAGACCGAGGAATTTTTGCAGGTCGCCGCCGCGAATCCATTTGTCGTCGGCGTGGTCGGATGGGCCGATCTGACCGACAGCAGCCTTGGCGATACGCTCGGCCGGCTGCGATCTTCACCCGGCGGCCATAAACTCGTCGGCATCCGTCACCAGGTCCACGACGAGCCCGATCCCGATTGGTTGCTGCGCGGGGATGTTCAGCGCGGCCTCACCGCCGCGTTCGCCCGTGATCTCGCCTACGATTTACTCGTCCGCAGCCGCGAGCTGCCCGCCGCGATCGCGACCGCCCGGGCGTTTCCGCAAGCGCACTTCGTCCTCGACCACGCCGCCAAGCCGCCGATTGCCGATGGCGGCAGCGCCGAATGGGCCGACCGCACCGCTGCGCTCGCGGCTTGCGGCAATGTCTGGTGCAAGGTCTCGGGGCTCGCGACGGAAGCGGTTTGGAACGATTGGGACGCGGAACGGTTGTTTCCATTCGTCGAGCACGCCGCGAAATGTTTCGGCGAGGATCGCCTGATCTTCGGCTCGGACTGGCCGGTGTGCCTGCTTGCGGGCAGCTACGGCGAAATCAAGAACGCGCTGGAAGCGTGTTTGGTGAAGCTTGGTCCGAGCGCCCGGGAGAAGGCATTCGGGCCGAATGCGCAGGCTGCGTATCGGTTGGCGGCCGCTTGAACCTAGCCACGGTCTCCTCTTCCTTCTCCCCTTGCGGGAGAAGGTGGCGCGAAGCGCCGGATGAGGGGTTGCTTCGGCGTGCCCAACTGTAGAGATCGGTGCGAGGAGAGAGACCCCTCACCCTAGTGAGTCCGCCTGCGAGCGGAGATGCCCTCTCCCACAAGGGGAGAGGGCGCAGCAACGGGCCTGCCGTCCTCACGCGCCCGCGGGGACCTGATCCAAAAATCCCGTGATGCTTCTGATCCGGCCGTCCTTGAGCACGGCGAAATCGGTCCCCTTGATGGGGCTGTCGACACCGTCAGGACCAAGGCCCCAGGAAAAGCGGACATGGTCGCCGTAGCCGTTGGGCTCGCCGATCAGCTTGAACCTGAAATCCGGAAAGCGTTGCTGCACGCCCGCGATCAGCGCGTCGATGCCGTCCTGGCCGTCGCCCTTCATCAGGGGATCGACATAGCTCGCGTCCGTCGTCCAGTTCTCGTTGAGCAATTCGCGCCGGCGGCCGGCTGCGCGCTCGTTCCAGAGCTCGATGTAGCGGCAGGCGATGGTGACGTGGTCGGTCATGGTGCTCTCCTTCGATGGCGCCGTGTTCGGCTGAGCGCGACTATCGAAGGTTTGCGCGCGCCGATCGATTACCTCGGAGATCATGCGCCCGAAAAAAGATGAAGCGCGATGATGTCCTCATCGCGCTTCATTCGCATGCTCATTTCCGCGAATTTACTTCGCCGCGGTCACCATGATCTCGACGGTGTATTGCGCCGCGGCCAGCCTGGCTTCGACGGTGGCGCGGGCCGGAGTGTTGCCGGGCGACACCCAGGCGTCCCACACCGCGTTCATCTCGCCGAAGGTCTTCATGTCGGTGATGTAGATCGTGGCCGAGAGCAGCTTCGACTTATCGGTGCCGGCCTTGGCGAGATGGCTGTCGATGGTGGCCAGGATGTCCTGGGTCTGCTTCGTCACGCTTTCACCGGCGGCCTTGTTGGCGACAACGCCGGCGAGATAGACGGTGTTGCCGTGCACGACGACCTGGCTCATACGCGGGCCGGTTTCAAAACGCTGAATGCTCATTTGGATCTCCTGATGGAATGGCGGTTCTGTCTAGCGCAGCGCCCCGCGCTCTGCCACCCCAGGCGCGCATGCGCCGTCCACGGAAGCTCACGGAAAAGAAGTCAGATTGCCGCACGGTCTAGCCCACCGCTTTCGCCGCCGCGCGGCCGGCATTGCGGCCCGAGAACAGGCAGCCGCCGAGGAAGGTGCCCTCCAGCGAGCGATAGCCGTGCACGCCGCCGCCGCCGAAGCCGGCGGCTTCGCCGACCGCATAGAGGCCGGGAATAACGTTGCCCTCCTGGCCGAAGACTCGTGAGTCGAGGTCGGTCTCGAAACCGCCGAGCGTCTTGCGGGTGAGGATGTTGAGCTTGACCGCGATCAGCGGTCCATGCGCGGGATCCAGGATCCTGTGTGGCGAGGCCGTGCGGATCAGCTTGTCGCCGATATAGCGTCGAGCGTTGTGGATGTTCATCACCTGCGCATCCTTGACGTAAGGATTGGCGATCTCGCGGTCACGCGCCTCGATCTGCATCCTGATGTGATCGAGCTTGAGCAGGTCGCTGCCGGCAAGCTTGTTCATGGCCGCGACGAGATCCTCGATTCTGTCGCGCACGATGAAGTCGACACCATGGTTCTTGAATGCCTCCACCGGCGCGGGCGCGCCCTTGTTGGTGGCGCGGCGCAAGGTCATGCGCCAGCTCTTGCCGGTGAGATCGGGATTCTGCTCCGATCCCGACAGCGCAAATTCCTTCTTGATGATGCTCTGGGTCAGGATGAACCAGGAATAATCATAGCCAGTGGACATGATGTATTCGAGCTGGCCGAGCGTGTCGGAGCCTGGGAACAGCGGCGCCGGCAACCGCGCGCCCGTGGCGTCGAACCACATCGAGGAGGGACCGGGCAGGATGCGAATGCCGTGGCGCGGCCAGATCGGTGACCAGTTCTGGATGCCTTCGACATAATGCCACATGCGGTCGCGGTTGATCAGGCGTGCGCCGGTCTTCTCGGTGATGCCGATCATGCGGCCGTCGACGTGCTCGGGCACGCCGGAGATCATGAATTTGGGCGGCTCGCCGAGCCGCTTCGGCCAGTTCTGCCGCACCAGCTCATGATTGCCGCCGATGCCGCCGGAGGCGACGATCACGGCCTGCGCCTTCAGCGAGAACTCGCCGACGACATTGCGCGAGGAGCTCTTGCCGCGCTCGACATTGTCAGGCGCGAGAACGGCGCCGCTGATTCCATCCACCGTGCCGTTGGTGGTGGACAGCGCATCGACGCGATGGCGGAACCTGAAGGTCAGCCGTCCGCTTTTGGCCGCTTCGCGCGCACGGCGCGCGAACGGCTCGACGATGCCGGGCCCGGTTCCCCAGGTCACATGGAAGCGTGGCACCGAATTGCCGTGACCCATCGCATCATAGCCGCCGCGTTCCGCCCAGCCGACCACGGGAAAGATGCGATGGCCCATCGCACGCAGCCAGTCGCGCTTCTCGCCCGCCGCGAACGCCACATAGGCCTCGGCCCATTTGCTCGGCCAGAAATCCTCGTCGCGGTCGAAGCCGGCGGTGCCGGTCCAGTCCTGTAGCGCGAGTTCGTAGGAATCCTTGATGCCGAGCCGGCGCTGCTCCGGCGAATCAACCAGGAACAATCCGCCGAACGACCAGAACGCCTGGCCGCCGAGCGACTGCTGGCCTTCCTGGTCGACCACGATCACGCGCTTGCCCGCGTCCGCGATCTCGGTTGCGGCGACAAGTCCCGATAGTCCTGCACCGACAACGATGACGTCTGCTTCTTCAGCCATAGGTCCCCCCCCCTGTAGTTGCCCGGATTGAAGCCAGCGGTTGCAACTGAGATCAAGGGTCTGGCGCGTAAGAGTCCGTTAACTTGTTCCAGTTTGGGACCGAAGCGGGCCTGATGCAGCGCGGACGCAACACTGGATCTGAAATTTTTTTTGAGCGAGCCGGCTCGCCTAGACAAAACCACGGTTACGACGGACGCTAGCTAGGCATCACGAACCTGACACTCAGATTCGCAGTCGACTAGGGCGGGGGACAATGAAGTTTCTGACGGGGTTGCTGGCGGCGGTTCTCCTGATCGCTTGCATGGGTGCTTCTCACGCGGTGGTTCGGATCGCGGATGACCGCGGCGGCCGGATCGGAACTTACGTCGACAAATATCAGGACCTGCGCCAGTCCGGCGACATGGTCATCATCGACGGCCTCTGCGCTTCGGCGTGTACCATCGTCCTCGGCGCCATCCCGCGCGACAGGATCTGCGTGACGTCGCATGCGACGCTGGGCTTCCACGCCGCCTGGGATTTCGGCTCCAACGGCCGCGCCATCACCAATCCTGAAGCGACCCAGATGCTCTATGCGATGTATCCGTCGCAGGTGAAACGCTGGATTAATCAGCGCGGCGGCCTCACCCCACGCATGCTCTTCCTGAGGGGCAAGCAGCTGCAGGCCATGTACAAGCCCTGCTATATGGACGCGCAGGCCTTGACCAACAGGCCCTTGCGTCGGGCCCTTCCGCCAGCGGAACAGCTGGAGTCCGCCCGCGGCCAGCTGGTTCACTAAACCCATCAGTACGACGTGACATTTGCCCGCTGGCGCTTGCCCGCCCGTGGGCCAACGCCTATCTGATAGGCAGGGAACCGGGGCCTTCGCCCCGATCGTTGTCATGGCTCAACCACTGCACCCGGCACACCCGCTACAGGACAATTCGCCCACTGCCGACCGGACGCCGTCCGTGCTGCTATTGGCCGGCGCAGGCGTCGGTGGGTTGGTCGTGCTCGGCGCGCTCGCGCTGTGGTTCCACTATGGCAGCCAGGTGTTCTTCGAAATGATCGGGACCGGGTTCACCGCCTGCTTCTGACCGCGACAGGAAGTTTTCCGCTCATGAGCTCCACCGCCCGTCCGCTGGTGATCGCCACCACCTTCGCCGCAAGCCTCGTCGTCGGGCTCCTGATCGTGTTCTGGGCCATGGGCGGGGTCAGCAAGGTGGCACAGCCGGCCGCGATCGGGGGGCCGTTCCAGCTCACCGACCAGCATGGCAAGGTCGTCACCGACAAGAACCTGAAGGGCAAGCCGACCCTGATCTTCTTCGGCTACACCCACTGCCCTGACGTCTGTCCGACCTCGCTGTTTGAGATCTCGGAAGTGCTCCGCGCGATGGGCAAGGATGCCGACAAGGTCAATGCCATCTTCATCTCGGTCGACCCCGAGCGCGACACGCCCGCGACGATGAAGGACTATCTGTCGAGCTTCGACCCGCATCTCCAAGGCCTCAGCGGGGATCCCGCCGAGACCGCCAAAGTCATCACGTCCTACCGGGTTTACGCCAAGAAGGTCCCGACCAAGGACGGCGACTACACCATGGACCACACCGCGCTGATCTATCTGATGGACCGCGACGGCAGGTTCGTCTCGCCGTTCAACCTGAAGCGCACGCCTGAAGAGGCCGCGGTCGAGCTGAAGCGGTATCTGTAGTTTGGCGGACCAATCGCGCCTCGTCCGCGGTGCAACCTCACCCGCTTGCGGGAGAGGTCGGCGCGCATAGCGCGCCGGGTGAGGGCTCCATCCTCTGGGGGAGTCTTCGCATTCCGCGCTCGCGTTCCCGGCCGGATGGTCTATAAGGCCCTCTGATCCCAACGAAATTCGTTCATCTCCCGCCGATGACCCCGTCGCGACAGGTAAAATCGCCCCAAACCATGTGCCGTGTCCTGTTTGGGCTGGCGATTGGCGTTTGCCTGCTCACGGGCCTGTCTGTTGCGAGGGCGCAGGCCCCAGCCAAGCAGCCTCCGGCGGCGCCTCAAGCAACGCCTCAGGCCACGCCGCCAACCGCGATCCCCGCCGCCCCCCAGGCCGTGCCCGGCTTCTGGGACCCGCGGCGGCGCCCGGAGCGGCCGGACCTGTCGCGCCTGACCGTGATCCGCTTCCTGACCGAGACCGACTATCCACCGTTCAACTACACCGGCGCCGACGGCAATCCGGCCGGCTTCAATGTCGATCTCGCCCGCGCGCTCTGCGATGAGATCAAGGTCACCTGCACGGTGCAGATGCGCCGCTTCGAGACGCTGGTCGACGCGCTCACCTCCAACCGGGGCGATGCCATCATCGCCTCGATGGCGGTAAGCCCGCAGCTCCGCGCCCGCGTGGACTTCACCGATCCTTACTATCGCGTGCCGGCGCGCTTCGCCTCGCGCAAGGATGCGGTGATGCCGGAGATCCGCCCCGAATATCTCGAGGGCAAGAAGGTCGGCGTCATCGCCGGCTCCGCGCATGAAGCGTATCTGAAGGCGATGTTCACCGACGCCGAGCTGCACGGCTATCCCAACGACGATGCGCTCCGGAGCGCTTTACGAAAGGGCGAAGTCGATTTCATCTTCGGCGACGCCATCTCGCTCGCGTTCTGGATCAACGGCACCGATTCCGGCGATTGCTGCGCCTTCTCCGGTGGCCCCTTCGTCGAGAGCCGCTTCTTCGGCGAGGGCATCGGCATCGCCGTGCGCAAGGGCAACGACGTGCTGCGCCAGGCCCTGAACTGGGCCCTGTTCCGCGTTTGGGAAAAAGGCAGCTACACCGATCTCTGGCTGCGGTATTTTTCGGTGAGCCCATTCTAGTTTCGCTGCCTCCTCATCGTCATTGCGAGGGCGCAGCGACGAAGCAATCCAGAATCTTTCCGCAGAGGCATTCTGGATTGCTTCGCTTCGCTCGCAATGACGGTGAACGCGGCTACACGATGCCACAAAATTGCATTCTGCCCGGAAATCGCTATTTTCCGCGGCCCGGAGGCCCTTAATGTCTGTTGTCGATCTTGCCGCGAACCCAAGCGATCTGCGTGCGCTCGCCGAACAATCCAACGCCTGGCCGTTCGAGCAGGCGAAGGCCATTGTCGCGCGGCTGAAGAAAAGCCCGAAGGACGAGGTGCTGTTCGAGACCGGCTACGGCCCCTCGGGCCTGCCGCATATCGGCACGTTCGGCGAGGTCGCGCGCACCTCGATGGTGCGACATGCCTTCCACGTGCTCACCGAGGACAAGATCAAGACGCGCCTGCTTGCCTTCTCCGACGACATGGACGGCCTGCGCAAGGTGCCGGACAACGTGGCGAACAGGGGGCCTCTGGAAGCCAATCTAGGCAAGCCGCTGACGCGCGTGCCCGATCCATTCGGCACGCATGACAGCTTCGGCGCGCACAACAATGCGCGCTTACGCGCCTTCCTCGATCATTTCGGATTCGACTACGAGTTCGCGAGCTCGACCGACTACTATACGTCCGGCCGCTTCGATGCGACGCTGCTCAAGATGCTTGCCGCCTACGACAAGGTGATGGCGATCATCCTGCCGACGCTGGGACCGGATCGGCGCGCGACCTATTCGCCGTTCCTGCCTATCAGCAAGACCACCGGAGTAGTGCTCCAGGTGCCGATGATCCGCCGCGACGTCGCAGCCGGCACGGTCACTTATGTCGATCCCGATACCAACCAGGAAGTCGAGACGCCGGTGACGGGCGGCAACGTCAAGTGCCAGTGGAAGGCCGACTGGGCGATGCGCTGGGTCGCGCTCGGCGTCGACTACGAGATGGCCGGCAAGGACCTGATCGACTCCGTGAAGTTGTCCGGTGCGATCGCCAGGGCGCTCGGCAGCACGCCGCCCGAAGGCTTCAACTACGAGCTCTTCCTCGACGAGAAGGGCCAGAAGATTTCGAAGTCGAAGGGCAATGGTCTCACCATCGACGAATGGCTGCGCTACGCCTCGCCGGAATCGCTGTCACTGTTCATGTATCGCGAGCCGAAGGCGGCGAAGCGTCTCTATTTCGACGTCATCCCGCGCAACGTCGACGACTATCAGCAGTTCATCGACGGTTTCGCCAGGCAGGATGACAAGCAGCAGCTCGGCAATCCGGTCTGGCACATCCACAACGGCAAGCCGCCGAAGGGCGACATGCCCGTTACCTTCCAGCTTCTTTTGACGCTGGTGTCGTCGTCGAATGCGGAGAATGCGGAGACGCTGTGGGGCTTCATCGGCCGCTATCGCCCCGGCGTTAGCCCGCAGACGCATCCGAAGCTCGACGCGATGGTCGGCTATGCCATCAACTACTACCGCGACTTCGTCGCGCCGACGAAGCAGTTCCGCGTGCCGACGGACACCGAGCGCGCCGCGCTGCAGGATCTGCGCGAAGCGCTGTCGCAGCTTGCGCAGGACGCCTCGGCCGAGGACATCCAGAACGTCGTCTACGAGATCGGCCGCCGCGAGCCGTTCCTCGACCAGGTCAAGAAGGGCAAGGACGGCCGTCCGGGCGTGACCCTCGACTGGTTCAACATGCTCTACCAGGTGCTGCTCGGCCAGGAGAAGGGCCCGCGCTTCGGCTCCTTCGTCGCTGTGTATGGCGTGCAGAACGCGGTGAACATGATCGACGGTGCGCTGGCGCGGAGTGCGTGAGGGCACCTTGGCTGCGATTGTCCACCTTGAGCGCAATTGCGCACTGGGGCGGACGATCCAATATTCCGGAGACAGCGGCTATAGAGCTGAGAGGCCGCAGCGTACTGGATTCCCCGCTTTCGCGGGGGATCACGTCGGAGCATGTGGCGCCTCTCACTGGCTCGCCCACATGATCCGCGCGATCCAGCCGACGTCGCTCGTCGCCATCGTGCGCTCGGCCTGCGACGCATCGAGCGGCTGCAATTCGACCACCTTCGCCGTGCGGCGCTTCAGCGTCGCGACCGTCACCTCGCCCGCCCTCGTCTTCATCACCACGCGATCGCCTTTGCGAATCGGCGTGCCCGGTGAGACCAGGATGACGTCGCCGTCGCGATAGGCTGGTGCAAACGCGTCGCCGGACATCTTCAGCGCGAAGCTGTGGCCGCCGTCGGCGGTGGGAAGCGCGGCTTCGGTCCAGTCCTTGCCGGCCGGATAGCCGGAATCGTCGAATGCGCCGCTGGCGCCGGCCAACGCGAAGCCGAGCAGCGGCACGGAGCGGCTGTTGCCTGCGTCGCCGTCGATCAGCCCCGCAAACGTCTCCATCGACGAGCCGGCGGCGGCGAGCGCCTTCGCGATCGATTCGGTCGAAGGCCAGCGCTCGCGGCCGTCGGAGGTAACGCGCTTGGACCTGTTGAAGGTGGTGGGATCGAGCCCGGCGCGCTTGGCAAGGCCAGACGGCGACAATCCGGCACGCGCCGCCAACCGATCCAGCGCGACCCAGATCTGGTCGTGTGTCAGCATCCTTTGCGCTTTGGCCTGCCTGACCATGGAAGGTCCAGCCCGTCGCAACTCGGGAACACTGTCCTCAAATCAACCGGTTTTCTGTTTTTCGCGCAAGAGGCGGCGGCTAAGTCTTGAGTTCGGAAGAGGCCGCCTTTACGGTCGCGCGCGGGTTTGCCGCCTCCTCGAGACGAAAAACCCCAAAAGATTCAGAGGGCTGACTCGAAGAGCAAACAGGGCTCCGTAAGCGGTGGTCAAGATCTATAAAATCTGTCTGGCCTCGGCCTGGCGCGAGGCGGAACGGCAGGGCGTGTACCGGGGTAGCGCGGACGACGCCCGCGACGGCTACATCCATTTCTCGACCGCTACCCAGGTTCCCGAGACCTTGCGCAAGCATTATGTCGGGCAGCGTGCGCTGTTCCTGGTCGAGGTCGACGGCGACGCGCTCGGCATCGAACTGCGCTGGGAGCGCTCACGCAATGACGAGCTGTTTCCGCATCTCTATGGCGAGCTCGATCTCGGCGCGGTGATCTCGGTGATGAATCTCAACACGCGCTCCGATGGCGGGCACGATGTTCCGGAGCTGCTGCCGTGATCCGCGCTTTCGACGCTTTCTCGCTGCCGGTGCTGCGCTGGCTCGATCCGGAGGATGCGCATCGCCTCGCGATCCAGGGCCTGCGCTTCCTGCCGCCGGTCAAACCGCGCCCTGACGATCCCAAGCTCGCGGTGCGCGCCTTCGGGCTCAACTTTCCCAATCCGATCGGCATGGCCGCGGGCTTCGACAAGAGCGCGGAGGTGCCGGATGCGCTGCTGCGGCTCGGTTTCGGCTTCGTCGAGATCGGCTCGGTGACACCGAAGCCGCAAGGAGGCAATCCGCGGCCGCGGCTATTTCGCCTCGAGCGGGACGAGGCCGTCATCAACCGCATGGGGTTCAACAATGACGGCGCGGAGGTCGCGTTGCGCCGGCTCGCCGCGCGCGCGCAGAACGGCGGCATCGTCGGCGTCAACGTCGGCGCCAACAAGGATTCGCCGGACCGCGGTGCCGATTACGTTAAGTTGATCGAGACCTTTGCGCCGGTCGCCAGCTACTTCACCATCAACGTCTCCTCGCCGAACACACCGGGCCTGCGCAATTTGCAGGAAGGCGCGCTGCTCGACGATCTCCTCGCAAGGGTGATCGACGCGCGCGAGCGGGTGCGCCAGAAGGCCGGCGATACGCCGGTGCTGCTCAAGATCGCGCCTGACCTCAGCCTCGCTCAGCTCGACGATGTCGTTCAGGTCGCGCGCTCGCGGAAGGTCGACGGCATGATCGTGTCGAATACGACCATCGCGCGGCCGAGTACGCTGCGCGAGCAAATGCGCGCGAAGGAGCAGGGTGGCCTGTCCGGCCGGCCGCTGTTCCGCCTGTCGACGCGGATGGTCGCGGAGACCTATGTGCGCGTCGAGGGCGCATTCCCGCTGGTTGGTGTCGGCGGCGTGGACTCTGGCGGCGCCGCGCTGACGAAGATTCGTGCGGGCGCGAGCCTGATCCAGCTTTATTCGTCGCTGGTTTACAAGGGCCTCGGCCTCGTCGACGAGATCAAGCGCGACCTCGCTTCGACGCTGCTTCGCACCGGACGCGACAGTCTGTCAGAGATCGTCGGCGCCGACGCCGCCACGCTCACGGCGGAAGACTGGCCGGGGCTGTAGGGCGGTCTCGTGCCCCGGATGCAGCGCGGAGCGCCGTCTTTGGCGTGATGCGCTGCTGATCCGGGGCCCACGCCCGATGGGTCCCGGCTCTGCGTCGCGTCATACGGGACGATGCTTCGCATCGCCCGGTATGCCGCGCCGCGTCCGGGACACGAGAGCTACGGCTTCGAGAAGGTCGCCCGAAACAGCGCCGGATAGCGCGCGCCCTGCAATCCGCCGCGCGCGATGTAGAACGCGATCATCGCGCACCACAGCCCGGCATTGCCGAACGATTGCAGCGCCCACCAGGTGCCGAGGAAGATCGCGAGCGAAGCCAGCATCAGATTGCGCATCTCGCGCGCCCAGGTCGCGCCGACATAGATGCCGTCGAAGCCGAACGCGAACACGCCGGGTATGGGCGCGAGCACGATGAACGGCAGGAAGTCGCGCGCGGCGCATCGGACGTCTTCACTCGCCGTCATGAAATTGATCAGCGCGGGGCCGAACAATGCGAACAGCACTGCAACCACCAGCGCGAAGCCGAGGCCCCACAGCAGCACCAGCCGGGTCGAGTCGCCAAATCCCTTGGCGTCGCGTGCGCCAAAAGTGCGGCCGCAGAGCTGCTGGGCCGCGTTGGCGAGGCCATCAAGGAAGAAGGCGCTGACCAGCAGGAAGTTGTTGAGCACGGAGTTCGCCGCCAGCGTGACGTCGCCGGCGCGCGCGCCCTTCGCGGTGAAGAACAGGAACACGGCGATCAGAGCCGCGGTGCGGATCATGATGTCGGAGTTCACCACGAGCATCCGCATCAGCTTGGCGCGGTTGAACAGGCGCGTGCGGGGAACGGCAAAGCCGCCATCCGCATAGCGCCGGCAGACGATGACGCCGAGCACGAAGCCGACCGTCTCCGACAGCAGCGCGGCAATCGCGGCGCCCGCGATGCCGGTGTCGTAGACCAGCACCAGCAAAATCGTCGCGACCATGTTGATGAGGTTGATGATGATCTGCAGCAGCAGCGCCGGATTGGCGCGGGCCTGGCCGACCAGCCAGCCGAGCACGACGTAGTTGGCGAAGGCAAACGGCGACGACCAGATCCTGATCATGAAGTAGGTCTTTGCGGCGCGCGTGACGCCCTCGCTGCCGCCCATCAGGTCGAACAGCACGGCGGCCAGCGGCAGCTGGAGCGCGATCAGCGTGGCGCCGATCAGTCCCGCGACGATGAAGCCGCGCACGAGGATGGCGTTCAGCTCCTGCGTCTCGCCGCGGCCCAGCGCCTGCGCGGTGAAGGCGAGCGTGCTCATGCGCAGGAAGGCGAACAGCCAGAACAGGCAGTCGAAGATCACGGAGGCCATCGCGACGCCGCCGAGCAGGGCGGCATCGTCCAGCCGGCCGATCGCGGTGGTCGAGACCACGCCGATCAGCGGCGTGGTGAGGTTGGCGACCATCGCGGGACCCGCGATGGCAAACACCTGGCGGGAGCCGACACTGGGATGAAGCGGTGCGTTCATGTCAGGTGCGTGTACCTGACCGCCGGACCGAATGCACCATCGCGGCTGGCATGGCGTGCTTGCGCCGGCCGCGCTTAGCGACCGCGCGGCGCGCCGAACACGCGCGAGAGCAACCAGATCGGGATCACGATGACAGCGCCGAGCAGGAAGTAGCGCCACAGCCAGTTCACGGCGTCGAAGCCGAGATCCCAGAGCCGCTGGAACAGCAGGCGGATGCTGTAGATGATATTCCAGGGATCGAAGCCGATCGCCGCCAGCACGACACCGACCAGGATCGAGAGCAGGACCAGGCGGAACGCGACCGCCAGCGGCGAGCCGCCGAGAAAGCGGTTCAGGCCATCGCTGCGGCCGTCCGGCAAATCTCTGACGTCGTGGGCCATCGCAAGAAGCTCCTCAAGGGGATTCGCCCCGATTATAGGTCACGGCGGGGCACATGGGGAACCCGCAACGAGGCGTCAATCGGCTTACCGGGTTTTAATTCGGGCAAGCACGTTCCGCGGGCTTCCTGACCTCTCCCGCTTGCGGGAGAGGTCACGCCGAAGGCGCGGGTGAGGGCTCTCTCCTCTTGCCTCTTGGGGGCTCCCAATGCGGAGACACCCTCTCCCCGACCCTCTCCCGCAGGCGGGAGAGGGGCGCACTTCTACCGTGACTGCTTTCATGCCTCAATCTCCGCCGCTTCTGCCTTCAGCATCCTTTCCAGCGTTTCCAGCCGGTCTGCCTCCCGGGGCGGCTTGTCCCAGCGCAAGCGGCTGATGCGGGGGAAGCGCATCGCGACGCCCGATTTGTGCCGTGGTGAGCGCTGCAGCCCCTCGAACGCCACCTCCAGCACCAGTCCCTTGTCCGGCTCGTGCACGACATGGCGGACGGGGCCGAACTTCTCCGTGGTGTTGCGGCGGACGAAGCGGTCGATCTGCAGCAGCTCCTCGTCGGTGAAGCCGAAATAGGCTTTTCCCACCGGCACCAGCTCGTCACCGCTCTTGCCCCCGGTCCAGACGCCAAACGTGTAGTCGGAATAGAAGGACGAGCGTTTGCCGTGGCCGCGCTGCGCATACATCAGCACCGCGTCGATGATGTGCGGGTCGCGCTTCCACTTCCACCATTGTCCCTTCGGCCGGCCCGGCAGGTAAGGCGCATCGCGCCGCTTCAGCATCACGCCTTCGACGGCGTCCGCGTCTTCGCCGGCGCTCACCGGATCGGCGCGTGCGGCGGTCAGCGCCGCCCAGCTTGCGAAGGGGACTGTCGGCGACAGGTCGATGCGGGGATCATCGAGCTTCCCGATGAAGATCTCCAGCCGCTCGCGCCGCTCTGCGAACGGCAGTTCGCGCAAATCGTTCTCGTCGTCGCCGAGCAGGTCATAGGCGCGCAGGTGAATCGGAAACGCCTTGATCAGCTTCGGCGAGACGACCTTGCGGTTGAGCCGCTGTTGCAGCACGTTGAAGCTCTGCACGCGGCCCTCGCGCAGGATCAGAAGCTCGCCATCGATCGCGCCCGGCAGGCGCAGCGACGGCACGAGGTCCGGAAAGCTTCCAGTAATGTCCTCGCCGGTGCGCGAATAGAGCCGTGCCGTGATGTGCCCGTGGTCGTTGCGGCCTGCCACCGCCTGCACGCGGATGCCGTCCCATTTCCACTCGGCGATGTAGTCGGCAGGATCGAGGTTCTGGAAATCGGTGTCCTCGATCGCGTGCGCCAGCATCACGGGCCGGAACGGTGCGGGGTCACGGTTGACCGGCTTCTCGGCGCGGCCCTCCAGCCAGGCGAACAGATCGAGATAGGGCGGGCTGAGGCCCGGCCAGATCAGTTCGATCTCATGCGGGTCCTTGTTGCCGAGTGCTGCGGCCGCGGTCTTGGCCAGCCGCGCGGAGATGCCGATACGAAGCGCACCGGTGACGAGTTTGAGCAGCGCCCAGCGACCGGTCTCGTCGAGTTCGTCGAGCCAGCGTTCGAGCTGCTTTGGCAGCTCGGTCTTGCCGAGGGTGCGAAGGGTGGTGACGACCTCGGTCAGCGTCGGAGGTGGCGGATTGTTGTGATTGCTCGGGTGGCGCGCATCGCTGGCATCTCGCCCGCGGTACCCCCCTCCCTGACCCTCCCCCGCAAGGGGGGAGGGAACGGTGAGAGCCGTGCCTCCATCACCCTCGAAATCATCGTCAATCATCTCGGTCGTCTGCCGCGGCGCGCGCAGCTCCGCTCCCTCCCCCCTTGTGGGGGAGGGCTGGGGAGGGGGGTAGCCCGGAAAAGACTCATCATGACCAAGCACCCGCGTCGGCCACATCAGCGCTACCGTCTCCGAGAGATCGCCGACATAATCGTACGACAGCCCAAACAGCACGGGATCAGTGCGCGCTGCGATCAGGTCGCGGATCAGCGCGGGCTTCGCATGCTTGAAGCTGAGCGCGCCGGTCAGCGCCGCCAGCGCGTAGCCGCGGTCGGGATCGCCGACCTCGCGGAAATACCTGCTGATCAGCCGCAGCTTGTTGTTGCGGCCGGGCTCGTAGGCGAGGCGGTCCAGCAGCTCGGCGAAGCGATTCATGCTTCGGCCTCGTCGGCAAGCGGCGTCTCGTTCTCCTCCTCGTCGCCATAACCGACGAGATCGAGCGGTTTTGCCCGCAAGCCCTTGTTCTTGCACCAATGCACCAGCGCGTCTTCCTGGCCATGGGTGACCCAGATTTCGCCGGCGCCGGTTGCGGCGATCGTCGCGGTGAGGCCGTCCCAATCGGCGTGATCGGAGATCACCAGCGGCAGCTCGACGCCGCGCTGCCGCGCGCGGGCACGCACCCGCATCCAGCCGGACGCGAACGCGGTGACGGGATCGGGAAAGCGCCGTGTCCAGAGATCTGATGTCGCCGAGGGCGGCGCCAGCGTGATGGTGCCGGCCAGGGCTGCCTTCTTGACGCCCTTCACCGGCCGCAGTTCGCCGAGCTCGATACCGCGGCTCTGGTAGTAGTGCGTGATCGTCTCCATCGCGCCATGCAGATAGATCGGTGCGTCATAGCCGGCCTGCCGCAACAGCGCGATCACGCGCTGCGCCTTGCCGAGCGAATAGGCGCCAACGAGATGGGCGCGCTCGGGAAACAGCGCAACGGAGGCGAGCAGTTTCTTCACCTCGTCGGCCGCATCGCCATGCCGAAATACGGGCAGTCCGAACGTGGCCTCGGTGATGAAGACGTCGCAGGGCACCAGCTCGAACGGCGTGCAGGTCGGGTCGGGTGCATCCTTGTAGTCGCCGGAGGCGACGATGCAGATGTCCTTGGCTGTCACCGCAATCTGCGCCGAGCCGAGCACATGGCCGGCCGGGTGGAATTTGACACTGACGTCGCCGAGCCGGATCTCCTCGCCATAGCGGATGACCTGCGTCGATCCCGCAAAATTCTCGCCATAGCGCAGCCGCATCATGTCCAGTGTTTCCTGCGTCGCCAGCACCGCGCCATGGCCGGCGCGGGCATGGTCGGAATGGCCGTGGGTAATCACGGCCCGCTCGACCGGGCGGACAGGGTCGACATGGAAGCCGCCGGGCTTGCAGCACAGGCCGGCAGCAACTGGCAACAGGATGTCTTGGGGGCGCATGGACGTCATATAGGTATCGGTGCCCGATATTCACCGGTGATGCGCAGGCTTGACCGCGCCTCCATCTCCGTAAACACTGCCATTTTTGATGGGTTGCCGGGTGCCCGGCGATGATGAATTGAGTTCCTATGGCCCCGCGCCTGTTCCTGACCTCCGGCGATCTCATAGCCGACCGCCGCTTCGAGTTCGCACGCGACCTCCAGCTCAAGGGCGACCTGCCTGCCGCGGTCGACATCCTTGAGCAGGCGATCGAGGTCGCGCCGAATTTCACCTCGGCCTGGTTCACGCTCGGTGAAATCCGCATGCGGTTCGGCGAGCGCGACAAGGCGATCGCGGCGTTCCGCGAAGCGCGGCGATCCGATCCCGAGGACCAGCATGGCGCCGGCCTGCACCTGATGCGGCTCGGCGATGCGCAGCTCTCCGATATGCCAAAGGCCTATGTGCAGGCGCTGTTCGATCAGTACGCGCCGCGTTTCGAGCATGCGCTGATCAACGATCTCGGCTATCGCGGCCCGGCGCTGATCTTCAAGGCGGTGCTGGCTGCGCGCGTCGCCGCGAAGAAGCCCGCCTTCTTCAGGCGCACCATCGATCTCGGCTGCGGCACCGGGCTTGCGGCGGCGGCCTTCGCCAGCCAGGTCGAACATTTTATCGGCATCGACCTGTCGCCCGCCATGATCAAGCAGGCGCGCGCCACTGATCTCTATGCCGAGCTCGAGGTCGCCGACATGCTCGATGGCCTGCGCACCAAAAGTGATGCGAGCGCAAACCTCGTCGTCGCGGCGGACGCGTTTGTCTATCTCTCCGATCTCGCGCCGGTGCTCACCGAAGCGAGGCGCGTGCTCGTATCGGGAGGCCTGCTGGCTTTCACGCTGGAGACGCATGACGGCAGTGGCATCGTTCTCGGCGCAGGTCTGCGCTATGCCCATTCAGTGGAATATGCACGTGGCGCAATCGCCAAGGCCGGACTCGAGCTGTTGACGCTGGAGCCGGCCTCGCCGCGCAACGAGAACAACGAGCCGGTGCGCGGCCTCGTCGTCGTCGCCGAGAAAACTTGAGTCCAGGCGCTAATCGCTCTGTAATGTGAGCGTCATTGCGTCGCAAAGCGACGACTTCCTACTTGCGAGGCGCGCGCGGCGATGCCAGCACTATGCGCGCACCAGGGAGAGACAACACATGACGAAGAATCCATCGCGGCGCGATTTCAGCGCCGCCGCGCTCGCCACCATCGCTGCATCCACCTTGCCTGCGCCTTACGTCTGGGCCGCGGACAAGAAATACGATGCGGGCGCCAGCGACACCGAGATCAAGATCGGGCAGACTGTGCCGCATTCCGGCCCCGGCTCGCTGTACGGCGTGCTCGGGCGCATCGGCGAAGCCTATTTCCAGATGCTGAACGAGAAGGGTGGCATCAACGGACGCAAGGTCAAATTCCTCACCATGGACGACGCCTACAGCGCGCCGAAATGCGTCGAGGCGACGCGGCGCCTGGTCGAGCAGGAGGAGGTGCTGGCACTCTACGGCTCGCTCGGTACCGCGCCGCAGACCGCCGTGCACAAATACCTGAACTCAAAGGGCGTGCCGCAGCTCCTGCTCAATACCGGCGCGTCGAAGTGGAACAATCCGAAAGAGTTCAAATGGACGATGGCGGGCCTGCCGCTCTACCCGACCGAGGCGCGCATCTTGGCGCGGCACGTCGTCGCCGTGAAGCCGAACGCGAAGGTCGGCATTCTCTACCAGAACGACGATTTCGGCCGCGACTTCCTCGGTCCGTTCAAGAAGGTGCTGGCCGATGCCGGCGGCACCGCGCAGGTGATCATGGAGCAGACCTATGATCTGACCGATCCGACCGTCGATTCCCAGCTCATCAATCTCTCGAAGTCGGGCGCGGACGTCTTCTACAACATCACCACCGGCAAGGCGACGTCGCAGTCGATCCGCAAAGTCGCCGAGCTCGGCTGGAAGCCGCTGCAACTCTTATCGGCGGGCTCGACCGGCCGCTCGATCCTCAGCGCTGCCGGGCTTGAGAACGCCAGCGGCATCGTCGCCATCCGCTACAACAAGGAGGTCGGCCTGCCCAAATGGGAGAAG
Source organism: Pseudomonadota bacterium (assembly GCA_023388935.1). Taxonomy (GTDB): domain Bacteria; phylum Pseudomonadota; class Alphaproteobacteria; order Rhizobiales; family Xanthobacteraceae; genus Bradyrhizobium. The sequence goes on along the minus strand of JAEWFG010000126.1, from coordinate 8,451 downwards.
GATCCCGACGTGATGGCGTTCGAGGAGCTCCGCAAGAAGTACACGCCGGCTATCGATCCCGACAACACCATCGCCTTCGCCGGCTACGGTCAGGCGGTGTCCATGGGCGAGATCCTGCGCCGCTGCGGCGACGAACTCACCCGCGCCAATGTCCTGAAGCAGGCCTCCACGCTCGCCGGCTTCCACTCGCCCTATTTCCTCGACGGCATCACCTACAGCTACACGCCCGAGGACTATACGCCGATGAAGACGCTCTACATCTCCACCTTCACGGGCAAGGACTGGGACATCTCCGACAAGCCGATGTCGGAGTAAACAGCTCTCCGCGACGCGAAAGCCCTAGGGTGGGCAAAGGCGCCCTTGCGCCGTGCCCACCTCCTGCTCAGGCATCTGGAGATGGACGGTGGGCACGCTTCGCTTTGCCCACCCTACGGGAGTCCTCGAAGGGCCACACCCCTCGACGAACCCACCCTCACGGCTTACCTGTGAGACCGTGCCGCCCCGCATCCTCAAATCCCCGGCCAGGCCCGCCGCGCCGCTGCCCGACCGCTTCCAGGCCTGGTTCGCGGCCCGCGGCTGGTCGCCGCGCGCGCATCAATTGGCGCTGCTGGAGAAGGTGCGCGAGGAACGTTCCGCATTGCTGATCGCGCCGACCGGCGCCGGCAAGACGCTGGCGGGATTTCTGCCGACGCTGGTCGAGCTGTCGTCTTCCCCCTCCCGGCAGCCTGCGGCTGCCGACCTTTCCCGCGTGGAGGGAGGTGACAATCAAAGCCTGGTCTCCACCGGCCGCGCCGTGCAACGCACCGGCGGCCTGCATACCCTCTACATCTCGCCGCTCAAGGCGCTTGCCGTCGACATCGCCCGCAATCTGGAGCGGCCGATCGCGGAGATGGGGCTGCCGATCAAGGTCGAGACCCGCACCGGCGACACGCCGGTGTCGCGGCGCCAACGCCAGCGGCGCTATCCGCCTGACATCTTGCTGACGACGCCGGAGCAGCTCGCGCTGCTGCTCTCCTCCGACGACGCGCCGTTCCTGTTCTCGTCGCTCAAGCGCATCGTGCTCGACGAGCTGCACGCATTGGTGACGTCGAAGCGCGGCGATCTGCTGTCGCTCGGCCTCGCGCGGCTGTGGCGGGTGGCACCGCAGATGCATGCCATCGGATTGTCCGCGACCGTGGCCGAGCCGGATCAGCTCGCGCGCTTCCTGGTGCCGCAACCGGGCGGCAAGGAAGCTGCTGCCGACATCGTCATCGCCGGCGGCGCGGCGCCGCCGCTGGTCGAGATGCTCGACACAAGCGAGCGGCTGCCCTGGGCCGGCCACGGCGCGCGCCACGCACTCGCCGAGGTCTATGAGCTGATCAGGCAGAACAAGACCACGCTCGTCTTCGTCAACACCCGCAGCCAGGCCGAGATGCTGTTCCAGGATCTCTGGCGCATGAACGACGATGGCCTTGCCATCGCGCTGCATCACGGCTCGCTCGATGTCGCGCAGCGCCGCAAGGTCGAGGATGCGATGTCGGCGGGACGCCTGCGCGGCGTGGTCTGCACCTCCTCGCTCGACCTCGGCGTCGACTGGGGCGATGTCGATCTCGTCGTCAACATCGGCGCGCCCAAGGGTTCGTCGCGCCTGATGCAGCGCATCGGCCGCGCCAACCACCGCCTCGACGAAGCCTCGCGCGCGGTGCTGGTGCCGGCCAACCGCTTCGAGGTGCTGGAGTGCCGCGCCGCGATCGATGCGATTGCCGAGAATGCGCAGGACACGCCGCCACTTCGCACCGGCGGACTCGACGTGCTGGCCCAGCACGTGCTCGGCCGCGCCTGCGGCGAGCCGTTCCTCACTGACGATCTCTATGGCGAGGTGCTCACGGCTGCGCCTTACTCAAATCTTGCCCGGCGAGACTTCGACGACGTCGTCGATTTCGTCGCCACCGGCGGCTACGCGCTGAAGACCTACGAGCGCTTCGCCCGCATCAAGCAGGACAAGCAGGGACGTTGGCGCGTCGCCAATCCAAAAGTGCGGCAGAGCTATCGTCTCAATGTCGGCACCATCGTCGAGGAGCCGATGCTGAAGGTGAGGCTGGTGCGCTCACGCTCCGCCGGCAGTGGTTCGACCGGCGCGATCGCGCGCGGCGGCCGCGTGCTCGGCGAGATCGAGGAATACTTCATCGAGGGCCTGACTCCCGGCGACACCTTTGTGTTTGGTGGCGAGGTGGTACGCTATGAGGCCCTTGCCGAAGACCAGGCCTACGTGTCCCGCGCCAACGACAAGGATCCGAAAGTGCCGTCCTACATGGGCGGCAAGTTTCCGCTCTCGACCTATCTTGCCGAGCGCGTCCGTCGCCTGCTCGACGACAGGCGCGCATGGAACGGTCTGCCGGAGCAGGTGCGCGACTGGCTGTCGCTGCAAAAGGACGTCTCGCGCGTGCCTGGCGTCCGCGAACTGCTGGTCGAAACCTTTCCGCGCGGCAACAAGCATTACCTCATCTGCTATCCCTTCGAGGGCCGGCTCGCGCACCAGACGCTGGGCATGCTGCTGACGCGGCGGCTGGAACGGGGGCGCGCCCGCCCGCTCGGCTTCGTTGCCAACGAATATGCGGTTGCGATCTGGGGATTGGGCGATGCCTCCTTCATGATCCGCAACGGCCAGCTCGATCTCGACGCGCTGTTCAACCCCGACATGCTGGGGGACGATCTCGAAGCCTGGCTCGCCGAATCCGCGCTGATGAAGCGCACCTTCCGCAACTGCGCGCTGATCTCCGGCCTGATCGCGCGCCGCTTCACCGACGAGGACAAGAGCCGCCGCCAGGTGCTGTTCTCGACCGATCTCGTCTACGACGTCCTGCGCAAGCATCAGGCCGACCACGTCCTGTTGCGTGCCGCGCGTGCCGATGCCGCCACCGGCCTGCTCGATCTGCGCCGCCTCGGCGGCATGCTCGCCCGCATCCATGGCCGCATCACGCATCGGGAACTCGACCATGTCTCTCCCCTCGCTGTCCCCGTGATGCTGGAAATCGGCCGCGAGTCAGTCTATGGCGAAGCTGCAGACGAGCTCTTGGCCGAAGCCGCCGACGAGCTCGTCAAAGAGGCGATGTCGTAGAGAATTTTGCCAGTGAGGCACGCTGATCCATCCGTCCCGTCATGCCCGGGCTTGACCCGGGCATCCACGTCTTTGTCTCGGTGGCAAGAGCGTGGATGGCCGGGACAGGCCCGGCCATGACGGAGAATGTGGCGATATCGATAACCTCAACGCGCACCCTGGATGTTGCCGGTGTGTCGCTCCACGCCGATCTCTCCGGCGCGCTGTTCTGGGACGAGCAGCGCCTGCTCGTCGTCTCCGACCTGCATCTGGAAAAAGGCTCCAGCTTCGCCACCCGCGGCGTGCTGCTGCCGCCTTACGACACGCTCGCAACGCTGAGCCGCCTCGCCGCCGTCATCGCTCGCCACGATCCGCGCACCGTCATCGCGCTCGGCGACAGTTTTCACGACCGCACCGCGCATGAACGCCTGTCGGCGGACGATCGCGACGCCGTGGTCGCGCTTCAAAATGGCCGCGACTGGATCTGGATCTCGGGCAATCACGATCCCATGCCGCCGCGCGATCTCGGCGGCACCATTGCCGACGAGGTCGCGATCGGTCCGATCACCTTCCGCCACGAGCCGACCGGTGCGCGCGGTGAGATCGCCGGCCATCTGCATCCCAAAGCGCGCGTCTCCGCGCGGGGTCGCTCGATGGAGCGCCGCTGCTTTGCCTCCGACGGGATGCGCGCCGTGATGCCCGCCTTTGGCGCCTATGCCGGCGGTCTCAGCATCCGTGACGCCGCGTTCGCGAAAATCTTTCCGGAGAATGGCTTTGTCGCCCACCTGCTCGGCGACCGCCGCGTCCACGCCATTGCAGCGTCGCGGTGTTATTGAGATTTTGGTGCTCTGGAACAAATTAAGAACACTTTAGCAAGTCTTTGATATATCATTGTGATTCGTCGGAGTGCCGACACAATATCTAGCGTCTGTCCGACTTTGCGAGGACTACATGTCCACCATTGCCTTCGATCAATTTGCCCTCACCCGGATCGCCGATTTCGCGCGTTCGCTGTCGCGGCTGCATCAGGCGGCGCGTCGCTACGCCGTCGATGACGACCAGTTCGACCGCGAATTCAACGCGGTATGCCAGTCGATCTGGGGCTACACCATCGACGACATCAGCGACGATCTGTTCTCGGTCGAGGACCATTTGTTCCTCGACACGCTGGACGAAGCGTGTGCACGCATCTTCGCAGCCGAGCAGGGCTACGACCTCGTCGACGAAGCGGGCATGCTGACCGACTGGTGGGGTTTCTGCTGGATGATCCTGGCCGAGAAGCGCGGCCTGCTCACAGCGGACAACCGCGCCGCTGCGCGCGCGGCGATCGAGGAAAAATATCTGGCGGCGCCGAACGTGATCGGGGTGATTATCGGAAGGTAGTGCGGCAACCTCCGTCATTGCGAGGAGCGCAGCGACGAAGCAATCCAGAGTGCCTCCGCGGAGGCAATTCTGGATTGCTTCGCTGCGCTCGCAATGACGACTGCGTTACGGGCGAGTCCGCCTAATCCAATCCCGCCCGCTTCGCCGGCTTTTGCGTCTTCGGCACCGTCACATCAGGCAGCGTCTCACGCACGATCTCGGCCGCTGCTGGCGCATCTGTTGCCACCATCTCCGCCCGCGCCGGGGCGACCTTCATCTCGCCGAGCTGCGCGCGGACCTGTGCGGTGAGGCCGGGATAGGAGGCGACCGGCGTGAACTCGGCGGTCTGGTCGTTGCCGAGGCGAACGCCGGTATAGGCGAGGAGGCCGTCGGAGGTCGCGATCACGTCGCCGGCTTTCAGCGACGAGTCCAGCGAGAGATCGATCGGAGCGAGGCCAGCCGGCTCGCGTCCGTTGCAGGTGCAGTCGGCGCGTAGCGCCTTGCGGTAGGCGAACGCGTTCTCGCTGTCGGCGTAGCGCTCGCCGGTCTGAGTATAGGCGCCCTCGATAGAGGAGCCGAAATAGACCTTTGTCGCGCTGGCGGGGCAGAACGCCTGACACATCTGTGCGGGCGAGGCGAAGCCGCGCATCAGCGGAAAATATTTGCCGTCGCAACTGCGCACGCAGAAAGCCGGACCGGAGCCGCCGGCCGCCGAGCGTGTCAGCGGGACAAATTGTGACGTTGCGGGATTCTGCTGGCCGGTGAAAGGATCGGCGTAGGAGCTCGCCTGCTGCGGCACCTCGCGCTGCAGCCGCTGCTGTATGCCGCCGAACAAGAAGTCGAACAGGCCTTCGGCCAAAACCGGGGTCGGAGCCGCGAGCAGCGCTGTTGCCAGGGTGGCGGCCACAAGCATCGCGCGACGCCACCGGCGCGCATGGGACAAGGCTGTACGCAACGCTTACTCCACCCGACGCGACTGAACCGGCCGGGACCATCAGGTCTCAGCACATGATTCACCATAAGGCGGGATGGTAAATGAGGGGTTGAGCCGGGGTTGTTTCACCTCTCCCCGCAAGAGCGGGGGCAAAGGAGAAAAGGCATTACTCCTTCAAGAATTCCGACGCCTTGTAGAGCGAGCGGAACGGCAGGCCGGCCGCACCGAACGTATCGGTGGCGCCTTCCTCGCGGTCGACCATGGTCAGCACCAGCACCACATCCGCGCCGGTCTCGCGCACGGATTCCACGGCCTTCATCGCCGAGCCACCGGTGGTGGTGACATCCTCGACGATCACGACGCGCTTGCCCTCGAGCGTCTCGCCTTTGGGAAGCCCCTCGATCGCGAGCCTCGCGCCGTGCTCCTTCGGCTTCTTGCGCACGAAGAATGCCGCGATCGGATGGCCCTTGATCCAGGAGATCTGCGCCAGTGCGCCGGCCAGCGGCACCGCGCCCATCTCGAGGCCGCCGATGAAATCGAGATTATCGTCCTTCAGCGCCTCATAGGTGAGCTCGGCGAGCAGCGTCGCGCCCTCCGGATCCAGCATGGTCGGCTTGAGGTTGAAGTAGAAATCGCTCTTGCGGCCCGATGCGAGCGTCACTTCGCCGCGGCCGAAGGAACGCCGGCGGATGATTTCGAACAGGCGAGCGCGAGAGGCTGATTTCGACACGGCGGTCCCTCGGGAGCGTTTTTGGAGGAGGCGGAATTTATCCGCGACGGCCGCGACATTCCAGAGGGGGCATCTCCCGTCAACAGGGATCGGCCATCCCGGTCCGCCGGTTGTGGGGATGCAACCTTCTGGGGTAGTGGAGGGGCAAACCGCGCACCAAGCCTCTTGGGGGAAGGACATAAGGCATGACCATTGAGCTGCACACCTGGAACACGCCGAACGGCCGCAAGATCTCGGTCGCGCTGGAGGAAATGGGGCTGCCCTACAAGGTGATCCCGGTGAACATCACCAAGGGTGAGCAGATGGCGCCCGGGTTCCTCAAGCTCAGCCCCAACAACAAGATCCCCGCGATCGTCGACCCCGAGGGCCCCGACGGCAAGCCCGTCAGCATCTTCGAGTCCGGTGCGATCCTGCTGTATCTCGGCGAAAAGACCGGCAAATTCCTGCCGAAATCGCTTGGCGATCGCATCCCCGTCTATGAATGGCTGATGTGGCAGATGGGCGGCTTCGGGCCGATGCCCGGCCAGGTCCACCATTTCATCGCGCTTGAGAACGAGCAGGACCGCGCCTACGGCCTGAAGCGCTTCATGGCCGAGACGCGCCGGCTCTACGGCGTGCTCGACCGCCGCCTCGATGGCCGCGACTTCGTCGCCAGCGACCTCTCGGTTGCCGATTTCGCTATCCTGGGCTGGGCCTGGCGCCACCCTCGCCACAAGGTAGAGCTGGCCGATTTTCCCAACGTCAAGCGCTGGTACGAGGCCCTGATGGCGCGCCCGGCGGTGAAGCGAGGCATGGACGCGAAGCTGGATTGATTGGCGCTCTTTTCTCTCGTGCCCCGGACGCAGTGCGGCGCGCAAAGCGATGCACTGCAGAGCCGGGGCACAGGGGCCGCTTGCTCGGGCGCCGGGTCCCGGCTCTGCGCAGCAGCGCAAGAGCGCTGCAGCACGTCCGGGACACGCGCGTGGGGCTACACCTTCCTCGCCTCGACTGCCATCCCGACCGCAAGCCCGCCCAGCACCGTGCCCATCAGCCAGCGCTGCACCAGCATCCAGCTCGGCCGGTTCGCCAGGAACAGCGCAATCGATCCGGCGGCGAGCGCGATCATCGCGTTGACGCTGACGCTGATCGCGATCTGGATCGCCCCTAACACCACCGACTGCGTCAGCACGCTGCCGGCGGCGGGATCGATGAACTGCGGCAGCAGCGCCAGATAAAGCATCGCGATCTTCGGATTGAGCAGATTGGTGACGAACCCCATTGCGAACAATTTGCGCGGACTGTCGATCGCGAGCTGCTTCACCTGGAACGGCGAGCGGCCACCCGGCTTCACCGTCTGCGAGGCCAGCCAGAGCAGATAACCGGCACCGGCGAAGCGCAGCGCGTCATAAGCGAAGGGAATCGCGAGCAAGAGCGCCGTGATGCCGAACGCCGCGCACAGCATGTAGAACGCGAAGCCGAGCGCCACGCCGCCGAGCGAGACGATGCCGGCCGCCGGCCCCCGCGTGATCGAGCGCGAGATCAGATAGATCATGTTCGGCCCGGGCGTGAGCACGAGGCCGAGGCAGACGAGGGCGAAGCCGAGCAGGGCGGAGGTGTGGGGCATGGGCGAACCAGTGTGGGAAATCGTGCGATTCTAATATGCGTGGTGTGGTAGGGCCATCGCGCAATTGCACGGAGGACAATTGAGTCCTCTTGTCCCGGACGCGGCGCAGCGTTCTTGACGGTGCGCCGCAGAGCCGGGACCCAGTTGGCACGGCGTGGGCCCCGGATCAGCCGCGCACCACGCCGCGAAGAGCGGCGCGCTGCGCAGCATCCGGGGAAAGAGCCTCAGTGCGCCTCGTCCCAGTTGTTCGCCGCGCGGGCGTCGACATGCAGCGGCACCGATAGCAGCACCGCCGGGAACGGTGCGTCCTGCATCACATGCTGCACGACGGGGAGCGTTGCCTCGACCTCGGCGTCCGGCACCTCGAAGATCAATTCGTCATGCACCTGGAGCAGCATCTGGGCCGAGAGCTTCTTCTCGGCGAGTGCATCCTCCACGCGGGTCATGGCGCGGCGGATGATATCGGCCGCGGTGCCCTGCAGCCGTGCGTTGATCGCGGCACGCTCGTTGAACGCGCGGACCGAGGCGTTCGAGGCCTTGATGTCGGGATAGTGGCACTTGCGGCCGAATAGCGTCGTGACATAGCCGTGCTGCCGGCAGAATTCCTTCGTCTCGTCCATATAGGCGCGGATGCCGGGGAAGCGCTCGAAGTACTTCTTGATGTAGGCGGACGCCTCCTCGCGCGCGATGCCGAGCTGGTTGGCGAGGCCGAACGCCGAGATGCCGTAGATGATGCCGAAGTTGAT
>JAEWFG010000045.1 GCA_023388935.1 Pseudomonadota bacterium | reverse complement strand
TGTCTGTCGGTAGGTCATGTACAGCCTCATCTGGTGGTCAGTGATGTGAAGGCCAGGCAAGGCATCGATTCCCTCTTGTCGAGACGAATCAACAGCTTGCACCAGCCGCACCCGACCGCCAGACGGGCCAAAAACGCGCGACGCCGATGGGGACGGTCCTCCGGTCGGGCTACGCCCTCCCTTCGGCCCGCCCCCATCGGCGCAGTCTCACCTTGATTGTCGCTGGAGTCTCACCCTGATCGCCGCCGCGCACAGCCGGATCGTGCTTTCGTTCAGGCTGCCGCTGCCGGAGGATTGGTCGAAGTGAACCTCGGAAAACTCGCCGCGCAGCAAGGGGCAAGCCGCGCGGTCAAGGAATTTGCACAGCGCATGGTCCGCGACCATACAGCTGCGGACGACCGGCTCGCGGCGCTTTCAAAGGCTACGGAATCGCAATACCAGACACGCTCGATGCCGAACACAGCGCCATGCGCGCCAAGCTGGAGTCGGCGAGCGGCGTACAATTCGATCTCGCCTATATCCAAGGCCAGATCATCGACCATCAAAAGACGGCGCAGCTTCTGGAGTATGAGATCGGTTCGGGGGAAAACGCGGAACTGAAGGATTTTGCATCGGACCTCCTGCCTACCGTCTTGGACCATCTTCGCGTAGCGCAGGAGATTGCCTCGGAAATCGTCCATCAAGCTCAGACCGAGGTGCAGCCTAAGGAGAGGCCGCGCGAGCGGCATTAAACAAATCATCACCCGCAGCCGAGAGCGACTGAGCCTGCCGTGTGTGCCGAAAAAGCTTCTGACACCGCTCTAGTTGCTCCCGCGAGCGGGCGAGCAAGATACTCGTTAGCTCAATCCAGGAGGTTCTTCGCTCGATGGCGTGGCGCGACGTGATCCGCAAGTCCATTCTCGGGGCGCCAGCACTGGGAAGGCCTTCCCAGTGCGTGACCCGCCCGTAACATAAGTTAAATTGGCGAAGGACACTCACAAAACCGAATTAGGACAAAGCCTCAGAAAACGGACAGCACCCCGTCAGGGCCGCCTTGCGGGCGACCGGCTTGCTGCCGTCGATCTATTGCCGACTCCGGCAGAGTTCAATCCGCCCCAGCGCCAGATGGGGAGCCGCGCTGGGGCGGTCACAGGCCCCGGCAGGGTAGGGGGCACGCGCATACTGCCGGGCGCGACAAAAACGCTGACAGCGGCAAGGCGTTCCTATGAGGCTCTGCGCAATTCTAGGAGATGCACGCTCGTCGCCTTTGCGCGCAAAAAAGCCCCAGCTTCGTCCACGCAGAGAGGGGGCAGCGACGGAGCTGGGGCAAAGTCCTCACTCAACCACCCGACAGGAAGCGGGCTGCCGTCCTGCGGGCGCGGGAAAACGCCAATGGCCGCCCGGTGTTCCTGACCACGCGATAGGATTTCAAAGCAGTGACAATTGCATGTCGATGCCTGTGTGTACCGAAAACCACATCTGGGTGTGATGTCCAAATGCAATCGCCTAAGCTGGCGGGATGATCGGGCTGTTCTGCTTCGCTCTAGTCCTGGTGTCCCTGTTGGAAACCCAATCCGGCTGGTATGTGAATCCGAATCGCGCAATGCTTCTATCTCGTGAGAGAAGCTTACAGGCCGATCTGGTCGGTTCTGGTCTTATTTTTCCGATCGCGCGCGTCGTTGGAAGCTGAGATCCTGATGCTTCGTCATCAACTCCGAAGCCTGCGGCTGGGAGCAAATCCCTCGCTACTTAGTTAGGGACCGTGATCGCGCTTGTGGCGAGATCTTTGTCCGCCGGGTTCGGTCGATCGGCATTCGAGACCGCAACAACTGGTCGGGTTGTCGCGCCACCGAAATGCCAATGGAGCTTCTGGCTCTAGCGCGTCATTTGCCAAGTCTGCACCAAAGCAAGTCGCTATCGGAGCGAAGCGGACGCCAAATGACGAGTACGCACCCTCTTGTCTTCGCGTTAGCATCCGCCGCCGCCGCCAAAGAGATCGACTGCACTGGCGTTGCCGGCTGTTGACGGTATCGCGCCCAGACAGCTCGCTCTCGATGAGACACGCCGCCAGCACCACCGGCGTTTGGCGCACTAGCGCCGATGCCCGGTAGCGGTGCAATTGTCGGCGTGGGGGCCCCTACGCCAGAGGGAAACTGATAGATGGGGGCGCCGAGCGGATCGGATGCGCAGCCGAACCCCGTCAGATCGGCGCTCAACGTTACGCCGAATGGACAGCGCACCGCCACGGCCACCTGCGCGTGAGCGGTGGCAGACACGCAAAGCCACGGGATGACGACCGTAAGGATGAGCATTCGTTTCATCGCGCTCTCCTGTCTTGCCGAAGCGACGATGAGGTCATGACAGGGCCCGTTGCTTCAAACGCCCCCGACGCAGAGGGGTTCCCCAGGACCGCGCGTCAGTGTCGGCGTGAAGCGGATGTCGCCGAAATTAAGGGTACGCGCCCCTCCGTGTCTTCGCGTTACACCGCGGGCCGTAGATACATGGGCTGTGGCGCCCTTGGTCACTGGAAGCTCGGCGTCGTTGCGGTTTCGACCTGAGGACCGATCTCTTCTTGGATACCTCCCGGCGCAAGGAGGCCAGCTTTCGCTCTTCTGGCGTAGTTCATGTCGTCCGGCGGGCCGGTTGATCCGATTTGCGGTCGCTCTGAGCAGCCGCATCGGCGCTGCCGGCGCGATCAGGCCGCATTCTTTCCTTCAGGCCGAAACGCCATAGTCGCTGAAAAGGCTGGCACGGAGCAGACCATAAGCACGGAGCAGACCACAAGAATGAAGCCGCTGTAACCACTGCGCATCGCTGACATCGGTTTTGCGTCCGGGCACGTGCTTGGCATCGCGTGCGTTGACAACGAAAACGGCAAAGCCACGGGCGTCGAGGAGTTCGAAAATCGGAATCGAGTGCACGCTGGTCGATTCCATAACGACTGTCTCGACGCCGCATTCCGTAAACCAATCCACCAACCGATGCAGATCGGTTGTAAAGGTTCCGAAGCTGCGCACTGGTTCAGGAGTGCGATCTGCTCTTACAGCAGCCGTGTGCATAGTCGCACCGATATCGATGGCGGCCGCGTTCGGGTGGATAACCGGCATCGCACGGTCGCTCTTTTGATCTCTTCCAGCTCATGTCCAATCCTCCTGCTGACGACAGCGGAAGGGCTAGGCTGCGCTATTGATTAGATTCCTAAACGGGATCGTCGGATGGCGTCACCACTCTCAAGCGCGCAACAGCCCGTGGACCAGGTTTTTTGACGGGGTACATGCCACCAAAATCGTAACGGCCGCTCCCTTCCGGGCGCAGACTATCACTGCCCGCCGTTTCTATCCCCACAGGGGGCGCGGCCGCCAAGATCAGTTTTTTCGGAACTGACACCCCGGGACCAAGTTCGTCCTCCACACTACCGTGAAGGAGAGGGTGAATTGCCACGCGGAGCGATCTTTGACCTGGACGGCACGCTGCTGGATTCGGTGGATCTGCACGCGATCGCATGGCACGAAGCCATGGTGAAGTTCGGCCACCATGTCAGCTTCGAGCAGGCCCGAAGCCAGATCGGCAAGGGCGGCGACAAGCTCATTCCCGTTTTCCTGTCCGAGACGGCCCAGCGGGACCACGGAAAGGAACTCGACGCCTGGCGGAGCGAACATTTCAAAGCCAGGTATTTGCCCTTGATCCGACCGTTCTCCGCGGTGCCGGACCTGCTGAAACGCTCTCGCGACGCCGGCCTCCGGATTGAGATCGCCTCGTCGGCCAGGAAGGACGAACTCGAAAAGTATCTCGCCATCGCGGGCATCAGCAAGCTGGTCGACGCGACAACGTCGTCCGACGATGTCGAGCAATCAAAACCGGAGCCCGACATATTCGAGGTCGCGCTGAAGAAGCTGGGAATCGACCGAGAAGATGCGGTCGCTATTGGTGACTCCCCGTACGACGCGGAGGCCGCCAGAAAGGTAAAAATCCGAGCCATCGGCGTCCTCTGCGGGGGTTTTACGGAGGACCTGCTCCGCCAAGCTGGATGCGTCGAGGTCTATCCCGGACCCGCTACGCTGTTCGCCAGCTTCGACGAAACTTTGCTGGCGAAATAGGGCTTCCGAGATCGGCCGCTCGCGTTGTGTCACCCCGCGTGACCAGCCGCCTCCGCGACCTTCATATGAGCCACCGTAAAGGAGAATTTCAGGTTCGGCAGCGAACCGGCATCAGTCGAAGGCGGCCGCAGGAAATCAGGGTTCTGCTGCCTCGCTTGGGATTACGGGGCCGATGATTGCGGCTCCCTTGTTACCGACGATGGGTTTATTTGCCCCCCGCGCGGGAGCCGCTGCCGTGGTGCGAAAGGCGGCGGCGCCAGCAGGGTTCGTCGCTTTGGTGAGCTCCTCGAGAGTGCGAACGCAGGCCCCCAGGTTTTTAGTGTCACGAAGGCGAGCCTCCTGGCTTGTAATAGCAACCGGGGGCTCTGAGCGAGGTTTCCTGACTGGCAAATCGATGCATGCAATTGGGAGCCAAGCGATGCCAGGGAGCAAAGGTCTTGATCGACGCGATTTCATTTCTGCCGCGGCTACCGGAATAGCCCTTGCGGGGACTACTGTGCGGGCCGGAGCTGCGCCGCCGCCAAAAGAATCCGAATCCGCGATATCGGCCCAGCCGATGCCGGACTTCGGCAACGACGAGAACACCGCCGACATTCTGGTGGAGACCTTGATTGCCTGGGGCGCGACGCATGCCTTCGGCATTGTCGGCGACGGCATCAATTCCATCATCGAGGCACTGCGCAAACGGTCCGACCGCATCCGCTACGTCGGTGTGCGCCACGAGGAGGCCGCCGCGTTCATGGCCTCCGGCCTTGCCAAGCATACGGGCCGGCTCGGCGTCTGCGTGGGTACGACCGGTCCAGGCGCAATCCACCTCCTCAATGGGCTTCAGGACGCCGCATTCGACGGTGCACCGGTCGTCGCCCTGACCGGCCTGACGTTCCATGATCTTTCCGGCGTCCGTTTCCAGCAGAGCGTCGATACCGTACGGCTGATGCAGAGCATTGCGCTCTACAACGAGGAGGTGACCGGGCCGGAGCACGCCGTCATCGTCGGCAACCGCGCCTGCCGCGCAGCGCTCGGCGATCGTGGTGTCGCGCATCTGACTATCGCCAAGGATGTGCAGATGATGAAACGATCGGCGGACAAGAAATCAATGCGCAATCCCGGTGTTCGCACTCCTTCATCCTGGACGGCGCCGCTTGCGGCAGCACCGGCGGACCAGGTCCGCGCGGCTGCCGATATTCTCAATTCGGGCCGCCGCGTGGCTGTTCTGGCCGGGCAGGGCGCGCTGCATGCGCGCGACGAGGTCACGCAGCTTGCCAACATCCTCGGCGCACCGGTGGCCAAGTCCTTGCTCGGTAAAGCGGTGCTTGCTGATGATTCACCGCTTACCACTGGCGGCATCGGCGACCTCGGTACGGCGCCGTCCTCCTGGGCCGTGAAGAACTGCGATACCGTGCTGATCCTTGGCTCGACCATGCCATGGGAGGAATACTATCCGCGCCCAGGGCAGGCCCGCGGGATCCAGATCGACGGCCGACCGGATCGGGCTGCGCTATCCAATCGAGGTTGGCCTCGTCGCCGATGTCAAGGCGACGCTACAAGCGATATAGCCTATGCTCCAGCGCAACAGCGACCGCTCCTTTCTCACCGAGGCCCAGCAGCGCATGTCCGCCTGGAATGGCATGCTCGATCAGATCGAGACCAGCCCGCGCGCCCCGCTTCGTCCGCAGATGGTGGTTCGCGCCGTTAGTGACCTCATTGCCGACGATGCGATCATCTCGCTCGACTGCGGCGCCAACACGCATTTCGCGGCGCGTTGTCTCAGGCTTCGCGAAAACCAGCGTCTGACCGGGACCGGCATGCTGGCGAGCATGGCGCCCGGCTTGCCTTTCGCGATCGCAGCGCAACTCGCCTATCCCAGCCGACAATCGGTGGCGGTGGTCGGGGACGGCGGCTTTGCAATGTTGATGGCGGAATTGTCTACCGCGGTGGCGCAAAACCTGCCGGTCAAGGTCATCGTACTCAAGAATGACAGCCTTGCCGAGGTAATGTTCGAGCAGCGCGAGATCGGCAATCCCGATTTCGGCTGCAACTTGCCGCCGATCGACTTTGTCAGCTTTGCCAAAGCTTGCGGAGCCGATGCCTTCCGGTGCGATAAGCCGGACGATATCAAGCCAGCAATTCAAGCTGCGCTCTACTCGCCAAAGCCGGCACTGGTGGAGGCTGTGGTCGATGCGGAGGAAAAACCGACCAAGCCGGAAGAATTGAAAGTGTAGAACCCTATGTCAAAGGAACGCCTAACGTGACGGACCCTTCCGGTTCGCTGCTGCCGAAATGAATCATGAACCACTTCAACCGCCGCCCCCGTTTCAAACGGTCTCTTAAGGCCGCTGACACGACCCACGGAACAGCGATCAGCCTCGAAGCAAAAGGCTCTGCGGAAAGCGGACTGAGGCCTAATTCGGAACCGAAACGGCCAACGGGCGGTTGTTTTTGCATGATCGATGTCCTCGAAAGCGCCGTCGCTCCATCCGCCATCGAACGGGCGATGGAGATCTTTGAGAAATTCAAGGATCGCGACCGGGCCGAATTGGTCCAGGCGAGAAAGGCGCTCACCGATCATATTTTTGGCCTTATCGCAGCTGGCGAAACCGACGAACAGCGGCTGGTCGTCTCCGGTCTGGCGCACTTGAAATCGCTGGAAAGGTTGGTATCGGCGGAGGCGAAGAAGGTCGGCTCGCCTTCCGTCGGTAACCCGGGCGAGCGAGAAGGCAAGTCGTCCCCTCACGCGTCGTCGTCGTGAGCCTCAAGGAAGTTATCGAAGTCGTGCTGGGCATCCTTCTGGTCGTCCTTGCCCTGCGAGACGTCTTCGACACGGTGGTGGTACCCGGAGAAAGCGCGGGCGCCTTGCGCGTAGCACGCCGTCTGCTCTCAGTGATGTTGCCAATATGGAAGCGCATGCGCCGCGGTAGGACCGGCATCTCGACCGGCTTTGCGCCAGCCGTGCTGATGGCCTCCTTCGTGACCTGGATGGCCCTGCTACTGGTCGGTTTCGGTC